>URXI01000328.1 GCA_900551775.1 uncultured Eubacterium sp. | reverse complement strand
AGGTTGCGGCGGGAAGAGTAAGAATGATTTCATTAAGTGACAAGCAGATGGCTGCTTGGATTATCAACAGTGATTCGGAGGTGGATTTATAATGGCAAACGGCACAATTACACTGGACACGCCCAAATCGACAGTGGCGGGTTATATCAAATGGACCAGCGAAGCCAGTTCGGCGACAAACAATTATTCCCTGGTCAGCGCGTACGTTTATCTGAAAAAGACCGATGGCTATACGTCCTGGGGCGACTTTTCAGGGAAGCTGACCATCAACGGAACCAGCTACAGCTTCAGCAAGAATGCGACTCTTGGTTCCTCTTATGTGCTGCTGACTTCCAAAACGGGAGTCAGGGTGAATCACGACAGTGACGGAACGAAAAAGATCACCATCAGCACGTCCTTTAAAAATTCGGGGACTACCATTGCGGGCACCTATTCAGCCAGCAAGACGGTGACTCTGGACACCATAAAAAGGCTGTCTTACATTTCCGGTTCTGTGGACATTGCGGCAGGCCAGCCTTTTACCGTCAACATCAACAGATATTCTGCGGACTATGTCCACGATATCGCCATCAAAGTGGGCGGTAATGTGGTCAGGGAGGCGAAAGGTTATGGAGAGAAGGTGACCTTCTCTTCGGAAAGCTTCCAGAGCAGTATCTTTGCTGCCCTTGACGGCAGTCTGTCTAAGGCCTGTACCATCGTTCTGACTACCAGGTCAGGAAATACGGAAATCGGAAGCACGTCTTACTCCGGCACCATTACGGCGGCATCTCCTGGGCAGCTGATGCTGTCCCAGTCGTCGGTTTTCATCGGCGAGAGCCAGGGGGTGGCTGTAGAAAAGCCATCAGATCTCTATACGTATGCTGCGTCCTATCAGTTTGCGGGACATATGGGGTCAGTTTCATTGATTTCGTCTGCGGGCGTGCTGCTGGTAGGGGAAGATTTTGCCGCCAACATGCCGGGAAGTGTCAACGAAGCGTCCTGCCTGGTGACGATGACAGCAAGCTATGCAGGAATTACCGTGGGTCAGCCTATGACCCGGGACTTTACCGTCAGATTGCCAGACAGCTACAGAGTAGTTTCCTTTGATGAAAACAGTGTCGTCTGCTCCTTCCTGGATACGGCGCTTACAGGAAGCAGCGCAAAATTCATCAACGGGGCGGGCACGTTGCGCCTTTCCATTCCAGCAGCATCAAAGGCTGAGGCCCTCTATCAGGCATCCATCGTAAAATATCAGGTGACCATGGGCAGCCAATCCAAAGAGCTGACCGAGATTCCGGCTTCCGGGGATCTGACTCTGGAACTAGCAGGTGGTACGGGGAAACTCATCGAACTGCTCATTATGGACAGCCGCGGAAATACGAAGCTGTGCACCTACGCTGTCAGCGACGAAAATTTTATCGACTACACCTCTCTGAAGGTGGCCGAGTGCCGCATCTACCGTGAAAATGGTTTTGATACTGCGGTGAAGATCCATGTGAAAGGCACGGCATGGAATGGGAACTTCGGCCTGCAGTCCAACGCACTGAAAATCACCTATACGGTGAAGAAATCGGGCACAAGCACTGTGTATGGGCCTTTCACCCTGACCAATATCCCAATCGCATCTAGCGGAACCTTTGAGCGGGTTGCGGATTTGGATTCGGGCATAGCAGGCGGTTTTGACACCGATGCGGCCTATGAAATTCATGCCCAGGTCAGCGACTGCCTGAAATCCTACATGACGGACATAGTGGTCAACTCCGGCATGATCGGCATGTACCTGAAACGAAATAACGACAACTACCACGTGGGCATCAACTGCAAACCCGACCCTTCAGAGCTTGAGTCTTTCAGTCAGAAGTCAGGGTTGTCGGTGAAAGGCGGGCTGGAATTGATCAGTGCAGACGACCAAGTTTCAGGCATTTACACCGACACTTCCGGCAGACTGTGTGTGGAGCCGGCTCTGGGCAGTCTGATCTTGTCAGGAGGCTTGCAGATGCCAGACGGCAGCCCCATCACCGTCGGCGCAGGCAGGGTGCCGGTGGTCACGCAGCAGGGCAGCAATTTTGTGGAATTGAATCTGGGAATTTATATTCTCAGAATGAATTGGGGAAGCCTTACTGTCAAAGTGACGGAAACCAACACGCCGGTGGCGACAGCACTGTCCTACAAATCCAACTTCTTTACAGAAGCCCCTTTCGTCACGGTAACACCGAGAACTGGCGTCATCGGTTCAGTCGTAAAAGGTGTCTCTTTTTATAACAATACAGCGGGCGGCTGCGACATCTTTGTCAACCGTACCAACACCACAGCCTTTTCCGTCATATGGAAGGCTGTCAGCATCACGGTAGATTAAAGATGACTTGGATTGAGTTTCGGCAGTCCGCAAAGTGGCGCTACGATCTCGAGCAGTCCGCAAACGAGCGCGCGAGAGAAAAAGTCTTGAACATTTTTACAGAACGAGCAGATTGCGGACTGCCAGGGCGTGGATTTGACTGCCAGGGCAAGGATTTGACTGCTAGGGCGAGGGTGCGAACCGCGGCGCTCCTCGGGCACCAGGTGGCATAGAGGAGATCTACGTATCCAGTACGAAATAATACTGAAAAAAACTTGAAACCCATCGCGTTTTATCGCATAATAGTAATATTAGGTCGAGTATCGGACGAATCCTAAAATCCAATGGAATAGGAGATTTTACATATGCCAATTAAAGTACCAAACAATCTGCCGGCGGTGAAGACGCTGACAGAAGAGAACGTATTCGTCATGACGGATACCAGGGCGATGACCCAGGATATCAGACCCCTTCAGATTTTGATCCTGAACCTGATGCCTACCAAGATCGACACAGAGACCCAGCTGACCAGACTGCTGGGGAACACGCCGCTGCAGGTGGAACTGGAGCTGCTGCAGGTCAGCAGCCATAAGTCGAAGAACACCTCAGAGGAGCACATGATCGCATTCTATAAGACCTTTGATCAGATCAAGCACAAGTTCTACGACGGACTGATCATCACTGGCGCGCCGGTGGAACTGATGGAATTCGAAGAGGTGGAATACTGGGATGAGCTGTGCGAAATCATGGAGTGGTCCAAGCGACACGTCCACAGCACCTTTCACATCTGCTGGGGCGCCCAGGCGGGGCTTTACTACCATTATGGCATACAGAAAAGAACCCTGCCGAAGAAGATGTCAGGTGTATATAAACATACCTTGGATTACAAGAAGGGTATGCTGTTCCGTGGCTTTGACGATGAATTCTACGTCCCTCATTCGCGAAATACCACGGTAGACCGTGAGGACGTGGAAGCGGTGCCGGAACTGAAGATTATCGCCAGCTCCGAAGAGGCGGGGATTTATGCTGTCAAAAGCGAGAATGACCGGCAGATCTTCATCATGGGTCATTCCGAATATGACGCAGATACCCTGCAGAAGGAGTATTTGCGTGACAAGAATGCTGGGATCAATCCGGAGATTCCATGCAATTATTTTCCCGGCGATGACGACACAAAGGAACCGGTCGTCAAATGGAGGTCATCGGCAAACCTTTTGTACTGCAACTGGCTCAACTATTTCGTATATCAGACGACGACTTACGACCTCAATCAGATTGAAAAAGAGAACCACGCTGATATTTTCCAGGAGAAAGACGTCAACATCAAAGTGGCAAAGTTCGGCGGCACTTCCCTGGCCGATGCGGAGCAGTTCAAGAAATGTGCCGGCATCATCAAAGCGGAACCGGAAAGAAAATATATTGTCGTCTCAGCGCCGGGGAAACGGACCAAGGACGACGACAAGGTGACCGACCTTCTGATTGCTTGTGCCGAAAAACGCGGGGCGGAAGCAGAGGAATTTCTGCTGAAGATCCAGGCCAGGTATAAGGCCATGGTCAGACGCCTGCAGGTTGCAATCGACATCGACGCTGAATTTGCACAGATTACGGAAGCCCTTGCAGATCCATCAAAGAAGGATTATGTCATCAGCCGCGGCGAATACCTGAATGCGAAGATTTTGGCCGCGTATCTTGGGTTTGCATTTATAGATGCTTTTGGCTCCATCTACCTGGACGAAGAGGGCAAATTTAACGAAGCGAAGACCAGGGAAGTCCTGGGCGGCTTGATGGCCGAGCATCCATATGCCGTCATTCCGGGGTTTTATGGGACGACACCTGCGGGCGCCATCAAAACCTTCTCCAGAGGAGGCTCCGATATTACGGGTGCCATCGTAGCGGCGGTGGCGGGTGCAGATATCTACGAAAACTGGACAGACGTCTCGGGACTGCTCATGGCGGATCCGAGAATCGTGGATCATCCCCTCAGCGTCCCGGTCATCACATACAAAGAGCTGAGGGAACTGTCTTACATGGGCGCTGCGGTCATGCACGAAGACACCATCTTCCCAGTCATCAAACTGGAGATTCCGATCAATATCAGAAATACCAATGAACCGGAGAACAATGGCACTTTGATCGTAAAGAACGCAGACTATTATCAGTCCAATCTCTCGATTTCCGGCATTTCCGGGAAGACCGGCTATACCACCATCGTCGTAGAAAAGGATAAGCTGGGAGAGAATCCGCAGATCAGAAGAGAACTCCTGGACCTCTTTGCAAGGCGGGGCGTCACCATCAAAAACATTTTTTCCGGCATC
>URXI01000327.1 GCA_900551775.1 uncultured Eubacterium sp. | reverse complement strand
GCCCAAGGGGCTGAAACTCTATATACATCCTTTGAAACAGTTTGTCCCTTTGAAGACACACTTCTTCTTCAAATCATCTTTGCTGAATTTGCCGCATTTCAGAAAGGCTCTGGCGAAGACAGATATCTCCTCTGCGTCAATATTGACTTCACGCAAGTTTTCGCAGTTCTGGAAAGCTCTTTCCTCTATGGTGTGAAAGGCTTTTCCTGCTGTGAAGCGTTCCAGGTCCGTGCATCCGCAAAATGCCCTGTAGCCCACGCTCTTGGCTCTGTCCCCAAGGCTCGCCGTCTTCATCGCGATGCAGTTATAGAAGGCCTTTTGTTCCACGGTGACCACCGACTCCAGGTCAAGACTTTCGATGGCATAGCAGTTGGTGAAGGCTCCGTCCCCCACAACGGCCAGGTTCTTTGACGGACGCACAGCCTTCAGACTGCTGCAACCAAAAAATGCCTGATACTCGATTCTCTCGATGGTATCTGCCATGGCAACTGATGTAATCACCTTGTTCCCCAGAAATGCTTTTGCCGCAATCACTGTCACTGGTTTTCCGTTGATCTCCGGCTCAATCTGGACCTCTGTTACATCAGGACTGCATCCGGTCACTTCCACATGATTCAAAAATTCATTGTACTGAACCGAACCTTTTTTCACTTCTTTATATGCATGAGAAAAAAACTCGTCCAAAATTTCCCTGGTGTGTTCCCCGTATAACGGCCCGTTGCTCAGCTGATGGAGCTGGGTATCGCCCTTCATGTTCCACTCAATAAAGATCGGATTTCCATCAGGTCCAATGGCAAAGTCCCAGGAAATCAACCGCAGCATCGGGAACTTCAGGTGGTATTTCTTAATCAGCGTGACCAGATTCTCGTAGCCGGGAATCTGAAAACCGTTGGGATCAAATCCGTTAGGGTGTTTTGCGTATGCGGTGCCCATCTTGTCATAGAAGGGACTTTTGCAGACTCCATTTTCGTCGATGCCGCAGCTAAGACCTCCCTTACCCCAGTTATCGACAAAACTGCCGTCCCGGCCTACTCGCAGGCATGCTGAGATGATATGGCACTCATTTTCCTTCAAAAATGACATGACTCTCACAGAATTGATGGATTCTGGATGAATTTTCTTAATTTTCGGATGCTGTTGAATCACCTCCTGGACAATCAGGTTGCTTCTCCAGGTCATAAGCATATTTTTAATCTCATTTTCAGTAGCCCTCTTGGTAATCGGCAGAACCCCTGCACCTCGGCTGGTGCCCACAGAAGGCTTGATTACTGCGATTTTCTCCATCTTGACAGATTTCTGATGGGCAGCGATGATGTCCACTGCCTCGTCTATGGTGACGGGACGGTAATCAGCATCTCGGAACACGCCAGCCACCTTGTGTATCAATGTCTTCGGCGCTGGCAGATCTTTCAAGACAATTTCTGTGTAGTTCTTATCCTTGAAGGCCTTCATGTAGCCCTCTTCCATAAAGAACTTACTCATCTGATACTTCTGCAGGTCTTCTGGGATGTATCTCTCGTCAAACCGGCCTGTGGCATTGGTGTAAAATCTGTGCACATAGGGATCCACTTGATAGATGAATTGATATGGCTTCCAAAAAGCTTCCACCTTTGCAATCTGTTCTGCAGTCAGATCCTGATATTCTGGTTTCTCTGCATTCCTGTAATAGGCAGCTAATCTGTCACATTTTTTCTTTAAGCTCTGATTACCCTCCACGTTAATCGTCGAGTTCACCTTGTCCTTTAGTTTGTACTTGCTCATCCGCTTCTTTCTCCCGTTCCTATATTCGATTCTTCCTATGATAGCATGTCTAATTATAGTCAAGAAAAATGAAAATAAAATGAAAAAAATGGAAACAGAAAACTCATTAGAAAGTTTCTGTTTCCACCTGTCTCGACTAGATAGTTATTTTGCGAAGCGTTCCATCGCCTCTTCGTCGTGCTCTCTCTTCTCTTCGATGGCTTCTTTCAGCATCATATCTTTGACCTTCATCAGCCTGGTCTGGTTTCCACGCTCGTTTTCATCAAGTTTCATGGTGATGTACTTGATGGTCATCTCAAGCTGTGGAATCATGACGTACTCCAGAGCGTTGACGCGGCGGCGGGTCTTCTCCAGTTCTGCGGCGAGAAGCGCCGTCTCCTTTTCCTTTGCGGCCAGATCCAGCAGCATCGGGAACAGATCTGCCAGTTCCGAGATGGCGTTATCCAGTTCTCCTGATGTACGTGCAAAACCGTAAGGAAAAATGTTGGTCGGATCTTCTGCCGTGGTCTTGAAGGTGAACACCGGCACGTCTACACTCATGATATTCTTGTTGCCGACGTCCAGTATGACCCCCTGCTTCGGGAACATCAAAGACTCCTCCATGACCTCCTGGCTCATGATGGCGCTGGCGACGGTGAAGTTCTTGTAAACCTTGGCGAGACTCTTTTCCACTTCCTGGCGGAGCCTGCCGTTTTCCCTGGCTAGTTCCAGGAAGTTCTTCATCAGTTCGTCGCGCTTATCCTTCATCAGCTTGTGGCCGCGGGTCGCCGTCTTCAGACGCTTTTTCAGCGAAGTGAGCATCATCCTGGTAGGATTTACATTCATTCTTTCTGCCATAGAAACTCACCTACCCTAAATATTTCTCGATATACTCGTCTTTGATTCTCTTGAGTTCACTCTTCGGAAGCATCTTCAGAAGCTCCCATCCTAAGTTCAGCGTATCCTCAATGCCGCGGTCAGTCTCGTAGCCCTGGGATACGTATTGCTTTTCAAATTCCTGGCTGAACTTGGCGTACATCAGGTCGATGTCCGTCAAAGCGGCTTCGCCTAAGATCGTCATCAGTTCCAGACACTCTTTGCCCCGGGCATAAGCCGCGAAGAGCTGGTTCATGGTATCCGCGTGGTCTTCCCTCGTCTTGCCCTTGCCGATTCCTTTGTCCTTCAGACGGGACAGGGACGGCAGTACGTCGATCGGCGGTTTGATGCCCTTACGGAATAGTTCACGGGAGAGGATGATCTGTCCCTCTGTGATATACCCGGTCAAGTCCGGAATCGGATGGGTCTTATCGTCTTCCGGCATGGTCAGAATCGGAATCATAGTGATAGAACCGTCCGTGTCTCTCTTTCTGCCAGCTCTCTCGTACATGGTCGCAAGGTCTGTATAGAGATATCCAGGATAGCCGCGGCGTCCTGGTACTTCCTTACGAGCAGCGGACACCTCACGGAGGGCTTCCGCATAGTTGGTGATATCTGTCAAAATGACCAGCACGTGCATACCCAGGTCAAAAGCCAGGTATTCCGCTGCGGTCAATGCCATACGCGGCGTTGCGATACGTTCGACTGCCGGGTCGTTTGCCAGGTTCATGAACATGACAGTTCTGTCGATGGCACCCGTGCGTCTGAAGTCCGATGCAAAGAAGTCCGCTTCTTCGTAGGTGATACCGATGGCTGCAAAGACGACTGCAAAGTTGCTTTCGCCTCCGATAACCTTGGCCTGACGGGCGATCTGCGCCGCCAGTTCTGCGTGTGGCAGACCGGAACCGGAAAAGATCGGCAGCTTCTGACCTCTTACCAGCGTATTCAATCCGTCGATGGCCGATACGCCTGTCTGGATAAACTCAGCAGGGTAGTCTCTGGCTGCCGGGTTCATCGGCAGTCCGTTGGTATCCATCTTCTTGACGGCGATGATGTCCGGACCTCCGTCCATCGGTCTTCCCATACCGTCAAAGACTCTTCCCAGCATCTCCGGCGATACGGAAAGCTGCGTGCCTTTTCCTAAAAATTTAACTGAACTTTCTTTCAGGTTGATGCCGGCGGAGCTCTCAAAGAGCTGTACCAGGGCATCGCTTCCGTTTATTTCAAGAACCTTGCAGAGTCTCTTCTCTCCGTTGGGGAGAATGATTTCGCCCAATTCGTCGTAAGTGACACCTTCCACATTTTTGACAAGCATCAGAGGACCTGCAACTTCTGATATTGTCTTATATTCTTTAATCATCGTCCTCAGCCTCCTTACTGATCAAATCTGCGATTTCTTTCTTCATCTCTGCCAGCGTTTCCTCATAGGCAGCGTCGATTTTCTCTTCTTCCACATATTTGAATCTGCCGATGGTTTCTCTGACCGCAAGACCTGCCACCTGATTGAAAGGTGCGCCCTTGCTGATGGCATCCTTTGCCAGATTGTAGTAGGCTATGATCAGTTTCAGCATCTTGAACTGCTTATTCAGAGAAGAATAGGTGTCGATCTCGTGGAAAGAGTTCTGATGCAGATAGTCTTCACGAATAGATTTGCACGCCTCCAGCTTGATTCTGTCTTCGAAGGACAGGGCATCGACACCGACCAGTTGTACGATTTCGTCCAGCTCCGCCTCGTCCTGGAGCAGGACAAGAGCCTGACTCCGAAGCTGTGGAAACTCTTTGCTGACGTTATCTTCATACCACTGAGTCAATCTGTCGATATAGAGAGAGTAACTCTGCAGCCAGTTGATGGCCGGGAAGTGTCTCTTATATGCCAAAGACGAATCCAGACACCAGAATACCTTTACGATACGAAGGGTCGCCTGGGATACCGGCTCGGAAATATCTCCTCCCGGAGGAGACACGGCGCCGATTACGGACAGGGCCCCTTCTCTCTTATCCTTGCCCAGAGAAATTACGTGGCC
>URXI01000326.1 GCA_900551775.1 uncultured Eubacterium sp. | reverse complement strand
AGATCGCCGAACTTCTCGTCATAAGCGGCCTGGCCGTGGATTCTGATGTATTCTTCTTTGTCAAATTCAGCGTATGCTTCTTCGCCAAATAATTCTTTGTATTCCTCTGTGATTGGCTTTCCAGTAGCTCCCAGCAGGTTCATTCTGGTCATGCCGTTGTTGCCCATAGCTGTATGAAGCGGGTGGTCAAGGGCCTGGCTGTCCATTGCAACGCATTTTACTTTGTGGTCAACGAACCATTTTCCGGCGTCAACACCTGTACCGATGGAATAGTGGTAATATGCCTTGGAGTCGTCGAAGAGACGGTGCATTCCAGTGTTCAGGCAGAGAACTTTGCCTTCTAAGTCAGCAGGATCAAATCCGCAGGCTTTGCAGGCAGCTTCCAGATGCTCGCCAGTGATCAGTGTCCAAGGTTCAACGTCCAGCTTCAGAACCACTGCATCTCCAGTGTAAGCGTCTACTGGCATTTCGTGGGTGTAACGAGCTCTTCTGCCGTCAAACTCATATTCCATGACGTGTCTCGGTGCGTCACAGTGTGTTCCTGTGTGCATGGTGCAAGTGATCTTTGATGTCAAAACGCCGCCCTTTGCCATAGTGTGTGCATTGTCGATTGCCGGTTTGTCAAAATACGGCCATCTTGGAATCTCAGCGCTGAACGGATGTGCTAAATCTACATATACTTTCTTTCCCATTTTCTTTTTCTCCTTTTTCTATCATCATCTTTTGATACTAATTGATTAGCAAGTCAGGTAACCGCCTGAGCAGTCGTAGTTTCCGCCTGTCATGAACTTGGAAGCCTCTGATGAGAGGAACAATGCGAATCCGACGAAATCATCAGGTTCTGCAAGACGTCCGATCGGCTCACGCTTCATGAAGTTCTGATAAACCGCTGATTCTGGGTCGAACATCCACTCTGTCAATTCGCTGCGGAATACAGTCGGGCAGATGGAGTTGACGTTGATGCCATACTTGGCAGTCAGGTCACAGGCCATGGAGGAAACCATTAGGTCTGCCCCGCCCTTTGATGTGCAGTATCCTGTGTATCCAGCCATGCCGCGCTTTGAACGCTGGGATGTAACCACGACGATCTTGCCGCCCTTACCCTGGTCAACCATCTGCTGTGATACATATTTGCAGACGATGTAAACGGATTTGCAGTCTGCATCCATGATGTACTGCCAATCTTCAACGGACTGGTCCAGAATGTTTGCCGGCTTGTTATATCCGTGGCAGATTGCAAGGATATTGATTTCGCCGTAAGCCTTTACAGATTCAGCAATCAGCTTCTTTACATCTTCTTCGTTAGCAGGGTCTGCAGCAACTGCGTAGCAGTCGATGTCTTCTGCTTTAAATTCATCAACAAGGGCGTTGAGCTTTTCCATGCTGCGGCCTGTCAGGATGACTTTTGCGCCTGCATAGCCGTAAGCCTTTGCAAGCACTCTTCCCAGAGCGCCTGTGGCACCTGTTACCAGAGCAACCTTGCCCTCAACTGAGAACATCGTGTCAACGAAATTTTTCTCTAACTTTACCATTTGTATTTCTCCTCTATTCTCAAAATATTTTTTGCAAACTTTCTCAAAGCGCCGGATTTTTAAGGCGCCGATGATTTTTCGTAATGCACAGCACATTGCAAAGGAGTGCGAGAGCGCATACTTGAAGTACGTAATCGAGCACGAGAGCAGCAACTTGCGAAGCAGTGCGGAAAATCAGCAAGTCTTACGCTGGGTAGTTGATGATGACAAGCATCTCCGCAACTTCATTCGTTCTGTTTTCCAAACCTCTGCCTTCGTTTGGAGGGAAGGAGATGGATTCGTTTTCGTGGATCACATACTCTTTACCGTCCTTATCGGTTACCGTCATTTCGCCTTTCAGAACGAAATACACTTTTTCCAGCGGGTTGTCATCGTATGCCCACTCTGCGCCGCCGCCTGGCAGGAAAGTGGATTTGCCGATCCAGAATTTCTCTGCGCCAGTCTCTTCTTTGCCGTGGTATCTCATGGCGACCATGTTGTAATGGCCCGGAGCGTCATACGGCTTTAAATCACTTACAGTTCTCTTAATCATTTTGGATTCCTCCTCATTCTTTGTATATATTCGGTTTTAAATTGATCTTTGTTAATTTTTTATCTTTACACTTTGATGATAACAGATTTGAAATTGTCTGACAATTAGGCACTTTTCAGTTACAGGGTAACGGCCTCGTTATACACTTACCAGCTGGTAAGCCACTTACTTTTCTCTTGTCATCTCCTCAAATTGTGTTACAATGAATACAAGCAACGCGAAAGGAGACAAACCAATGACTGATTCCAATCAAGGCACGAATCCATATCTGTACGCGCTATCCTGCATTTCAGGTAAATGGAAGATGAGCATCTTAAACCATATCAACTACTACGGATTTATCCGTTTTTCGAAGACCAAGAAGACATTTCCGATCAGCGAAAAAGTTCTCAGCCAGCAGCTCAAGGAGCTGGTTGCCGACGGACTGGTTGAGCGGATTCAATACAACGAGATTCCTCTGCGAGTCGAATACCATCTGACGGAAGCCGGCAAGGCAATCATTCCTGCGCTGGATCTGATCTACGTATGGAGCATCCATCGCATGAGAGATCTGGACATCGAAATCGACCCCGATGCCTTTGTGGTACATCCCGAAGAGAAGTACGAGGGTGCCCTCAAGAAGTTTCTCGACCACTACGACGAAATCTGTGCTGTCATGGAATATGCCAACGACCACGATCTCGACGGAAAAGAAGTTCTCGACATCATCAAAGCCCATGAGTCCTCTGATTAGAGGGCTCTTTTTTTCTGCCTCAGAATCACATGTTCCAGCAGAAACGCAATTGCCATGCCGTCAATCAGTCCGTTGGACAGAATATATCCGGCGACCTGCGGCAACTGGCTGAACGCTGACGACGGAAGGAACATGACGCCCATTCCAATCAGCATGGAGATTCCAACAATAAAGTTCTCTCTATTTGTAAAGTTCACCTTTCGAAATTCATTGAACCCCTGCCCCATGATCAGAGCGTAAATCATAATCAGGGCGGCATAGCCTACGGCGTTTGGTATGGTCGAGAAGAACGCGCCAAAAGGTGCGATCATTCCCATGACCATCATCAGTACAGAGGCCAGGTAAAAAGGCTTTCTCGCAGCAACGCCGGTCATTTTGACGATGCCTGTTGACGATACGTAAGGCATAAACGCCACTGTGGGAAAGATCCCGCACAGCACTGTAGCCAGCCCATGAATCCCTATGGTTTTGTTCATCCGTCTGCTGTCCACCTCATCTCCCACGACTTCCGACATGCCGTTAACGCTGGCAAAAGTCATGGAAAGCAGCACGAAAGCCGCAATGATGCAGGTTGCGATAATGCCGATGTCAAAGGTCGGCGTTCCCCATGCAAAGACCTCCGGCAGCGACAGGACGCCGCCGGCCATCAGATCCGCCTGGGTGGTCAGTCCTATGAAGTAAGCCAGAATCCACCCTGCCAAAACACCGACAAAGGTGGCGATGCTCTTGACAAAGCCCTTGGCAAACATATTGAGGAAGAGAATCAGAAACATGGTGAAAAAGAACACCACACAGCTCTTCCAATCTATTACGGCATTCTCTTCCGTAATGCCGGTCATTCCTTTCACAATACTGGGGCTGATCTGGAGCACCATGAGTAAAATCAGCACGCCGTTAATGAGAGGAGTAAACAGCTTGATCAGTCTGTTCATCAGCCCCAGTATTACGAGCAGGAGGATGACGGCCCCGCCGATGATCATCCCTGCTTCCAGGTCTGTCCTCAGGACCTGGGCACTTTTGCCTAAAGCCGTCATCGTGCCGGCCATGAGGATCAAAAGCCCCGACCAAAGTCCCGCCGGGCCGTCTATAATTGGATACCTGTGCCCCAGAGCAGTCTGCAGTATGGAAACCACGCCGCAGAGGAAAAAGGTCCTCTGCAAGGTCTCGGCTACTTCCATCTGAGAGAGCCCCAGCGCGTAGCCGACGACGACGGGCATGACCACCGCCGAAGCTACGAAAAAGATGACATGCTGCAGCGCTAAAAGGAGGTTTTCTCTCTGGGGCACCGTATCTCCAAGTTGATATCTGATTTCGTTATTCGACATAGTTTTTTGACGCCTTCAGCTGAATGATCAGCTTCTTGTTAAAGGCATTCTTGATCTCCTGTACCTTGTCAGCCGGGTACTCAAAAAATCCTTCCCCGTTCTTCATGCCCAGTTTTCCTTCTTCCACCTTTGCGCGGAGCACAGGATTGGCTTCCTTCCTGTTGTCCATATCTGCGAGAAGGTTGTCACCTACTGTGCACCAGATGTCCAGACCGCCCATGTCGGCAACTTCCAGCTGCCCGGTGGTCGCATACCTAAATGCAGGCCCGAACTTGAGGGCTTTGTCGATATCCTTTGGTGAGGCGATACCCTGCTCGATCAGGGAAAATGCCTCTCTTGCCACACCCTGCTGGATGCGGTTTGCCACCAGGCCCGGCACGTCTTTCAGCACGCGGCAGGTCTGCTTTCCGGCTCTATCGTAAAGTTCTTCTACTTCCTTGAATGTCTCTTCGTCCATGTTGCCGAAGAAGGACAGTTCTACCAAAGGCATCAGGTGTGCTGGGTTATACCAGTGGCATACCATGCACTTGCCTTTCTTCTCGTCGCTGACCTTCTCGATCATCTTGTTCAGGGCAAGAGAGGACGTGTTGCTCGCCAGAATGGTCTCCGGCTTTGTCAGAATCTCCAATCTCTGGAAAAGATCCTGCTTCAG
>URXI01000325.1 GCA_900551775.1 uncultured Eubacterium sp. | reverse complement strand
GGCGGGATCTCTGGGAACACAGAGACGGAGCATCCCGAAAAGCTGACAGAAGGCTATTACCGTGTCCGCAAGACATGGGCGGACAGTAAGACACAGAAAGGCGCATACAAGATCCTATCCAACGCCAAGAGGTGTGCCGACAGCAACCCAGGTTACAGCGTGTTCGACGATAACGGGGTCAATATCTACTCGCCGGGCGGGGCTGCTTCTGCGCCGTCCGAAGATGTGCCGTTTCTTGTCCAGGTCAGCATTTCTGACCTGAATATCCGCAAAGGGCCGGGAACGGACTATGCCAAGACCGGTAAGTTTACAGGAAAAGGCGTATTTACCATCATGGAGGTCAAATCCGGGCAGGGTTCCACGGCTGGCTGGGGCCGGCTGAAATCCGGCGCGGGATGGATTTCGCTTGACTATACATCTAAAATTAAATAACCAAACTGCTGAATGCCCATCGAGCCATAACCGCTCGGTGGGCATATTTTTTTCGGCCAAAATTCGCTCTTCTGTCCAGATGGGTCATTGAGGGTAACCCTCGGAATGGAGGAACCAAAATGACCCATCAGCAAAAAGAACAGATAACTGCCCTACGCTCCCAGGGCTATGGATATGCAACCATTGCAAAGGCGATAGGACTGAAGAAAGATACCGTTGTAGCATTCTGCCGTAAGGTGGGGCTGACCGGCACGAAGGCCGCAGATAACAGCCGCATTGAACTGGACGCCGGATTTTGCCCGCAGTGCGGCGCTCTGCTTACGCAGACTCCCGGCAGAAAGCGCGTCAAGTTCTGCTCCGATAACTGCCGTACCGCTTGGTGGAATGCACATCCTGAAAAGGTTAACCGCAAGGCCGTATACCACTTTACTTGCGCTCACTGCGGAAAGCCCTTCACCACCTACGGCAATGCAAAAAGAAAATACTGCTCTCACGCCTGCTATATTGCAGACCGCTACAAAGGCGGTGACGGGCATGAGTGAGGATAAATTCCGCTCTGAAATGAGCTACCTTGCCGCCCTTTCCATCGCAAAGAATCTCAGGGAAAAGGGGCTTCTGAGCGAGGAGGAATATGCCGTAATTGATACAAATCTGCGGGCTGAGTTCTCGTCGTCTTTGGGTACATTATTATCGGAAAACGACTTGATATAATTGGCTTTCAGAGTGATATATAGTGTCGGAAAGGAGTGATTTCATGCGGATTGTAAATAAAATCGAAGCGAAAACACCGCAGATGCCGCGCCGCAAAAGGGTCGCTGCCTACGCGAGAGTCTCAATGGAGTCCAAGCGGCTGCAGCACTCCCTTTCGGCACAGGTCAGCTTTTACAGCAGTTTGATACAGAGCAACCCCGCCTGGGAATATGTGGGCGTATACGCCGACAACGGAATAACCGGAACCAAAGCCGAAGCCCGCGAAGAGTTCAATCGGATGATTGCCGACTGCGAAGCCGGAAAAATCGACATTGTTCTGACAAAGAGTATTTCCCGTTTCGCGCGCAACACCGTTGACCTGTTGAATACAGTGCGCAGGCTCAAGGAACTGGGCGTTTCCGTGCAATTTGAAAAGGAGCGCATCGACTCCCTCACCGAGGACGGCGAGTTGATGCTGACCCTTTTAGCATCCTTTGCCCAAGAGGAGATACGCAGCCTGTCGGACAACGTCAAATGGGGTACCCGGAAACGATTTGAAAAAGGTATTCCCAATGGTCGCTTTCAAATCTACGGGTACCGCTGGGAGGGCGATCATCTGGTTGTCCATGAGGAGGAGGCAAAGATCGTTCGGCTCATCTACGACAATTACATGAATGGTTTATCAGCGGAAACCACAGAGAAGCAGCTTGCCGAGATGGGTGTGAAATCCTATAAGGGCCAGCACTTCGGCAATACCTCTATCAGACAGATCCTCGGCAACATCACTTATACGGGCAACCTTCTGTTCCAGAAGGAATATGTGCAGGACCCCATCAGCAAGAAAAGCAAAATTAACCGTGGGGAGCTGCCGCAGTATTTCGTGGAGAACACCCACGAAGCCATCATCCCGATGGAGGTCTACCAGGCGGTGCAGACCGAGAAAGCGCGCCGCCGGGAGCTTGGGGCTTTGGCAAACTGGAGCATCAATACCTCCTGCTTTACCAGCAAAATCAAGTGCGGTCGGTGCGGAAAGAGCTATCAGCGCTCCAACCGCAAGGGACGAAAAGATCCTGACGCTAACTACACCATCTGGGTCTGCGGGACTCGAAGAAAAACCGGGAATGCCAAGTGCCAAAACAAGGACATCCCAGAACAGATACTCAAGGAAGCCTGCGCTGTGGTCATGGGACTGGATACGTTTGATGAGATCATCTTTTCAGAGCAGATCGACCGCATTGAGATCCCTGCTCCGAATGAGATGATTTTCTATTTTAAGGATGGCCACATTGTACCGCACCACTGGGAATCCACCATGCGGAAGGACTGCTGGACGGATGAGCGCAGAGCCGCCAAGGGACGGTATGTGCAGGAGCATCAGCTCGGCCCCAACACTTCCTGCTTTACCAGCCGCATTCGCTGCGACAGCTGCGGCGAGAACTACCGCAGGCAGCGTTCACGGCACAAAGACGGCAGCTTTGATTCCGTATGGCGATGTGCGTCAGGCGGAAAATGCCAAAGCCCCAGCATCAAGGAAGATGCCCTCAAAAACCTCTGTGCGGACGCTATGGGTCTGGAGGAATTTAGTGAGACGGTTTTCCGTGAGCAGATTGTCTGCATTCACATCACGGCTCCATATCAGCTTTCCATCCGCTTCTTTGACGGGCATACCTTCGAGACGGCATGGGAAAACAAGCGGAAGATGCCCCGGCATACAGAGGAGCGAAAACAGCATATGCGAGAAGTAATGATACAGAGATGGAGGGAAAAACGTGGCGAAAGTAACGACAATACCGGCGACGATAAGCCGATTCACGGCAACGCCGATCAATGAAAAGAAAAAGCGCCGCACCGCCGCCTACGCCCGTGTTTCCACGGACAGCGAGGAGCAGCTCACCAGCTACAGCGCCCAGGTGGACTATTACACCAACTATATCAAAAGCCGGGACGATTGGGAGTTTGTTTCCGTGTATACGGACGAGGGCATAACGGGTACGAATACCAAGCACCGCGAGGGATTCAAACGCATGGTGGCGGATGCACTGGCTGGCAAGATAGACCTCATCGTCACCAAATCGGTCAGCCGCTTTGCCCGAAATACGGTAGACAGCCTGACCACGGTGCGCCAGCTCAAGGAAAAAGGCGTGGAGATCTATTTTGAGAAAGAAAACATCTGGACCTTGGACAGCAAGGGCGAACTGCTCATCACCATCATGTCCTCACTGGCGCAGGAGGAAAGCCGCAGCATTTCAGAGAACTGTACCTGGGGACAGAGAAAACGGTTTGCTGACGGGAAGGTCACCGTGCCATTCAAACGGTTTCTCGGCTATGATCGGGGACCCGATGGCAATCTGGTTTTGAATAAGGACGAAGCGGTTATCATCCGCCGCATTTACAGTATGTTCCTGCAAGGCATGACGCCGCACGGCATTGCCGCCAGGCTAACCGCTGACGGCATTAAATCGCCGGGCGGCAAGGATAAATGGAACGCCGGAGCGGTTCGGAGTATCCTCACTAACGAAAAATATAAGGGTGATGCACTTCTTCAGAAAAGCTATACGGTTGATTTCCTCACCAAAAAGAAAAAGGTCAACGAGGGCGAAATTCCGCAGTATTATGTGGAGGGCAACCACGAAGCCATCATTTCCCCAGAGGTATTCGAGATGGTTCAGCAGGAAATGGAACGGCGCAGCAAGCGCGGTAGACGAAGCGGTGTCCACCTTTTCTCCGGCAAAATTCGCTGTGGCGAATGCGGAAGCTGGTACGGCTCCAAAACCTGGCACTCCAATGATAAGTACAAAAAGATCATCTGGCAGTGCAATCACAAATTTGATGGCGACCACAAATGCACCACACCACACCTTACAAATGAAGATATCCACCGCTACTTTATTTCGGCAGTCAACCAGCTTCTTGCCCAGAAGGATACCATCATCGCATCCTTGACCGGCGGCTTGGCCCTTGCCTTTGACCTCACGCCTCTGCAAGCCCAAGAAACTGCACTGATTGAGGAAGTACAGATGCTTGCCGATGCGGTTGAAAAGTGCATCTACGAAAATGCTCATGTGGCCCTTGACCAGACAGAATACCAGAAACGCTATGACGGACTGGTCCACCGCTACGATGAAGCTAAAGTCAAACTGGGTGCCATCACCGAGCAGATCGCCGATAAAAAGGCACGGAGAGGCACTATTGAGGAGTTCCTCAAGGTTCTCCGGGAGCAGGACGGACTGGTCACCGATTTTCAAACAAACCTCTGGTGCGGACTGGTGGATTTTATGACCGTCTACTCCGCAGACGATGTGCGGATCACCTTCAAAAACGGTGCGGAAATAAAGGCATAAGCACCTACGCAAAAACACCTCGCAACGAGAGCATCATTCTCCAGCTGCGAGGTGTCTTTTGCTATTGATTAGTCATCCCAAAACATTCTGCTGGGAAGAAAATAGGTTTCAAATTTCCTGGAAAGTCCTAGAATTCCAAATACATCTTTAAGTCTTTTTTTATCGTCTTCACTATAATAATAAATAATCCATTTTGATGTTGGCTTTATTTCTTCAGCAATTCGCAAGAGATAAGGAGTGTCTACATTCCCAAACGACATACCTAACGGCTTAAAATCAAGTTTTCTTTCATCTTGGTACATTTTAATATCAT
>URXI01000324.1 GCA_900551775.1 uncultured Eubacterium sp. | reverse complement strand
GTCGGGTCCGTCTTCTGGCTGACGTCTACCACCTGTCCGATGGCAGCAACGTTGATAAAGAAGCGGTCGTTGACCTTGCCCACATCGGCATACGTATAATTGTTCCCCAAAGCGATGTCCAGCATTCTGTCTATCTCGTTAGGAATGTTGAAATAAAAGGCAAAGTCGTTGGCAGTTCCCGCCGGCATAATCGCCAGTGGCAGATAGATATCATTTCTGATCATGGCGTTGACACAGATATTGATGGTGCCGTCCCCGCCAGCCGCGATAATCTGCCGATATTCCTCCCGATAAGTCTCCTTGTCCAGATCCGCCAGATAATCAAAAATAGCATGGCCGTGGGCTGCCCTGATGGGCACGACCTGGTATCCTTCATTCTGATATCTGCCGATAATATGATCCAGGTTATTCTTGAACATGCCGCTTCCCGACGTCGGGTTATAGAACAAAATAACCTTCTTCACGTTCTTACTCATGTAGGTACCCCCTCATCTCTCCAATTAAATACAGTGACCCTGCAAAGAGCAGCAGGCCGTATTCCTCATATCTCTGTTTCACATACTCTGCCGCATCCTTTGGTGATTCTATAATCGTGCAGTTTCCACCCTTTGCGGTGAGCATCTCGGCAAGGTCAGATGCCGGCATCTTTCTCGGGTTGTCAGGTTCTGTGACGACAAAATCCTTGGTGATGGCGAGGAAGTTGTCTAAGACCTCATCCACATCCTTATCCTGCAGAATGCCAACGGTCATCAAAATCTTCATATTCGTAAAACGATTGTTCACTAATTCCCTCAGAGCCTTTGATCCATCCGGGTTATGAGCGCCGTCGATGATGACATAGGGATTTTTCTGCAAAATCTCAAAGCGGCCGATCTGCTTCGCATTCTCAAACCCATCCCAAATTTCATCCATGGTCACCGCAATGCTGCCCATGTCATCGAGCAGCGCAATGGCATAAAGGGCTGCCAGCGCATTCTGCACCTGATGGAGGCCCGCCATGGAAATGATGATATCATATTCTTTCCCCAAAATTTCTGCTTCGAAACGTGAACCGTCCCGGCTTTGCCTGATTACTTCGCAAGGGATCTTCTGCACGTCATAAAACGGTGCATCCAGTTCCGCTGCCTTTTTGATCAAGACTTCTTTGGCGTCCTCTCTGTCCGTTACCGAGATCACCGGGCATCCCGCTTTGATGATGCCTGCCTTTTCTGCGGCGATTTCGGGAATGGTTTCCCCGAGACGGTCGGTGTGATCCAGGGAAATAGAGGCGATGATGCAGGCAAGCGGGTGTTTCACAACGTTGGTGGAATCCCCCCTGCCGCCCAAGCCGACTTCCAGTACCACGTAGTCGGCCTTCTGTTCTTTAAAGTAAAGAAGGGCGATTGCCGTCACCACCTCAAACTCGGTGGGCGACTCCTCTCCTTCTTTCACCATTTCTTCTGCCTTGGCGAGGACGGTTTCTGTGTAGCGATTCAGATCCTCGCCAGAAATATAGGCGCCGTCAAACTCAATTCTCTCATTGAATACTTCGATATATGGGGAAGTATAGAGGCCGGTATGATAACCGGCCGCCTGTAATACTTCGTAAACATATCTGCAGATGGAACCTTTGCCGTTGGTGCCTGCCACGTGAATGACCTTGAGTTCGTCCTGGGGGTTTCCCAGCTTCTCCATGAGAACATTCATCCGTTCTAATCCCAGGACACTGCCGAATCGCAAAAATTCGTGTATCTTGTTAATTGCATCCATCTTATTTGTTCACTTTCTTTGCTACCATTTCTAGTCTGGCTTCTACCTTTGCAAGCATATCCTCGTACTTGGCCTGTTTTTCTTTTTCCTCATTGACCACCTTTTCCGGCGCTTTGGCAAGGAAACCCTGGTTGGAAAGCTTTCCGGAAACTCTCTTCACTTCGCCTTCCAGCTTTTTCTTTTCCTTGGTCAGTCTGTCGAACTCGGCGTTAAAGTCGACCAGATCGTCCAGCGGAATGAAGATTTCGATTCCTTCTATGACGGCGGACATGACTTCTTCCGGCACCTCTGATTTGTCTGTCACAAATTTGATGTCCGTGATGTTTGCCAGGTCTTTGATATATCTCTCACCCTTCTTGATGGTTGCAAGCTTTTCGCCTTCCGCATAGATGACGGCTGTCAATTTTTTGCTCGGCGCAGCTTCTGCCTCAGCACGGATGTTTCTGATGGCGCGGATGGCTTCCATGGCCGTTTCCAGGCTGGCTTCTTCCGCAGCAAAATGTCTCTCCTCGGAAACTTCAGGCCACTTGGCTTTGATCAGATAGCAGTCTGGATTATCTTCTCTCTCGCAGTCGGAATGCGGCAGGAAGGACCAGATTTCTTCTGTGATGAACGGCATGAATGGGTGCAGCATCGCAAGCATGTTCTTGAGCGCCATGACGAGAACGAATCTGACGACTTTCTTGTCCTCTTCGTCGTCGCCCCAGAGCCTCTTCTTGACCAGCTCGATGTACCAATCGCAGTATTCGTTCCAGATCAGTTCGTACACTCTCTGTCCTGCCAGCGCTAGGTCGTACTTCTCTAAAGCGTTGGTCACGTATGCTGCCGCGTCGTTGACTCTGCTGATGATCCACTTGTCTTCGCCGCGCAGGGCGATGTTGCTGAAGTTAGTCGTATCTCCGCAGGCCATGCCGCAGCAGTCAGAGCAGCACTTTGCCAGTTCTTTGAAGTTGCCGTCTTCGTCCTGCAGGTTCATGATGACAAAGCGGGATGCATTCCAAAGCTTGTTGGCAAAGTTTCTGGAGGATTCCAGCTTGTCTTCTTTGAATCTCATGTCGTTGCCCGGCGTGATACCAGTAGTCAGCATGAAACGCAGTGCGTCGGCGCCGAATTGGTCGATAACCTCCAGCGGGTCGATGCCGTTGCCTAAGGATTTGCTCATCTTGCGGCCTTCTGCATCACGAACCAGCCCGTGGACATAGACGTGGTGGAACGGCGGCATATCCATGGCCTCGCAGCCAGAGAATACCATACGGACAACCCAGAAGAAGATGATGTCGTAACCTGTTACCAGTACATCAGTCGGGTAGAAGTATTCCAGGTCTTTTGTCTTATCTGGCCAGCCTAAGGTTGAGAACGGCCACAGGGCGGATGAGAACCAGGTGTCGAGGACGTCCTCGTCCTGTTTCAGATCTGTCGAGCCACACTTCGGACACTTGCTCGGATCTTCTTCACTGACGATCAGCTCGCCGCACTCCTGGCAGTACCAGGCCGGTATCCTGTGTCCCCACCACAGCTGACGGGAAATGCACCAGTCTCTAATCTCCTCTAACCAGCGCAGGTAAGTCCTTTCAAATCTGTCCGGAACGTGCTGCAGCTGGCCTGATTTTGCCGCTTCAATGGCTGGCTTTGCCAGATCTTCCATTTTGACAAACCACTGATCTGAAAGCATCGGCTCGATGATGGTATGACATCTGTAGCACTCGCCCACAGGGATGACCTTCTCTTCTGTCTTAACCAGGTAGCCGGCTTCGTCCAGATCCTTGACCCACTGTTTTCTGCACTGGTAGCGGTCCATACCCTCGTACTTGCCAGCTAAGTCGTTCATGGTGGCATCCAGATTGATGCAGGATGGACTTTCCAGACCTGCCCGCTGGCCTACCTCAAAGTCGTTCGGGTCATGAGCCGGCGTGATCTTCACGGCACCAGTACCCTTTTCCGGGTCTGGATATGGGTCTGCAATGATCGGAATCTCTTTTCCTACCAGCGGCAGGATGACTTTCTTTCCGACCATGTCCTTGTATCTCTCATCGTCAGGGTGAACGGCGATAGCCACGTCTCCAAACATGGTTTCCGGTCTTGAGGTGGCGACAATCATATCCTCTGCGCCTTCTTCTGCGGCCGGATAACGGAAGTACCAGTAGAGGCCGTTCTTGTCTTCGTGTTCTACCTCTGCGTCAGACAAAGATGTACCGCACTGCGGACACCAGTTGATCAGCCTGTTTCCTCTGTAGATCAGACCTTTGTTGTATAGCTGTACGAAGAAGTGTCTGACGGCTTTGTTGCAGCCTTCGTCCATGGTAAAGCGCTCTCTGCTCCAGTCGCAGGAATCTCCCAGTTTGCGGCACTGTCTGGTGATTCTGCCGCCGTACTCGTCTTTCCAAGCCCAGGCGCGGTTCAGGAACTCCTCTCTGCCCAGGTCCTCTTTTTCCTTGCCCTCTTCTTCTCTGATCTTCTCTACCACCTTGACCTCTGTGGCGATGCTGGCGTGATCCGACCCCGGCAGCCACAGCGCGCTGTAACCTTGCATTCTCTTCCATCTGGTCAGAACATCCTGGAGCGTCTGGTCCAGAGCGTGTCCCATGTGCAGCTGCCCTGTGATGTTTGGCGGCGGCATGACGATGGTGAAGGGCTTCTTGTCAGGATTTACCTCAGCCTTGAATGCGCCGTTTTCCTCCCACATCTGATATATTCTGTCTTCAAAATCTTTTGGATTATAAGTCTTTGCTAAATTTTTCTCCATGTTACTTCCTTTCTATATACGATTTATTATTTTTTCTTTATTTGCGATACTCTGACTGTACTGTAAGCACACACTGCAACACTGATCAGCATGACAATGCCGGTGATTCGCACGATCCAGTCCGCAAGAGGGACGATGAACATATGAAATCCCATAATCAGCAAGGTGATTACCAGTATGGTCAAAGTCATGATCTGTACTTTTTGAATTTGTTTCATCGTTACGCCTTCTTTTCTTAAAACCTCTTACTCATCTTTAAAGGCGCAGATATCTCTGCTGCTGACCACCGGC
>URXI01000323.1 GCA_900551775.1 uncultured Eubacterium sp. | reverse complement strand
AAAGCAGCCGCGGCTGGACACGATGCTGAACTTGATCTCCCGAAACGCCGGTATGCCGCCTTCCGTCTCGTACATAGGATGATACGCATCCTCAAAGGGAAGCTCATAGACGTCATCAAGCTCCTCCCGCTCCAATGGCGGCTGGGGCTGATTCTGAACCACATAAACGGTATCCGAATACTTTTCGATAAGACGCTTTCCGTTGATGTAGTCGTTGCTGCGGTATTGCAGGGCAAAACTTTTGCAGTAGGCGTCCTTCGACGCGGCGATCTCCTCAAAATCAGGCAGGCGCACCGTGTCCTCATCCATTTCGAAGCGCTTTGCCTTGTAACAGGTTCCCTTGATCCAGCCGATGTCGCCTGCATCAATCCCAGCTTCCAATGCCTCTGCAATCTCGATGATGGCGCGCTCGCCCATGCCGTAGATCAGAAGATCCGCTTTCGCATCCAGCAGGATCGATCGCCTTACCTTGTCACTCCAATAGTCGTAATGAGAAAGGCGCCGAAGGCTTGCTTCGATGCCGCCGATGATGATTGGCACGTCCTTGTAGGCTTCCCTGGCTCTGTTGCTGTATACGATCACTGCCCGGTCCGGCCTGCGTCCAGTTTTGCCTCCCGGCGCATATTCATCGATCTTCCGCCTGCGTTTGAAGACAGAATAGTTGTTGACCATGGAATCCACCGTCCCGCTGTTAATCAAAAAGCCCAGACGCGGTTTTCCAAAACGCTGAAAATCTGCTGAGGATTGATAATCAGGCTGTGCGAGAACGGCTACCTTGTACCCTCTGCTTTCCAGCAGGCGGCCGATGATCGCCGTGCCAAAGGAATGATGATCCACATAAGCATCCCCTGTGACGAGAACAAAGTCCGCCTGTTCCCATCTTCTTCTCTCCATATCTTCTCTTGTAACCGGTAAAAACATAGTGTTCCTTTCCAAACAAACAAAGGGGCAGGCGCAGCCTGTCCCTGATTTAAGATTAATTTATTGTGACGTTGACAAAATTCAGTTGTTTCTTTTGCGTCAGAACGCTTACTTTTTGTGCGTCTTCGCTGGTAACGATTTTCAACTTGCCATTCTTCAGACTCTGATAGAGGGCATCATAACTCTCCTGATCAAAGACTTCAAAGCGGGAAGTCTTCATCTCAAGACCGACTGCATCCTCAGCCGCCCCCAGCACCAGATTGCTTCCGCCGGCAAGTTCTCCGTTATAAAAAGCTGCAAGTTCCGTCTGTACAGCAATTCCACATTCTTTTACCGCCAAGGTCAGGATATTTTTGGATTTTGCATTCCTATCAGCTCCACAAGCGATGACCTTTGCACCTGCGATATCTGCTTCCGTCTTTACAGAATCGAAGATATCATTTCCGCATGCAAAAATCACCTCGCACCCCTCTTCGTACCAGGTTTCTGCCTTCTTTTGAACGTCTGCTGCAGTTTCCCCTTCCTTTTTGTAGCTGTAGTTGATCTCGACAACAACACCGATATCTTCCGCGGCATCATTGCATCCTTGCATAAATCCATAACCGTAATTCTTCATGGATGAAGTGCTGTTTTCTCCCATAAAACCCAATGCCCTATATCCGTCTGCTACTGCCGCATAACCAGCCAGATATCCAAGTTCGTTTTCGGCAAACTTGATGCCGACGGCGTTGGTTCCAGTCTCCTGGCTGCCTTTTTTGTCAGTTGGATATCCGTCAATGAGGAAAAAGGTCTTATCCTCATACTTCTCCTGCGCAGTGTGAACCACCGTTTCAAATTCTTGTCCGCAACAGGCGATTACAGAAGCGCCGCTTTGCACTGCTTGATCAATCTGTTCTAATCTGGCATCGGTCGAGTCCTCTGCCGGCTCATAATATTTATAGGTGAGACTGTTCTCTTCTGCGTATTCCCGCAGCCCTTCCCAGGTGTTCTGGTTATATGCCCCATCATCGATGGATTGTGACTGGGACGTTGTGATCATTGCAATTTCATATGTATTGGAATTTTCCTCCTCCTTGCTGCAGGAAAAGAAGGTAAAAATCATCACCACACACATCATAACTACTCGTATTTTTTTCATTTGCATTCCCTCCAAATTTAGCGTCATTCTTCCCATGAATATTATAGTCTAATCCGCATTCATTGAAAAGGACTTTTTCCCTGCAGGACTTCTACGAGATTTTCTGTAATCCTGGCAGTCAGCCCCCAGATGATTCTGCCATCGATGTCATAGATCGGGATTTGCCACTCGCCAACTCTCCATTCGTAGTCCTTGTCGATACCGACTTTGTCGTAAGGAAAATTCTCATCGATATCGGTGAAGATATTTTCACTGTGAACCTCTGGCGGGTTTTCTATGAACTTGGAAAGGGGCACAAGGAAAATCTCGTCCACTTCTTCATCGGCCAATTCTGCCTTTTGATAAGCCTCATAGGAGATGATTCCCATATATGTGAAGAGTGTATAGTTCGCATAGCCGTAAAGGGTATCCCCCTGGCTGATCAGTTCAATTTTGTCTTGCGGTATGCCGATTTCCTCAAAAGTCTCCCTCAGGGCAGTGTCTTTCGGGTTTTCCCCCTTTTCCACATGCCCGCCTGGAAAACACACCTCTCCCGGCTGAGACTCCATGGTCTTCGACCTCACCTCAAAGAGCAGATGCACAAGACCGTCCTTTTCAACAAAAGGTACCAGAACTGAAAAGAACTTGTGTCTGCCGATTGGTTTTGCATCCCAATTCTTGTAAATGCTTCGAATGTCCTCTAACGTCAAATTCAAAATCTCCTTTCACAAAAAAATAAGGGGCGGTTATCCGCCCCTACCCATGTCGTGATATATTAGTTGAGTATTTCGTATTCAGAGAAATCTACGCCGATCATTTCTTCTTTTTCGGCGCTCAAGCTGACGACGAAATCCATTCCATAATTCTTTGAAATGACTTTCAGTCTGCCAAGGAACTCTGGAAGATCTCCTAATGAAAAATCTGCATGCTTGAGAATACTATCGATGTAAATCGTCTCGATATCGTGATCGGAACTGATAATTCCATAAATAAATCCTATGTACTCATCACTGTTGGTGATGTGCTCGTATTCTTCCATGCAGACTACTCTGATCTTATATTTCAAATCGTACATCAATCTTGAGTTCTTGTTAATGAAAATGAGGCTTCCATTGCTCTGTTCAACCTGTTCATTTGCAAGATCGATCATTTGTTTTGTTTTTCCTGTTCCTTTATGTCCAACCAATAATTTAACCATGATGATTGTCCTCCCGTTCTTTTGTATTATTGTTATTATACACTAACCCTGAATCACATTCAATGTTTTTTTAGTAAAATGGGGATGGAAAAAAATATGCAGAGAGGGAAATGGAAAATTACCCGCTCTGCATATTTGTTCTTATGTGAATCGTCTACACGATGCCGATGTATGGTGCAAAGGAAATGATGATTGCAGCCACGATCAGAATCGGTACCAGGATCTTTGCCCACTGCTTCAGGAATACGTTATATGGTACGCCTGACATCTCGCAGATACCCATGTTGGTGGATTCCGGATAATGTCCGCAGACGAAGTTGATGCCGCAGGTGAATACAGACAACAACACCGTCTGTCCGCCCAGGGAACCAGCGCTGGAAGATGCGAACAAGGTAAAGGCCAGTACACCGAAAATCGGCATGGTGATTCCCGCAACACCACTTGTGGACTGCAGGAAGATACCGATGAGCAGGTATACAAGGATACCAGCAACGACGAATGCCCAAAGCGGTACGCTGCTGAGAATATTCTGGATCCAGTAGATAAACGTAATGCTCATGCCTTCTTCACTGGAACCCATAAAGATAGAGATGCCTCTGGATGCAGCCAGTACCAATACTACACCGACCAGGTCTCTCGCACCTTCTGCAAAGATAGATACGAACTGTTTCTCCCCCATTCTGTTGATCACGGCTACGGCGATGGCACCGATGAGCCATACTGTGGAGAATTCGTTGAAGTACCAGTCTCCGAACGGCATGAACTTATCCGTTCCTACGAAGTTTCCAAGGAAGCTGCCGCTGATGGCATTCTGCAGGCTATTGACGATGTCATATGCCGTGCCGTCTCCCACAGGGATGGCACTCCATGGGATATATCCGATGATGCACACCAGGATCATGATAGCAAATACAGCCAGGGAAGCCTTGCGGCGTCCCGTCAGTTCGTTGTTTCCCGATTCAGTTTCTGCCAAAGCCGTGTGGGTATCCAATCCTGCAACACAGGACAGATCCGGGTTTTTCTTGACTTTGTTCGCATATTTGATGACTGAGAAGATACCCATTGTCAGCATAACGACGAAGAGCAGCAGTCTCAGGGTGATACCCGATCCCAGGGACAGCTCGTCGTTGCCGATCGAGTACGGGTTGACCACGCTGGCCATGTTACCTACGGTGGCGCCGATCAAAATAACCATCATACCTGTGACCACGTCATAGCCAGCTGATACAAATAGTGGAATAATGACGATTGCATAAGCGGGAAGTTCTTCCCATGCGCCGTATACCGTTCCCATCAGGGCGAAGACGAACATCAGGATGGTGATCAGGGTGTTTCCTTTGAAACGTCTGACCAGTCCGCCGATTCCTGCGTCCAGGGCGCCTGTGCTGTTGAGTACAGCCAGGAATCCGCCTGAAATCAGGATGGTGATGGCGATATCTGCCGCGGAAATAAATCCTTCGATTGGTGCAAGGAAGAAGTCCCACAATCCTACCGGGTTCGTTCCTGCATTTTCGATGATATTGCCGTCGCCGTCAAAGGCAGCATTGAAGTGAATCACGTTGTTGCCC
>URXI01000322.1 GCA_900551775.1 uncultured Eubacterium sp. | reverse complement strand
AGGCTTTGTTGGCATAGAGATACCTGCCCTTTGCGTCCGTAATGACAAAACAGCACATATCGTTGAACACGTTCAAAATCATGTTTGCATCTATATTTCTATTTTCCATAAAATCACCTGCCTATTTTTTAAGTATAGCACACCATCAAAAATAAACAAACAGGAGCCATTACATTCTTTAGTAACAACTCCTGCTTATTCTTCGTCTTCTTCAATTACTCTTGGATAAGGCCTCGGATCATCAGTGAGATGATAGATGTAGTCGATGCTGGTATCGAATAGCCTGAAAAGGGCGATGGCCTGCTCCATCGTCGGATAGCGGATGCCATTCTCCATCTTGGAATAGTCTGACTGATCGATACCGGTTTTTGTTTCGACCCTCAGCTGGGTGAGACCTTTTTTGCTACGAAGCTCTTTCAACCTGTTTTCTTCCACAAAATCACTCCTTTTGTCTTTATTATGGCAAATTGACCTACAAAAAATAGGGGGATTTGCCATAATAAAAGAAAACAAACTTTTGCGATTAGAAAAAACCATTTCACCCGATATGGGTTTTATGGTATAATGGTTCCAGAATCTTACGACGTTGTCGAGATGTGGGAACCATTGAATCGTGACGTTCGATTGTAAATCAAGAGGAATCGTCACGGTATAATGGTTCCAGAATCAAAATGATATATAAAGGAGAATAGAATGGAACCTAAGTATAAACGCGTTCTTCTGAAGATAAGCGGGGAAGCTCTCGCAGGTGAAGGCAAATTCGGCATCAACGAAGAGATGACGAAGACCGTCGCCAGGCAGGTTAAGGAAATCCACGATCTGGGGGTAGAAGTTGCCATCGTAGTGGGCGGCGGAAACTTTTGGAGAGGCAGGACAAGCAAGGACATGGACAGGGCGACAGCGGACTATATGGGTATGCTGGCGACAGTGATGAACTCACTAGCTCTGCAGGATGCACTTTTGGCAGAGGGTATCAAGGCAAAGGTGCAGACCGCCATCGAAATGAGAGAAATCGCAGAACCTTATGCGAGGAGGAAGGCTATCAGCCAGCTGGAACACAAGGATGTGGTCATCTTTGGCGCAGGAACTGGCAATCCGTTCTTTTCAACCGATACAGCTGCAGCTCTGAGAGCTGTGGAGATAGATGCAGATGTTATTCTGCTGGCAAAGAAGGTTGACGCGGTCTACTCTGATGATCCGGAGACCAATCCGGAGGCAGTCAAATTTGACGAGCTGACTCACATGGAGGTATTGGAGAAAGATCTGAAGGTGATGGATCTGACGGCAGCCACATTATGCAAAGACAACAACATAGCCATTCATGTTTTTGGCATTTCCGAAGAAGGAAATGTGCTGAAAGCTGTATATGGCGAGAAAATTGGTACGATAATCAAGTAGGAGGAGAAAATATGAGTCATTCACACAAAAGCTTAGAGGAGAGAATTGCGAAAAGTCTTTCCGTACTAAAAGAGGATCTCAACACAGTCAGAGCAGGAAGAGCAAATCCGGCATTATTAGACAAGGTCATGGTAGACTATTATGGAAGCCCGACACCGCTTAAGAACCTTTCTAATATTTCCGTACCTGATCCTAGAACTTTGATGATTGCACCATTCGATCCAAAATCCATCGGTGATATCGAAAAAGCAATCAATATCGCTGACATTGGAATCACGCCGTCCAACGACGGAAAATGCATCAGACTGGGGATTCCGCAGCTGACAGAAGAGAGAAGAAAAGAACTGACCAAGACCACTAAAAAGATGGGCGAGGAAGCAAAAGTTGCTGTCAGAAATCTCAGAAGAGACGCTAACGATGCGCTCAAGAAACAGGAAAAAGAAGGCGAACTGACAGAAGATGATCTGAAGAAAGAGCTGGACAAAGTACAGAAAACTGTCGAAAAGGCTGTCAAGGACATCGATGATATCATCGCAGCAAAAGAAAAAGAAATCTTAGAAGTATAATTTTTGTTGTATTTCGATTTGAAATTGAACAAACTACAAGCAAGGGGCTGTCTCAATATTTGGGATAGCCCCCAAGTTATGAGGGACATATGATAGATAAGAACAGAATTCCAACCCATGTAGCCATCATCATGGATGGCAACGGCAGATGGGCGGCGAAGAGAGGCCTGCCCAAAATGGCCGGACACAACGCAGGGATGCTGGCAATGAAAGAAATCGTCAAAGCATCCGATATACTGGGGGTGAAGTATCTGACAGTCTATGCTTTTTCCACCGAAAATTGGAAACGATCCCAGGAGGAAGTGGGGGGCATATTTAAGCTTGTCGTCAAATACGTAGACAGCGAATTGGCTGAACTTCATCAGAACAACGTAAAAGTAAAAATACTTGGAGACTACAAGGTAGTTCCCAAGGTTGCGGTAGACAGGCTCGAAAAATCACTGGAAACCACGCAGAACAATACGGGTCTCCAGTTTAATATAGCGCTCAACTACGGAAGCAGAGCGGAAATCGTCAGAGCTGTAAACAACATCAAAAAAGATGTTGAAAATGGCAGTCTCACTAAAGATATAGAAATCACAGAGGAAATTATCGGCAGATACCTCTATACCGGCGATGAAAATGGCAATATCCCCGACCCGGACTTAATTATCAGGACCAGCGGGGAAGAACGTCTTTCTAATTTTATGCTGTGGCAGAGCGCTTATAGCGAATTCGAATTTACAGATGTTCTCTGGCCGGACTTTACGCCACAGGAATATGAAAGACTGATAGAACAATATCAAAAAAGAGATCGCAGATTTGGAGGAAGGAAGTAGAGTATATGAAAACGAGGATTATTTCAGGACTGTGTATGGTTCCACTTCTGATACTAGTTTATCTGGGCGGCTATTGGCTGACAGCAATGTGCATCTTTGTCGGCATGGTCGGCATCAGAGAATTCTTTAACGGCTTCAGAGCCATGAACGTCCATCCATCTGAGCCGATTGCCTATGTGAGCATGGCGGTTCTTTACCTGATCAACGGTTTCTGGCCGCAGCACCACGAGTTCATTCTGGCATGGCTGGCTGCCAGCATCATGGCCAGTTCTATCTATATCTTCAAAATCAACGAGAGAAAACTGGAAGACGGCATGGCAACCATGCTGGGCATCATCTATGTCGTGTTTTTCTCATATCACGTCGTTTTAGTAGATCAGACCCAGGAATATTCTATTTTGATTTGGCTGGTGCTCTTATCGGCATTCTGCACCGATATCTTTGCATATTTCACCGGTTTTTTCCTGGGGAAACACAAGCTGTGTCCAAATCTGAGCCCGAAGAAAACCATCGAAGGGGCAGTGGGCGGCACTTTGGGCAGTCTGATCTGCTGCGGGTTGTTCGGCTATTTTGTCATTCCGAGAATCTGGGTACACTGTGTCATCATCGGCCTGATCGGTGCGGTTCTTTCCCAGTGCGGAGACTTGACGGCATCGGCATATAAGAGAAAGATGGGCATCAAAGATTACGGCAATCTGATTCCAGGACACGGCGGCATCATGGATCGTTTCGACAGCGTCCTCTTTACCGCCCCAGTGGTGTACTATTACATTGTTTTAATTCTAGCGTAGGAGATCATAGATTGATGAAAAAAGTAGCGATTCTCGGCAGTACGGGCTCCATCGGCACCCAGGCTCTTGATGTGATCAGAACCAACCGGGAACAATTTGAAGTGACGGCCCTGACCTGTGGGAAAAATATAGATCGGCTGTCAGAACAGATCGACGAATTTTCGCCGAAACTGGCAGTGACTGCGGACGCAGAGGATGCGGCGGCATTGGCAAAGCGGCATCCGGGGCTCGAAATCATGTATGGCGAGGAAGGGCTGATCGCTGCGGCAGAAGATGAGAGCGAAATCCTGCTCAATTCTCTGATGGGCATGCGCGGGCTGGTGCCGACCTATAGGGCAATCAAGGCAGGCAAGGATATCGCTTTAGCCAACAAAGAAACTCTGGTTGCAGGCGGAGAACTGATCATGGATGCCGTCAAAGGGACTGGCGTCAAACTGCTTCCGGTGGACAGCGAGCACAGCGCGATTTTTCAGTGCCTAGAGGGAAACCGGGGACAGAAGGTCAAACGGATTCTCCTCACCGCATCGGGCGGTCCATTCAGAGGATTCAGCAGGGAGCAGCTTGCAGAAGTAACCTTGGAGCAGGCCCTCAGGCACCCCAAGTGGACCATGGGAAAGAAGATCACTATCGATTCAGCCACCATGATGAACAAAGGCCTTGAAGTCATCGAAGCCAGGTGGCTCTTTGACGTGCCGCTTTCAGATATCCAGATTCTGGTGCACCCCCAGTCCATCGTCCATTCGGCGGTGGAATTTGAGGACACTTCTGTGATTGCGCAGTTGGGACTGCCCGATATGAGGATTCCCATCAGCGTCGCTTTGGGCTACCCGCAAAGGATTCCTTACGAGGGCAGGGGGCTTGACTTCTTTAAAGAAGGCGCCAGCCTGACCTTTGAGAAACCCGATACGGCAGTTTTCGGCTGCATCAAATTAGCCTATGAGGCGTCGGAAGCAGGGGGCAGCTATCCGGTCGTAATGAATGCGGCCAACGAGGTTTTGGTAGAACAGTTTTTACAGGGGAAGATTCGTTTTGTCGACATCGAAAAAAACATAGAAAAAATACTAGAACTTCACACGCCTTCATATAATCTAGGGTTAAATGATATTATCGAAATCGATCAGAAAATACGTAAAGAGGTTATGGGATGACAATTGTTTATGCAGTTATTTTATTTGTATTGTTAATATTTCCCCACGAGCTGGGACATTTTATCGTGGCCAAAGCGGTGGGTGTAAAAGTAAATGAGTTTGCTT
>URXI01000321.1 GCA_900551775.1 uncultured Eubacterium sp. | reverse complement strand
GTTCAAAACGGTCAGATTTCGCCATTCTATCCAATATAAAACCCCGCCGACCTTCCAGTTTGACTGGTGTTCAGCGGGGTTCATCGCATTCTATCGTTTTCTATCTGGTAGGAATGATCTCCATCCAATATCCGTCCGGATCTTCAATAAAGTAGACGCCGAAATTGGAGTTGTCAAAGCAGATACAGCCCATTTCTTCGTGATACTTCTTGGCAGCATCAAAGTCATCCACTCTGAAGCCGACATGAATTTCATTGTCCCCCAGATCATAAGGCTCTTTTCTGTCCGCATACCAGGTCAGCTCTAACTGACATGGATTTCCTTCCGTTCCCAAGAACACAATTTTGTAGTCGTCACCTTCCATACGCCTGATCTCCGAAAGCCCAAGGGCCTTCTCATAAAACTCTATGGATTTTTCTAAATTTAAAACTGTAATACAGCTGTGATACATCGTAAATTTCATGTAAACTCCTCACTTTCTGATTGATATAATGGTAAAATGAATGTATTCATCATACTTCTCTATTCCAAAGGGAATGCATATGATATCTTATCACAAAAAGGGGATTATACTAGTGAAAATCACACCGCGGGAGAAGGAATGGCGCAGGCTGCTCAAACAAGAACAGGCCTTTCTTGAGAAAGGAACACGCAAAAAGGACAGCAAGTTAAACCAAATTCTTGAAGACAAGGTTCCCGAAAAATTACAGGGCACCCTCGATGCCGCCTTTGCAAAAGCTTTTGAAACTATCTTCGAAAAGGGCACGGGCGTGCTAGAAAAAACATACAAAAAAGAAGAACTGGAGAGACAGTTCAAGATCAATTCTTATGCGGTAGAACTGAAAGAGGACAAGAAATCACTGCGAAAGTTTTCCAGGAAAACCGATACGGCTAATACAAAAAATCTGCTGCTCTCCAGTGTTGAGGGGGTAGGCCTGGGAGCCTTGGGCATCGGACTTCCCGATATCCCTGTATTTGTCGGCGTCCTTCTCAAGAGCGTCTACGAAGTCGCGCTGAATTTTGGATACGGCTACGATACCCCAGAAGAGAAATATTTCATACTCAAAATGATTGAGACAGCTTTATCTTATGGTGATGATCTGGCGCAGGGAGACCAGCAGCTCAACGAGTTCATTGAACAGTCCGCCCGGCCTCAAGACTATGATCAAGGCCGACAGATCAAAATCACTTCTGCAACCATGTCCAAGGAGCTGCTTTATCTCAAATTTCTGCAGGGGATTCCCATTGTTGGCGCAGTGGGCGGCGCCTATAACACCATTTATCTGCAGAAAGTGCTCAAATACGCGAAACTGAAATATCACAGGCGTTTTCTGACCGACAACGAAGTGGATCCTTTTCCAGACGACGTCTGCTGACAAAATTTCGGCGAACCGGCTTACGCATTTTCGCCAGATGTGTTATGATAAATAAAAGCTTAGAACCCTTGAGGAGGTAACAACCATGAATCTCACAAAAACAGTACAATCTTTAGAAAAGAACGGCTACAAAGTCTCGATCTTCAAAACGCTGAAAGAAGCTGACCGCTATCTCAACCAGAAGATCGACAGCACGACTGTCGGTATCGGCGGTTCTATGACCATAGAAGAAATGGGTTCGTTCCAAACCCTGTCGACCCACAACGAAGTCTATTGGCACTGGCATCCCGAAGACGGTTTGACGGCGGACGACACAAGAAAAAAAGCCATGGACACTGCCATCTACCTTTCATCGGTCAATGCCATCAGCGAAGAAGGGGAAATCGTCAATATTGATGGCGCAGGTAATCGCCTGGCGTCCACCCTTTACGGCCATGAGAAAGTCTATTTCATCGTCGGTTCTAACAAAATCTGCGAAAATCTCCATCAAGCCATCGACCGCGCCCGTAACACCGCTTCGCCCCAGAACGCGAAACGGCTGAACTGCAAGACCCCTTGCGCAATCAAAGGCGATCGCTGCTACGACTGCAGCAGTGAAGGAAGAATCTGTAACGCCATGGTCATTCATTACAAGAAAATGATGTCCTGCGAAATGGAAGTCATTTTGGTAGAAGAAAGTGCGGGGTATTGATATGGAATTGAACATCAGAAAAGCGCGTCCGGCAGATCTGGACAGAATTGCAGAGATCGAGGCTGAAAGTTTCCCTCCAGAGGAAGCCGCTTCGCGAGAAAAGTACGCCTGGAGGCTTGCAAACTACCCCGACTACTTTATCGTCGGTGAAAGCGAAGAGAAGATCATCAGCGTCATCTGTATGATCCCCATGGCGGCTGCCGTCATCAATGATGATATTTTTGAGATGGAAAAAGTACCTGTGGGAACCGTGTGTGCAGTCCTCGATGTCATGACGGCCGCTTCTTGTCGGGGCTGCGGTGCTGCAGAGCAGATGCTCAAGGAAGCCATAGAAATCGCCCGTCAGCAGGGGATGACGTCCATGGCGCTGACCTGCAAAGAGCACCTGATCCACTATTACGCCAAGTTTGGCTTCGAAAAGCAGGGGCTGTCCGCCTCCGTTCACGGCGGTGCAGTCTGGTACGACATGGTGAAACCCCTCTGACCCAAAGAGCAAAGCAGTCCGTCAATATTTGACAGACTGCTTTTTTGCCACCCAAAATTCCCTATAACCGTTCTGCGGCGTCAGTGGCTAAATCCGATCGTTCACATTCATCGGCAGTCATGGTAATCTGACAGCAGTATTTACTTCCCTTCATGTGTTCCGCCGCATAACTGAGCCCGTTGGTCCTTTCATCTAGGAACGGTTTGTCAATCTGAAAAGGATCGCCCAGCAAAACGATCTTCGTGCCCCGGCCTGCACGAGTGATAATTCCCTTTATCTGATTTGGCGTCGTATTCTGCGCTTCATCTATGATCAGGTAGGTCTTCACGATGGAACGACCCCGGATAAAGTTCAGCGCTTCCGCCTGGATGATACCCCGTTCAAAGACCTCATCCACCTTTCCGCTGAGCTCCCGCTCATTTTTATATCGTTCCTCTTCGTCAGAGTCGATCAGCTGCTCCAGATTATCGAGGATCGGTCTCAGCAGCGGCGCAATCTTATCCTGTTCATCCCCCGGCAGAAAGCCGATTTCTTCGTCAAACTGCGCATTGGGCCGACAGATTAAAATCCTCCGGTATTCCCCTTCTGTATTGTTCAGCGCCTTTTCCAGGCCTACAGCCAGAGAGTAAAACGTCTTTGCCGTCCCTGCCATGCCCTTTACGATGACCAGCGGCGCTTTCTCACTGGGCATCATCAACGCTTCCTGCAAAAAATACTGCCCTGCGCTTCTCGGCTCCACGCCGTAAGGCTTTGCCTTCCTGTACGCAAGAGGAACGACTTTGTCGCCTTCGATTCTTCCCAGTTGCGTCTTTTTCCGCGACTGGTCCGCTTTGATGACGACAAATTGATTCTCGTAAAGTTCCGGCTGCCTCTTCTGGCCCTCATCATCGACCAGGTAAAGGACCTCTCTTGCCATTCCTTTTTTCGAGAAATATTTGAACTCCTCTTCAGGTGCAAAGCATTCAATTCGACCTGTATACTGGTGCTCGCCGCGAACCACCTGTTCGCTTTCGAAATCCTCGGCGGGGATATTGATCATAGAGGCCTTTACCCGCAGAACGATATCTTTCGTGACCAGAATTACATTCTCTCCACTATCGCAAAGGGCTTTGCAAACCCTGAGAATGCGATTATCCATCTTAGAATCCGGCAGTTCCTCTGGCAGATCCACATTGACACAATTGGATTCAATGCGCAGCCTGCCGCCGTCCTGCAGCTGCACCCCGGACAAAAGATCACCGGTCTGTCTCAATCTCTCCAACTCTCTGATAGATGCCCTGGCGTTGAGCCCCTTCTCTCCTTCCGCCTTCTTGAGTCCATCCAGTTCTTCCAAGACCATCAGTGGTATCACCAAATCGTTTTCCTCAAATCTATAAATTGCATCCGGCGCCTGTATCAACACGTTGGTATCTAAAACATAAGTCTTTCTCATCATCCATTCCTCCCTCTGCACCTCCCGCATCTATCTGCTCTTATCATGGCATATGCATCAGCGCTTTTCCATTAAGTTTATGTTAAATCCTCCTTCGGCATACATTGAAAAAGGAGCCTGCCTCGCAGCAGAACTCCTTTGCGTTTAAACGATGCTGATATCCCTAATCACAATAACCCCGTCTTTTTTCGTATAACTGTACTCGATGGTATCGCCTTCGCAGATTTTCCGTTCCACCTTTCCCTCGGTATAATACTCGGCCATGATATAGCTGGCGCCTTTCACTTTCCTGATCTGTTCTTTGATGGAGTCCGCATCCATGGCGGTGACTGCAATCACATGATCCCCCTTGTCAAACTGCTTGACAACGAGCTTCTGCAAATTCGGCGCGCCTTTCATGTTAATCTTGTAGCTGAATTTTTTCAGGTCTCCGTACTTGGTTTTGAAGTTTTCACTAGGTTCATAGTCCATGTCCTGGCTCAGCGAACCGCCCTCAGCGTCAAACATTGCGCCAGTCTGCCCCGGCATCAGATAGACCTTACCATCCGAGGTCTGATAAACCGCGTTTGGAAACATAGAGGCCTTCTTCCCCTCATCCACGTACAAAGTGCCCTCCAGGCTGTACTGGTCTCCGCCGCCTATTTTGAAATCCCTGATTTCCTCGTCCTTGGCACCGCTGACTGCGCCGTCATAGGTCTTGAAGTACATGCCATAACCTTTCAGATCTTCAAACTGGTACGTGTCGCCCTTCTCGATGCCGTAGATCGGGCCTCGCTTCTGTCCGTTCTCGTCTTCGCTGCCCACATAATCCAGCGTCACGAAAAACCCGATCAAAAGGTCTTCGCTGGTCTGTC
>URXI01000320.1 GCA_900551775.1 uncultured Eubacterium sp. | reverse complement strand
TGCCTGAGGATGATGCGTTCATCCAAGCCCTGCATGCCCAGGTGGAAAAGTACAACGCTTCGCTCCTCCAGTCGCTGACGCTCCTTTCGCTGTCCTTTCTGCCTAGCCAAGCAAGCTTGGGGCAGAAAGGCAAATGGTTGGATGGGAAGAAATAGCAGCAGTCAGCCTGAATTTAAAAAACACGGAGCGCCCCTCCGTGTTTTTTTGGTGATACTTATGTATCGAACTTTTGGTCTAGCACTTTGTGCTAACCATAGTTTAGTACAGTTGTATGGGGAAGTCAATAACCTATGCAAAGTATTTTTTATCCATATATCACTTATTCTCATTGAGCATATAAAGGCGCACGGCCAGGGAGACATTGACATAGAACTCCTGATCGCTCATTTCTTCACAGAACAGAAACTGCTTGATCTTGCTGATGCGATAACGGATGGTGTTGTGATGGCACTGGAGGGACGATGCCGTTCTGAAGATATCCCCTTCATTGAGGGCAAGCTGCCTGATCGTTTCAAAAAACTCCGGCTTTTCTTTGATTGGATCGATCAAGGAATTCATGAAATCCTTCATGGCCTCTGAATCGGCAAGGGGCACCAGGATCTGATATGCACCGATTTTCTCATAACTGCCAAAGGACTTCTCTTCTGCAACAGAGGCGATGTGGGTGTAGTAGCTTTCCCTAATGCACTGATCCAGCTCTTTATACGGGTCGTGGATGCGGCTGCTGCTGACATATAGTCCTTTGTCAGAAGGGGAAAGAAACTCCATCAGTTCCTGCAATATGATCGTAAAGCTTTCTTTTTTCTTTTGGCGGGCCGTCAAAAGTGCGAAGAGGCCGTTCCTGTATTTGCATACCAGGGCCTTGGTGCTCAAGTTGCGATTCAGATAGAAGACCTTCGAATAACGTTCCAGATTGAGTTGAAAGTCTGGATCGTCACTTTTGATGTAGACAGCCACGATATGTTCTTTCAGCTTCAGAGAGATATTCTTGCTCAAGGCATAGATCTGTGCCTTCGTCAGGCTGCCCGCAATCATCTGATCTAGATTTTCTTCAGAAAAGAAGTTGTCATCCTCTTTTCTGACGGCATCTAAGATTTCGAATATGATGCTCTCCATGTAAAGGTCGGCATCATATTGAATGATGGGGAAATCGTGGCGGTCGGCGAAGTCGATGACCTCCTGGGGAAGCTCTGGAAAGACTGTCGTCTTACAGGCAAAGGCGGCGGCGCCGATTTCACAGAGAAATTCTGTGGTGGAGAGGATGAGGTCTGGTTCCCCTTTGGCGAAGAGCAGGGTGCTGAGTATGATCATGTCCGGCTCAAAGACGTTCCTTTCTGATTTATCGGTAAAAGAAGAAAATTCATAATCGGCAATGCCGAGGGAGACCACGTAACGGTCGATACCTCCTTTTCCTGCGATCAGACGCATCTTTGAAAGGCCATCCAGCTGTAAGATATCTTTTACTGTTAATGCCATTGTAAAACCTCCTCCGCTGTGTTTCTTTACATTTAATTATAGACACATCCTCGCTGCTTACAATTAGTAATATACCAAAAAATATAGGGAAAATTCAAAAAAATACTAAAAAAATCGAGTTTTCCAGCCAGTACAATGGAATTGAAAGTAAGCAGAGGTGAGAAGGAGGCTTAGAAAAATGTTAGAGATGAAAGTTTTGAAAATGGAAGACACCGTAAAGGTGCTAAAGATGAAGGATGTGATTGAAACCATAGAAGAAGTATATCGGGCCCAGTCTGCAGGTGCTTCGACAATTTACCCTCTGATCACAGAAGAGTTTGTTCCTGGCAGTGCAGAGATGGATATCAAATCAGGATGGCTGAAGGATGCCGGTATCTACGGACTTAAGTCCGTGTCCTGGTTTGAGGAAAACGACAAGGCCGGGCTGCCGGCGCTTTTGGGCACGATTTTGATCTTCGATGCAAAGACCGGGGCGCCTATCGGATTGCTGGACGGTTCCCATATTACAGGCATTAGAACCGGCGCTGCCGGCGCTATCGGAGCAAAGCTTTTGGCGAGAAAGGATGCGAAAAATCTGCTGATCGTGGGGGCAGGCCACGTGGCAACCTTCCAGGCAGCGGCAACCCTGCTCAGCTTCCCTGGAATTGAAAAGGTGATGGTCTATGACGGACTGGACTATGACAATGCGGATAGATTTGTAAAGAATCTTAGAGAAACTTTGGCCGCAGATTTTGGTATTAAGGAAGCAGCGGCAGAATTCACCGCGGTAAAAGACATTGCAGAGGCAACCGGCGAGAGTGATATCATCATCACCGTGACGCCTTCGAGAGAGCCCATCATCAAAAAGGAATGGGTCAAGCCGGGAACTCACTTTTCCTGCATCGGGTCCGACATGGCGGGCAAAGAGGAAATCGATCCGGAAATCTTTGCAGGCGCGAAGGTCTTTGTGGACGACATCGAGCAGTGTATCAACGTGGGAAAAATTGAGATTCCCATCAAAAAAGGCATCATGACCAGAGCAAATATCAGCGGTATCATCGGTGACGTCATCACCGGGAAGGCGGCAGGTAGAGATAACGAGGAACAGATTACTGTCTTCGATGCAACAGGAACCGCACTTCTTGATCTGGCTACAGGCATGCTTGCCATCAAAGAGGCCGAAAAGCAAGGCTTAGGACAAATCGTAGAATTATAATAATAAAAAAGGAGAATGCATTATGAAACTGGAAAGATTTAAAGTGGAACGCTGGATGGATGAGTACGAAGGATTTTTGACTTACGACCTTGGAGAAACCTGTATCGACTCTTTGGAAGTCGGAGAGTTACTGGAACTCTGTGGAAAAGATCCGGACGCATTTTTATCGAGCCTGAAAGGGGAGAGACTGGTATACGGGCATATCCACGGCTCCCCTGAACTGAAGAAAGGGATTGCAGGTCTCTACAGAGATCTGACACCAGAAGATGTGGTGCCGACTCACGGCGGAATCAGCGCCAATCACATGGTAATCGCTACTTTGGTAGAAAGGGGTGATAATGTTGTCACTGTACTGCCGACCTATCAGCAGCACTATTCCATTCCTGAATCCATTGGTGCAGAGGTGAGACAGCTCTGGCTGAAGAAGGAGAATGAATTTGTACCTGATCTGCTGGAGATGGAAGCTTTGATCGATGAGAACACCAAGCTGATCTCCATCTGTAATCCAGATAACCCGACGGGCGCTTTTGTTCCAGAAGACGTCATGATGGAGATCGTCAAGATAGCTGACAAGGTGGGCGCTTACATACTCTGTGACGAAGCATACAGAGGCATTTCGGAGGATGGAAGCTACATGTATTCCATCGCGGATCTGTACGACAAAGGAATTTCCACTTCCAGTATGTCCAAAATCTTTGGACTTGCGGGCCTTCGAATCGGCTGGATTGCGACAAAGGACCAGGCAATTATGGAGCAGTTCTGCGGTAGAAGAGACTACGACACCATCAGCTGTGGTTATATCGACGACATACTGGCCAGTCTGGCGCTGGAACATAAGGATAAGCTCTACGGGAGAAATGCCAAGATCCTGCTGGAAGGAAGAAACGTCCTCGACAAGTGGGTGAAGGAGACGGAAGGCGTGAACTACGTGAAACCTGTCGCCGGCACGACTGCCCTGGTATATTACGACAAAGACATTCCGTCATTTGATTTCTGTGTCCGCCTGGTCAAGGAGAAAGGCGTTCTGACGACGCCAGGCTCTTGCTTTGAGATGGAGCACTGTTTCAGAATCGGTTATGCCTTCAGCCCTGACGTATTGCAGAAGGGCCTGACGATTATCGCCGAGCTGTTAAAAGAAATCTAAAGTGGTAAGTGATGAGCAGAAAGGAGAAACAATGAGTAAGATTAACGTCTATTCGGAGATCGGAAGACTGAAGAAGGTCATGCTCCACAGACCGGGAGACGAGATCGACGGTGTAATTCCACAGACCATGCCGCGCCACCTCTTCGACGACATTCCATGGAAGAAAGGGGCACAGTACGAGCATGACTGCTTCGCCGACATCCTGCGGTCAGAGGGCACGGAGGTGGTCTACATCGAAGACCTGTTCCGGGAATCCTTCGACAAGGAGGGGAGCCGCGAGGCATTCTTAGAGAGATTCCTGGATGTTCACGGCATCTATAACGGGCATCTGCGGGGCCAGTTGACGGAATACCTGCTGTCCCTGGACGCCTGCAGCATGGCGGATCGTATCATGGCAGGGGTCAGAAAGAGTGATATCGGAGAGAGGGAGACTGCAGACTTCTGCCGCTTCTTCCCTGGCGAAGAGCACGAGCTGTATTATACTGAACCACTGGCCAACCTGTACTATACGAGAGATCCAGGCTCTTCCATCGGCCGCGGCATGAGCTTCCACAATATGGAGAAGCTGGGCAGAGAACTGGAGACCGTGGTCTGGCAGCACATCTTCTGTAACCACCCGGATTTTGCCGATGAGGATACGCCTATGTGGCTCAGTAACGAAAGCCCCTTCGGTATCGAGGGCGGCGACATCGCCGTGCTGTCAAAGGAGGTTATCGCCATCGGCAGCAGCCTAAGAACACAGCCGGAAGCCATCGAGCAGCTGGCACGCAACATCCTGCCGAGGGATTCCTTCAAAAAGGTGCTGGCCTTCACCATCCCCCATGACAGGAAGTTCATGCACCTGGATACGGTGCTGACCATGATCGACTATGACAAATTCACCATCCATCCCGGCATCGAGGCGACGCTGAACGTCTTCGAGATCAGCCTGGGCAGGGACGGGGAACTGGTATACAAAGACCGTTCCGCCCCTGTGGAAAAAGTCTTGTCCCAGGCCCTGGGTATTGACAGCGTGCAGGTGTTCCGCTGTGCAGGCGGCTCCTACATCGACGCTGAAAGAGAGCAGTGG
>URXI01000319.1 GCA_900551775.1 uncultured Eubacterium sp. | reverse complement strand
GCAAGAGCGCTCTCAAAGTTCACTGTTCCGTGGGCAGCCGTACAGGTGATTTTTTCCCCATTGATGTAGCTGACACCTGTGCAGTAATAGCTCCAGGAATCCAGATTGTCGAGATTTTCGATGGCTGCTGCGGAAGTAACCAGCTTGAAGATGGAGCCGGGAATCAACTTGGAAGAAAGGAACTTGTTCAGATACGTACCTGATTCTGCCTCCTCTGGCGGATTGACCGGATCCAGGCCGGGGGAACTGACCATACAGATGATTTCACCAGTTTCGTAGTTATATACGCCGACAGTGCCGTTGCGTCCGTTCAATGCCTGATATGCCGCTTTGCTGACATCCGCGTCGATAGACAGGGTCAGATCGTTTCCATTCCCCGTTACACTGTAAGTTCCCGTCAGCAGGTTATATCCTACGATACGGCTTTTAAAAGCGCTTCTCGCAGCCGTTGCGATGTTACCGTCCATATCGCCGACAGCGTGCACCGTAGCCCTCCTGATCAGTTCATCGTCGTTATATTTGATCTTGCCGTTTTTATTTTCTGTAAGCAGCTTGCCGTTAATATCGTAGATACTGCCCACTGCCAGCCGCCCCTCGGTGTAGATGTGCTGATTGGCATAGAAAGTCGCCCAATCAGCACCGTGAACGACAAATCGGTAAGTGAAAACCCCGATGCCCAGGAACAAAAATGCAGCCAGGGTCAGACAGATGATTGCCCTCTTTTCCAATTTTCTCATATATCATCATCTCCTTCCACCGCAAGACCTTTTTCCGATAGGCTGATAGCGATACTGGCGTTCTGCCTGGTATCCGCCGCCTTTAAGAAGGCTAACAGCCCCCAGGAGGATATCATACTAGTTCCTCCATTGGATACGAACGGAAATGTAACACCTGTAAGCGGAAACAAGTCTACTGCTCCGAAGACATTGAGCATGGTCTGAAACAGAAACATGGACATGGCCGAACAGGCTGCGATGGTGTAAAATGTTGATCTGCCTGCCCAAATTGATCTGACAGCAAAGATGGACAGCGTGATGATGGACAGGACCGCTAAGATTGCGATGATCAATCCCCATTCTTCTGTCAACATGCCGAATACTAAATCTGTATCCGCAGCACCTACTTGGTTAAGCCAGCCTTTTCCTGCACCGACACCGACCATTCCGCCGCTGGCTGCCGCCGACATGGTTCTCGTCTGCTGGAAACCAGTGGAGTCAGCAAAGTCCCAGACATGACCCCAGGCAGCAAAACGCTCCGCAATGTAGGATTTGAATTTCAGCACCATGAGGCCGCCGACAAAAGCGACACCCACGATTAAAATCAGTTTCGTAAAATCTCCGCTTCTGAGGAAAGAAATGACCAGGAATGTGACGAAGAAAATGATCGCCGTTCCAAAGTCTCCCATCAGCGCCAGACAGCAGAAACAGAAACCTGAAAATATCATAAATATCAAAGAATTTTTCTTTTCAAAGAGTTGATCTAGGGATGCGGCGCCAACCCAGATAAAGGCCAGTTTAACTATTTCTGAAGGTTGGAACGAAACCCCGCCGATGACCACCCAGTTTTCCGCGCCGAATTTTGACGTGGCAAAAATCAAGTTGAATAGGAGCAGCGCCGCAGCAGCGATGTACATCAGCTTCTGAATCGCCTTTGCCCAGTTCAAGTTCCGCAGATAGGCGCACATGAAGAAGAACAGCACCACGCCCACGGCGATGGCGATAAACTGCTTGAACACCGCCTCCGGATATTTGCTCGCCGTCACCGCTAAACTGAGCGTTGATAGAAAGAAAGCGATGGTCTCCATCTCGAAGCCTTTTCGTCTCATGGAGCGCAGCAAAATCACGTAGCCCCACATCAAAGCGCTGACGCCGATAAAGGCTACCGATATGGAAGGAACAAAATCATCCCCCAGAGCGATTTTCAGCTGCAGCCATGTCATGAATTGAAAGATCGTCAGTGCGATCAGCGAAAGCCACGGGGATAGCAGAATCGTATCCATCTTTCTCATTTCGATGTTATTTCTGCGTTCCTCCAGACTGATTGGAAACAGCGTGCATCCAGTCACACCGACGTCGATATTGTCACCCGGCTCTATCTCCACAGGTTCATCAGGCATTACTTTTTCTCCGTTGATATATGCTCCGTTCGTAGACCCCAGATCACGATAAGTCCAGACCCCTTTGTTATCCCTGGACAAAGTACCGTGGTTCCTTGAAACTCTCGGATCATCGATGTTGATGTCACAGCTCTTTGATCTGCCGATCACATTTTCCCAATGGGTGATGGGCAGATTCTCCCCTGTGCTCAAATGAAGATAAGCCCATACCTCCGAAGGATTTTTCGAACGCAGTAAGGACAGAATCGATTTGAGTAACACAAAAACGGCAAGGAAGATAAACACCCATCTGGCGATGGCTGTATAAATCAGTTCTGTACTGTCGGTAGCGCTGAAAATGTCTGTAATACCGCCCAGCAGACCTTTGAAAAAATCTCCGATTGCCTCTAGAATACCTTGTAAAATATTCAATACTTTATCCATAATCCCTCCCTTATGATCTCTATTCTGTTAGTATACCACAGTTTTTTTAGATATAAAAGCCTCCATTCACCGCCAGCACCTGTCCTGTAATATAAGAAGCTTCCTCCGATGCCAGGAAGTAGATTGCTTTGGCGACTTCTTCGGCGCTGCCGATCCGTCCCAGGGGAACTTCTTCTGCAAGCTGCGCCATGGTTTCTGTGCCGTAGCAGCTGTTCATGTCTGTGTCGATGACACCTGGCGCTACTGTATTGACCCTGATGCCAGATGGCCCCATCTCTTTGGCGAGACTCTTACCCAGCCCGATAACAGCGGCTTTTGTCGCAGAGTAACCTGCTTCGCAGGATGCGCCAGTCTGCCCCCACATGGAGGAAACCAAAACGATCTGTCCCTTCTTTTCGCTGATCATCTGCGGCAGCACTTCTCTAGTCACATAGATCATACCGTTGAGATTGACATTCAGAAGCCGTGTCCAATCCTCGTCGCTTAAATCAGTGAACAGACCGGATATGCTGAGTCCTGCGTTGCATACCAAGGTATCAAATGCCGCAATGCCTAAACAAGTCCTGGCAGCCTTGACGCTCTCTTTGACTTGCTGCCTGTCCGCAACGTCACAGCGAATTGCTATTGCCCCCGTCTCCTCCTGCAGAGCCTTTGCAGCTTCGTGACTCCTCTGATAAAAGAATGCCGCATCGTAGCCCTCACTGATAAACTTTCTGACTGTCGCGGCGCCGATTCCTCTGGAACCGCCTGTAATCAAAACTGACTTTTTCATTCTATTTCTCCTGACCGATATTTCTCTTGTACAAAAAACACATTGGGCAATACCCAATGTGTTTTTTCTTTGCTTATATTTCTGGCGCATAGTATTAACTATAATCTTAGAAACTAATCTCCGAGATTCTCAGATTATTTTCACCTATATTCTACTACATAATTATTCCATTGTCAAAGAATTTTCAGAAATATATTGGGATTTTCTTAAATATTTCCATGTATTTTTGTAACTTATGAGATGTACAAATCATTTTATTAGTGGTAGAATACTTCATTGTAGAGAATTATAAATATTCTGTGATTTTTTTGTTAAAGGTTTGAGGTATTTTAAAATGACTAGTTATTATTTTTTACTAACAATTGCGGTAATCATCTTATCCACCAAATTACTCGGCGGCCTGTCAGAAAAAGTAAATATGCCGCAGGTTGTGGGCGCTCTCATTGCCGGCGTCATCTTAGGACCATCCGTGCTGGGCTGGGTGGAAGAAAGCGATTTCCTCGCCAAGACTGCCGAAATCGGCGTCATTCTTCTGATGTTCATCGCCGGGCTGGATACGGACATCAATGAAATCAAGAAGAACAGCGTCTCCCTGGTGGTCATCGCCTCCATGGGCGTCATACTGCCTTTAATCGGCGGTGCCGCATGCTATTACTTCTATTTTCATGTGGATCCGTCAAATTTTAACGAGGTCCTGCGGGCGGTCTTCATGGGTGTCATCCTGACTGCGACATCCGTCAGCATCACTGTAGAAGCCCTGCGCGAAATGGGCAAGCTCAACGGCAAGGTGGGAAGCGCCATACTGGGCGCTGCAGTGCTGGACGATATCATCGGCATCATCATATTGACTGTGGTCACCAGCCTGAAAGATCCATCCATCAGCATCATTTCCATTTTGATCAAAATCGGACTCTATGTCATTCTGATGGGGGTTCTGGCAGTCATTATCACCGCATCAAAGCCTACGGTTGAAGAGTTTAAAGATCGACGCAGGCTGTCGATCTATGTCATGGCCTTAGTGCTGATCATATCTTTCATATCAGAAAGGTATTTTGGTATTGCAGACATCACAGGCGCTTACCTTCTCGGTTTGATCATCTCCACCTTCGAGGTCAAGTCTGATATCGCCCGCAAGATGACAGTGCCCAGCTATCTGTTTTTCTCGCCGGTCTTCTTTGCCAGCATCGGCATCAAGACAGAACTCAACGGTATGACCAAATCCATGCTGATCTTTTCTCTCATGATCCTGGTCATCGCCGTGTTGACAAAAATTCTGGGCTGCGGCCTGGGTGCAAAGCTCTGCAGGTATACGAACCGAGAGTCCCTCAATGTAGGCATAGGCATGATATCCAGAGGCGAAGTCGCTTTGATCGTCGCCCAAAAGGGCTACCACATGGGGCTGCTCAGCGGCAAACTCTTTTCGCCAGTCGTCCTGGTCGTCATCGTCACCACCATCATCACCCCGGTGCTGCTGAAAAAGTTTATGAAATAGCAGCAAGGGATGCTGCTTTGAATTACATAGTTGAAACAAAAAGAGGCAGGAGTATTCGAATTTACCGAATGCTCCCGCCTCTT
>URXI01000318.1 GCA_900551775.1 uncultured Eubacterium sp. | reverse complement strand
CCCAATATGTTTTGACCCAGGCGCTGCTCACCGCTATGGTCCCCATTTATGTGCGATTGCGGGAGGAAAAGCCGTCCTCCGCCGGTTCTTTCGCTACGGACGTGCTCAAGAGCGGCACCCTGATCTCCGGCGCCATCGCCCTGGTGCTGTTCATCTGTTCTCCACTTCTGGCCAGACTGCTGGCCCCCACCTACACCCCGGTCATGACGGCCCGACTGAGCGCATACCTGCGGACGTTTTCCTGGACATTGATTCCGCTGGTGTGGATGGCCGCTTTCCATGGAGCACTTAATGCCAACAAGCGTTTTATTCCCGGCCAGCTGGAGCGGCTCTACCAAAGCATCATCATCATGGCTATGGCGATTTTTTTCTCAGCCCGTCTGGGAGTAAACGCCCTGGTGGTGGGCTTCTGTCTCTATATCCTGGTCAGCACCGTCATTACCGGTGTTCAGGCCCGGCGGTATTTCTTGCCCAGCGGAACCAATCCTCTGCGCAGTCCGCATATCCATTCTCTGCTGACCATGATCGGTCCGCTGCTAATTGGATACGGCGCCATTTACGTGAACCAAATCGTAGACAAGATCCTGATCTCCGGACTGGAGAGCGGTGCGGTCACAGCAGTGGGGTACGCCAGTACCCTCACCGACCTTATCAGCACCCTGATCGCGTCCTTGTGCACAGTGCTCTACTCCCATATGGCGGAAGCTATCGCTCAGGGAAAAACGGAGGCCGCAGCGCATCTGATACAGCGGTCGGTGCTTATTCTGACACTAATACTGCTACCGGTGACAATCATTACTGTGTGTCAGGCGGAGGATATAATCTCCTTGCTTTATGGACGGGGAGCGTTTGGCGTGGAGGAGATCCAAATGTCGGCTCTAGCCCTGTCTGGTTACGGCTGTGCATTTATCCCGATGGCTTGGAAGGAGATCTACGCCCGGGTACAATATGGATACCAGAACTCCCGGCAGCCAACCCGCAACAGTATCGTAGGGATTCTTGTAAACATTGTGCTGAGTATTCTGCTTTGCCCCCGATACGGCGTACTAGGAGTTACCCTTGCCAGCAGTGTTGCTACTCTGGTGATGGGAGTGCTCAACATGGTTACAGCCCAGCAATGTATGCCGGGGCTTTCTATGACTCCACTATTTCAGATACTACCATTTTTATGTGTCGGAGGGGGGATATCTGTATTCCTTTGCATTAAGTGTAATGCTTTACTAGCAGATTCTCATGCATTTGTCCAACTATGCCTAACTAGTATCTGTGTTTTTTTGGTATATGGCGTAATAATTTCCCCTTTGCTCTGGAAATTAAGTTCGAACCTACGTTATTTTAGAAATAAATAAATATTGCTATCTATAATTTAACACTTTACTTTGAAAACGGAATGCTGCGTAATTTGCGATGTATTTTAAATTGCAAATAGTTTGACAAATAAGTACAGTTAGAAGAGTTTGATTGAAGTGAGGCTCTTTGAAAAGTAGATGTTTTTTGCGCAACAGTGATATTTTTGAAATAAGATTATTATTTTTCGGTTTTACTGCGCCATAATTTGACTGGTGCAGTTGGAAGTTTGACTCAATTTCTTCAAAACTTCATACTGCTCTACAACTGCATAGTTTGGTTTCATTTTTCCTTCGAGCCTATATAGTCTCTGGCGGTATGCGGAGAACACAGTACCTATTGTTGCTTTTGCAGCAGTGTACGGCGCCTTCCTCTATGAGCTCCCCTGAGTCGTATCTTCCTACAGGGCGTGATTGCATTTATGCTTTTGACATGCGTGGCTAGCATCTAGATATTGGGATACTGATGATGCGATTTGCGTATCGTGTGCATCATAGCTAGGCGCAATTTGCCAGAGGAACACATAAGGTTCCCTTGGCAATCGTGGACATCAGCGCAGCAGGAGGTCAGCCTTTGGATGAGCTTTAAAGTAATCCGGATAGCCCGATGTAAAGTGGAGTGCTTTTTGATGATCCCATTAAAGTCAGCAAGCAAATCCATGTTATTGATGTAAAGGGAACGATTAGCTGGGTGAAAACATGATGGAGGCTATGGACATTCAAGAGATCATAGTGGCAGTCCTTTCCGCTAACAAAAGTCGCCGATACGAGATCCTTAAAAAATTAGCTATAAATTTCTAACAGTTGAACTTTTTGCACGGCAGTTTGATGTGCCATAAGTACTGAGCATTACAGAGGAAAAAATTGCTTTGATATAGTTTTTCGGTTGGTGGAGACTGTTTCACATTTTGGCGCGAATATTGATATAGAATCGTATCCTGATAAACAAAAGGGGAGGCCTACATGACCAGTGTTAAAAGTAAAAATAAGTTACTGACTACAGAAGTGTAGAAGCAGAATTACAGGATGTCCTTAGCGGTAAAAAAGCAAAAAATGAGTGGCGCCTAGGAACTTTTGTTAATTGAAAATGGATATGAAAAGTTCCACGCTGGGGCGCTAAACAAACTCACGTCCTCCTGTGCGCACTCCGATAGCAGGAGTTGCTTACACTTGATTTTTTGCGCCATTTTATCCGTTTTTCTATAACAAACACAAAATTAGAAAGATCTAGCCGAAAAATGGATTTGAAAAGTAGATGGCAGAAAGATATATTTGCCACTTTAAATTTGGACCACAACGCTGTATAATTTGCTATATGATCGTAACCTATGTGAAATAAGGAACGACACATAATGCAATTAGGAGCGTATGGGCAAGATGAATCATCTGCGAAAACAGATTCTCTTTTTGTGTGACAGTCTGATTTTAATTGTTTTTTCGACTTTTTTCTCGTGGTTTTCTCTGCGGTATAATCTGATGGATGCAGTTGGACAATCCGTTCAGCTGATTCAAAATTTTGCGTTGCTTTATGCCTGCACAGTGCTTTTCCAACTTTTGTTCCGTACGTATGACAGTCTCTGGCGGTACGCTGAGAGTAAGGAATACCTGTCGCTGCTCATGGCTGCATTTTGCGGATTTTTCCTCTACGAGGTCTTGAGCCGCATTTTTCTGCAGAGCATAATTTCCTTTATGCTCCTGACTTGTGTGGCCAGCCTCTGGGTCTTGGGAATGCTGTTGCTGCGCTTTGCCTACCGTGTTTACCGCAGTCGGGTACTATTTAGTAAGGGCAGCCATCAAATCCCTGTGGCCATTGTCGGTGCAGGAGCAGCTGGCGTTCAGCTGCTGGATGAGCTCCAGAGCAATCCAGACAGCCGATACAGTGTGCAATGCTTTTTTGATGACGACCTTGGCAAGCTGGGAAAACGAATCCATGGCGTGGAAGTGAAGGGGACGATCAGCCAAGTGCAGGAGCGCCTGCGCGCGATGGATATTCAGGAGATCATTGTGGCGATTCCATCTGCGGGGGAAAACCGCCGCCACGAGATTTTACAGAAACTGTCCGGCCTCGAGCGGATCAAAATTTCTGTTTTGCCCAGTACACTGGACATGATCCGCCAAAAGCCGATGCGCTCTCAACTGCGCGAGGTCCGCATTGAGGACTTATTGGGCCGTGAGCCGGTGTACTTGGACCCAGCGCCTGTGGATGCGTATCTCTCTGGAAAAACCGTATTGGTTACTGGAGGAGGCGGCTCTATCGGTTCAGAGCTGTGCCGACAGATTGTCAAGCACGATCCCAAAGAGCTGGTGATCGTGGATATCTATGAGAATAACGCCTATGATATCCAGCAAGAACTGCTGTATCAGTATGGTGGGCGGCTCAATCTGAAAGTGGAGATCGCTTCTATACGGGACAGGAGGCGGATGCGGCAGATCTTCGCTACATACCGGCCGGATGTGGTTTTTCATGCCGCGGCGCACAAACATGTGCCGCTCATGGAAAACAGCCCCCAGGAGGCGATCCGCAACAATGTGTTTGGCACACTGAATCTCGTGCGGGCCGCGGATGAGTTCCACGTTCAGAAGTTCCTACTGATCTCCACAGACAAAGCGGTCAATCCCACCTCTGTAATGGGCGCCAGCAAACGGCTTTGCGAGATGATTCTTCAGTCCATGAAAGGACACAGCGGCACAGATTTCGTGGCGGTTCGATTCGGAAATGTCCTGGGCTCCAACGGCTCCGTAGTACCGCTGTTCCAGCGGCAGATCGCCGCGGGGGGACCGATCACGGTAACAGACAAGCGCATTATCCGTTATTTTATGACAATTCCGGAAGCTGCACAGCTGGTGCTGCAGACCGGCGCCATGGCCCGGAAGAACGAGCTGTTTGTTCTGAATATGGGACAACCTGTAAAAATTCTGGATTTGGCGGAAAATATGATCAGACTCTCCGGGTATGTGCCGTATCGGGACATTGACATTGTAGAGACGGGGTTGCGGCCCGGCGAAAAGCTGTACGAGGAGCTGTTGATTGCCAGCCGGGACATTGAGCAGACGGAGAACAGCCAGATCTTTATCGAACGGCAGCCGGCGATTACGCCCGGCGAGCTGAGAGAGAAGCTGGAGATTCTCCAGGAGGCCCTGGAGAAGGATGATTCCTCCTGCATTCGGGAGGCGCTGCACAGGGTTGTGCCAACTTTCCATGAGCCGGAAGAGGTGAACTGCGGGCAAGGCGCCGAGGTTCGCATTCCGCAGCAGGCTGCTTCCAGATAAAGCTCAGAATTTTCAAAAAACCGCCATGCGAAATGGTTTTTTCGGGACAGATTTCCTGTACGATATAAGGAGTGTTCTATGACCAAGCATTTTCCCCTTGCCAGATTCCTGCTCTGGATTCCTCCGTTGCTCTGGTATCGAATCATTTGGGGATTTTCCGCCCAGACAGCGTCTGCCTCCGGGAAAGTATCTGATGGACTTCTGCATTGCATCTTAATTGTGCTGTCGCCTGCGTATGCCCGGTCCGAGGCCGATATTCAGGGGGCAGCTGTTG
>URXI01000317.1 GCA_900551775.1 uncultured Eubacterium sp. | reverse complement strand
CGAAGCGGGGGTTGGAGAATGCCAAAGCTGCCACGGAGAAACAGAAAAAGAAACTGGAAGCTCTGCAAAAGGAAACCAAAACAGCAAAGACCGTTGCTCTGACGGTGCAGGAGATTGAAACGATGGGAAAGAAAGCCACATTCGGAAATAATATCACGCTGACACCGGATGAATGCGACACGCTCAAACACTATGCGGTCAACGGTATTATTGCCAATGCTGACAACAAGCGACTGAAAGAAAAATTGGCTTCCGCAGAAAAGACGGTTTCGATCTGGAAGCAGCGGTATGAAGCAGTAAACGAAAAATATATGGAACTCAAACAGAAAGCCCAGCCTTTTCTGGATGCACTGGAAATTGCATCCGAAAGGGTTCGGGCTTTTATCAATTCTATCCTCATCAGAGGAAAGGAAACGCAGGAACACAAACACCCTGCCCAGAAGCGTGGACAGGATATGGAACTTTGATGGAGGAATTGCCTATTGAAGAAATATTATGAGGAAGCGAAATATAATGCGGCATTTGACCGCTGTGTGGATGTTATGAGCCAGATGCTCCAGAAGTACGGGCATCAGGTTTTGGATAAATTAGAGCAGGATACTCCACAAACGGTGGAGTGTTCCAAGGATGATAAGCAAGCGCAGCCTTTGACGGATAAGGCTGCGTAAAAATTCACAATTTACACGTTGCGTACTTGCTGTGGCTATGCTATAATATGTACGCAACGTGTATTTTTGCTTTTGTGGAGAAAAGACGGATGGATTGTAAAAACAGAATTATAAAGTTGCGTGAAAGCACAGGACTGAACCGGAAAGATTTTTGCAAGCTCGTCCATATTCCTTACCGGACTATGACCGAGTGGGAATTGGACAACCGCCATGCACCGGATTATGTGCTTAGACTTTTGGAGTATTATATCCGCAACGAGGGATTGATGGTAAAAGAAATGAGCGAAGGAGGTAGCGATTCTGAAAAAGAAGCAACTTAAATGTTATCTATATACGAGAGTGTCCACCTCCATGCAGGTAGACGGATACAGCTTGGATGCCCAGCGGGACAAGTTGCGGAAGTATGCGGCATACGAGGATATGGTCGTTGCCGGGGAGTATTCTGACGAAGGATTTTCCGGCAAGAACATCCAAGGGAGGCAGGAGTTTCAACGGATGCTGAACGACATCCAGGACTGCAAAGACGGCGTTTCCTATGTGCTTGTCTTTAAGCTCTCCAGATTTGGCAGAAATGCAGCCGATGTTCTGAACTCTTTGCAGCTCATGCAGGATTTTGGTGTCAACCTGATTTGCGTGGAGGATGGCATTGACAGCTCCAAGGATGCCGGAAAGCTGATGATCTCTGTGCTGTCTGCGGTGGCAGAGATTGAGCGAGAAAATATCCGCACACAGACAATGGCAGGACGGGAGCAAAAGGCTCGTGAGGGCAAATGGAATGGCGGTTTCGCTCCCTATGGATACAAACTGGAAAACGGAAACCTTGTCATTGCAGAGGATGAAGTGGAAGTTATCCGAGTAATCTATGATCGTTATATTCATACAAACGAGGGTGTTGCAGGAGTTGCAAAATATCTGAACCGCAATGGTTATGTAAAGAAACTAAGACAGAATAATACCATTCCGGGATTTTCAAGAGATTTTGTGAAAAATGTATTGTACAATCCTGTTTATATGGGAAAGATTGCTTACGGCAGACGAAGAACTGAAAAGAAACAGGGTACAAGAAACGAGATTCACGTGGTTGAGCAGTCGGAGTTTCCGGTTTATGAAGGACAGCACGAAGCTATCATTTCTGAAGAGGATTGGTATCTGGCACAGGAAAAGCGCAAGATCAATTCCTTTAAGCGGGAAAAGGTCAACAATCCAGACCACGCACACATCCTGTCCGGTATCTTGAAATGCCCATGCTGCGGAAAGAGTATGTACGGCAATATTGCCAAGGCTCATAGCAAGGACAAGAAAACACGGTATTATTACTACTGCAAAAATACAGTTACGCCGACAGGGCATGAGTGCAGTTTCCGGCTGAATATCGAACAGACAGAGATCAACAAATTTGTGGCGAAGGTCATTTCCGCTATGGTCAACAATCCCCGATTTGTAGAAGCAATTCAAGCGAAAATCGGAACAGCGGTTGATACAGAGGATATGGAAAAGCAGATCGCCGTCCTGCAAGGGCAGCTAAAGCAAGCCTTTGGAACGAAAAGCCGCTTGGAGCGTCAGATGGATACCTTGGACATCAATGATGCCCACTATGACAGAAAGATTTTGGACTTGCAGCGCCGCTATGATGAGCAGTATGATACGATAGAAGAAATCGAAGTTCAGATTGGCGAATTGCAAAGTCAGATACGCAGTATCCAGCAGGAGAAAATATCCGGCGATAACATTTATCGGCTCTTACTGGCATTTGATGAAGTCTACCATTCCGCAACGGAAGCGGAACAGAAAGAGTTTATGAAAGCCTTTATCGAGCGAATTGAGATGTTCCCGGAAAAGAGAAAAGACGGAAGCTGGATAAAGAAGATCGTATTCAATTTCCCTGTGCCTGTTGATGGCGAGGAAGTGAAAGAACTTCCCTTGGAAACTGAAACAACTGTCGAGACGGTTGTCTTGCTTTCCCACAAAAAGCCAGACGGACATATCAACGTAAAAGTTGAGTTTGGCGAGGGTGAGGGAAAAGTTCCGCTTGATAATATCGCTAAAAGAGCCGAAGAATATAAGCCCAAAGAACGAGTGACCTACAAAATGATAAAGGAGTACATAGAAGCTAAATACGGCTTCAAGGTACATACCGCATATATCGCAGAGGTAAAGAGAGATTTAGGCTTGCCGATGTATGATGCTCTTAATGCGGTAGAAGAATTGAAAAAGCCAAGGAAGCATCCGACAGCAGAGAAAGTGGAAGCGATAAAGGATGCATTGAAGCATTTTGAAGTGATTTAATAATGGTGAGCGTATCATTAAAAATAGTGGTACGCTTTTCTTTAAAATATTTGGGAAGTAATATATAAGTGCTGAATATGCTTGAAAGGAGGAAAATGGAGTGAACCGTATTACAGAAATAACAAAGCGAGATATTTTAGATTTATTTCAGAATGGATTAGAGATAGACGAATTTTTTCAAACCCGAACCGTTACTTATAATTATTATGGTCGCCTTGAAGAAATAGATTTTCTTAAAAGATTATATGATTTGGAGAGAATGCCAAGTTTTGATTCAAGATTTGCAAATGCAGAACAGGATATTTGGCAACATACAGTGAATAATGATGATTATCCATACTGCTGGGTTTTTGAAGACAAAAGATTCAATTTACAAGATGGTAGCGATGAAGTATATTTAAAATTTCTTTGCGAAGTATTTCACCCTGCTGTTCGATATGATAAGGGATATTGGAAAGAATTTTTAGTGGCAACTAACAAGCTATTACAAAATGACGGTTATGAGATTTACCCTGCTGAGAAAATATCCAATCGTGATGTTTATGGATGGAGAATATATCGGCAAGAAGATAATACGTTGTTTATTCCATATTCTCAACGAAATGCAAAGGACATAAAAGCAAAAAAGATAGTATTGTCCATAAAGCGGAAAGCGAGAAATCAAATTTATCAGTTTCTGGAGCGATATAATATCGTATATCAAGCGACTGACGAAACGGGATGGAATTATAATACAACAGTAGCTGAGGATGTTTTCAATGAAATAAGGCAATTTTATGTGCCAAAGTGTTATAATGATAAAAAAGAATATGTTGAAACTGCTGATTTGCAAGCATTCATACTTTCTAATTCTCCATTTTGCGTGTTGGACGCAATAGAGTTTTTTGCGAAACATAGTATCTCAGATGACTTTGAACCACAGATTAATGCTATATTAAAACTGAATGAGATACCGTTTCAGCTTTCCAAGGGGAAGCTAATGAATACATTTGATACCCAGATAAATAAAAATTCATTAGTGTCTGTTCAAGAAGTAGGACTGAAAGAGTTATTACAAGAGGCTTCAAAATATTATGATGAAAACAATTTGCAAATTGCAGTGGAGAAACTTTGGGATGCATTTGAGAGACTAAAGACATATTACTGCTCATCGACTGTAGATAAGAAGAAATCGGTTAATAAGATTATAATGGATATGGGTAATAATCAACAGCCGTTTTTAGAATTATTTGAAAAGGAATTTCATGAGCTTACCATACTTGGCAATAATTTTAGAATTCGACACCATGAAACAACAAAAACGGATATTCAGGATAAAAGGCATTATGAATATTTTTATAAACGTTGCCTGTCTTTAATTTCAACCGCAATCCAGTATTTAGATGGAAGAAATTTATGATAGGAATGAGTTTTTATCAAAATCTCCCAGTTATAGATTTGTATATTATTTTTCCGAAACTTATAATGAAGCTAAAGAAGTGGAGGTGTGCTTATGAGAGAGAAATTTAATCATCTATATTTGGATAGCCACGAAAGAAAACTTTTGATACATAGCCTTGTAGAGTTAAAAAATCAGCTCATACAGCAAGGCAGATATACGGATTGTATTGACGAGCTTATTTTTAAGGTCATAAATGCACCGACCAAGAGAATGAAAATTGAATATGTCTAAGGCAGATTACAAAGCCGCTTATTCTTATTGATTTTAAGAGTAGGCGGCTTTTTTGCGTTCTCTGGTACTGTTTACATAGCTACCTTGACAAAGTGGCTAAATCTATGTGAAAGGAGGACGCATCTATGTCAAATTGCAAAGTAATTGCTCTGACTAACCAGAAGGGTGGTGTCGGAAAAACAACCACAGCGGTCAATCTGGGTGTAAGTCTGGTGCAGCAGGGTAAAAAAGTCCTGCTGATTGATGCCGATGCACAGGCAAATCTCACGATGGCTCTGGGTTAT
>URXI01000316.1 GCA_900551775.1 uncultured Eubacterium sp. | reverse complement strand
CCGTTCACTTTCCGGCAGCGCGGATAGGTCGGTCTTTGCAAGCTCCATAGTGGGGATAATGGCGTGGTGGTCGGATACCTTTTTACTGTTCAGCACCTTTCCAAGCTCCGGCGTGAAGTCTTTTCCCGCCATAAAAGAAAATTTCCCACAAAGCAGCTTGATAATGCCCGCCGCTGTGTCGCCCATGTCGTCAGTAAGATAGCTGCTGTCTGTTCTCGGATAAGTAAGAAGTCTTTTTTCATACAGGGCTTGTGCAAGGTCAAGGGTCTGTTTTGCCGTATATCCGAACAGGCGGTTTGCTTCCCTCTGTAAAGAAGTAAGGTCAAAGAGCTTCGGCGGGGCTGCGGTCTTTTTCTCTTTCACAAGGGAAGTACAGACTGCTTTTGACGCTTCGCAAGTCGTTTTTAATGCGTCTGCTTCTGCCTTATCTGAAATTCTTTCACTTGCAGCTTCCGCGCCGGATAAGGCAAGGCGCACATGGTAGTATTTTTCTTTCTTGAAAGTGGTAATCGCTGCGTCCCGGTCAACAAGCATTTTTAAGGTCGGGGTCTGTACGCGCCCCACGTTCAAGGTATGATTGTAAAGGACAGAGAAAAGGCGGGTGGCATTGATACCAATTAACCAGTCAGCCTTTGCCCTGCATAATGCGGAAGCAAAGAGCGCGTCGTATTCCTCGCCGTTCTTCAGACGGGAAAAGCCCTCTTTGATTGCGCTGTCCTCCATAGAGGAAATCCAAAGGCGGCGCATAGGTTTCTTGCAGCCCGCCATTTCATAGACAAAACGGAAAATGAGTTCTCCCTCGCGCCCTGCGTCGCAGGCATTGACGACTTCGGAAACGTCTGCCCGGTGCATAAGCTCTTTTAGGGTTTTGAATTGCTTTTCCTTGTCAGAAGCAACGGTGTATTTCCATTCCTGCGGCAAAATCGGTAAGCTGTCATAGCTCCACTTTTTATATTGTTCCCCGTAGGCGGCAGCTTCCGCAAGCCCTACCAAATGTCCCACACACCAAGAAACGATATAGCCGCTTCCTGTGAGAAATCCGTCTTTCTTTTCCTTTGCCCCAAGTACGGCAGCGATTGTCTGCGCCACACTGGGCTTTTCTGCGATAACTAAAATCAAATAAAAATCCTCCTTTCGGGTAAAAGAAAAGAGCAACCGATTTTTCGATTGCTCCTACAAGTGATTGTATAAAATTGTGCGATATGAAATAGTAAAATAATTTGACAAACTGTAGCTTTCGGTTATAGATTTACAATCATAATATATTCCTCATTATTTTCATCAACAACAGTAAATCCCACTTTCTCGTACATCTTGACTGCATAATTACTTTTCTGAACGGATAAGGATATTTTTGAATATCCAGCCAATTTTTCTACCTGTAATAGTTGTTTCAATAATGAAGTTCCAATGCCTAATCCTCTGTATTTTTTGTGGACAGACATAGCAAGCGATGGAGTATCATTATCAATGTGTCCATAATCATTCATAATTCTTACCCAAATAGCTCCTATTACATTTCCCTGCATTTCTGCAACTAAGGCTTTATCGTGTTTTCGATTTCCAAACTCAACGATATATTCTTGTAATTCTGGACATTCTATTACTGATTTAGGTGGCGGTTCAATTCCTTCTGGAATATAAATCGCTTCGTACAAAAAATCACTTAATAAACAGTATTCTTCACTTCTCATTTCTCGTATTATATAGTCCATAATTTCACTCCAAAGTCCGATTTTACTTAACAATATGTGCTGTGATAATTGTATAACTATATGAATTGATAGTGATTTTGATATTTTCAACTTCACAATACCAATTTTTTCCTTGTTTGTATATGTTGCAATTTTTATCTAACACCTTATTTTTGCAATACTCAACAACATCTGCTGTATCTATTTTTAGGTTTCTTTTAATTCTATCAATTCCCATTTCGGTTGTATGAATTTTATCAATATTATCAAGCAATATCTTTTTATCTTCCATTCTTTCTTTTCCTCAACTTCAAATTTGTTTAACTCTGTCATTTCCTATGGTTGGAACAATTATATCATATTCCATATCGCAAGTATATCTTTTTATCGTTCTGTCGGTTGTTTGTTTTCAATCTTTCTGATACAGTACCCCACACAAGGGGACTGTCCCTTATAAGGGCAGGAAGCACAAGCCGGGGGATAAAGAACAGGCGGCGCATTATCACGCCGCCCGTTCGGTTTCTGTATCATCATCTTTTCAAAGGGATTGTCGGTAAACAGGGTCATAGGGTTTCTTCCTCCGTTTCTTCATCTTCGGAAGTTTCCCCGGTATCTGCTTCCGGCTCGTCCTCGTCGTAGTCCTCAAAGTCAAAATCTTCAAGGTCGGTGTTTCCTTTCACGTTCTGCTTCGGTTTTACAAACTTAAAGTAGTAGAACACTGCGCCACCACCAAGCAGCACAAAGAGGACTAAGGCAAGCACCGCGCCGGGATTGCCCCCTTTTTCTTTCGGTTCTTCCGGCTGCTCTGTGGGTGTTGGGGTAGGTTCTTTGCCTGTGCAGCCTGTCATACTGGTAACACATACCGGGCAGGACGTGTTTACCTTTCCGGCTTCGCATTTCTCCGTACAATTACAGATTTCCGGCTTTTTGGCAGCTTCGCCGTTTTCGGTCAGTGCCATAAGGTCGGCTTCGTCCACTTGATTAAGGAAATGTACGGTCTGTTCCCCCTCGGCTGCCCGGTCAATGAGGATATAGAAATAATTGCCGCCTTTGGTGGTAACAGTGATAAGCTGCTTATTGCCGCCGAAATCGTCCACCAGTGTTGCGTTGCCCTTTGGGGTAAGGGGCGGCGTTTCCTCTTTTTCCTCCACAACTACATTGCTGTCGTTGGTCGCGTCCTCTGTAGGCGGCTCTGTGGCTGTCCCCTGTGCATAGGCAGGGACAGAAAAACCGCCCATAAGGATAAGGGCGGCACAAAGGGCTGTCATGGTCTGTTTGAATTTATTCTTCATCTGCATTTTCCTCCTGTTCTTCATAGTCTGTGGCTGTCATGCCGGGGATAGTATCGCCTTTGAGCATGGCGTTAAGTTCCTGTGGGGTCATACGCATAGCGCGTACAAGCTGCACAATTTCAAGGTTTTCCGCTTCGGTTTTCTGCGCTTCCAGTCCTTTTAATTTGTTTTGATATTCTGTGATTTTCTCGCGGGTCTTTGCGATTTCCTTATTGATACGGTCAATTTTATTGTTTGCCATAAAGTAAATTCTCCTTTCTTTTTGGGGCTGCTTACCAGTTCATCAGCCCATAGCCTTTGATACATTGATAGTTGAGGTCGTAGCTTTTTATCTTGCAGGCGTCGCCGGAATTGCCCTCAACGGTATAGACGCGGCTGCCGTCCCTGCCAAGCACAAGCCCCACATGGTCGGCAACACCGTCTAAATCCCAGTCGAAAAAGATAGCGTCGCCCGGTGCGATATTCTCATAGCCCCGCGCGCCCCATTGTCCCCTTGACTGGAACCAGGGAACGCCTTGCCATTCGCAGCCTGCAAAGCGGGGTTCGCTTTTTCCGGCTTGATTGTAGCACCATGACACAAAGCAGGCGCACCATTCCACGCGGCTGTTAAAGCCGTACCAACTCCAATAGGGGTAGCCGCCCACATTTCCCACTTGCTGCTTTGCAAGCTCCATAAGCTCCGGGTTTCCGGGACGTGTGCCGTTTACAAACTCTACGCCGCTTAAATCCTCGGACGGGCTACCGTCGGGGGAGCCGCCGCCAAAAATCAGCGGTTTGTTGCCCTGTGTCTGTAAGTACACTTTGAACATTTCAAACTGCTGTGGGTTCAGCAGTTCTTCCGCAAGGGAAGCAATCGGCTTGTTTGTCAGTTTCACATTTAAGATACGGTATTCGTATTCTTCCTCGTTGCCCTCCTCGTCGGTGGTGGTGCGTATCTCGATTTCTTCCGTCAGCGTCAAGGTGTACTGTAAGCCGAACAGCCGCTTTAGCTCTGCCTGTGCGCTCTGCGGGGTATAACTCTGCAAAAGGGCAGTCAGATAAGACGCAAGCTCATGTGGGTTATGCCCGATAGTATCAAGGTCATAGCGGTATTCATCATAGCCGGGGTGGGTGCTTTCGATATTGTCAATCTCACTTTGCAGTTCGTTTTCCATTGCGGCATAGCTCTGTTCCGTTGCCACAAGGTCGCTGTCCTCGGACGTGTAGGAAGTCCCTAACACGCTGTTCATGCTGCCGGAAAACATTGCCCCACAAGAGGAAAGCCCTACCGATACCATGATGAACAGAAGCAGCGCGGTGATAGCGATTATCACGCCTGCCGGGTGTCGCCCTGCAAAGGCAGCCGCTTTTTTTGCTGCTGTTTGGGACGCTCCGGCGGCTGCTTTGGCGGTAGCTGCGCCGCCTTTCTTTACCGTCTTTGCATACTGGCGTTTGATTTTTTGTTTCTGCATGAACCGGGAAAAGGGATTGCTTGTAAGCTGCGGGTTTTCCTGCAAGGCTTTGTGATACTGGAAATTGACGTTTGCCTTAAACGCTGCCCGTTCTGCCTTTGCTGCTTCCCGGTAGGGTTTCAGCTTATGGCTGCGGTAGCCCTGTTTTAGTTTCTGCGTCCCGTACCTTGCGCCGCGCTCGGCAAGTTCCTCCGATTTGTGCGCGCCCTCCACGCCGGAATTGTCTTTCTCGACGCTGTGGATTTTGTTGTGAACAAAAATACCCGCTTCCTGCGCGGGGCGGGATAACGGATTATTGTGGGGTTTGCCGCCGGGTAGGGGCTTTTCCTGTTCCTCAAAGTGAAGCCGGGTCTTTGCCTTTCCGGTGGCTTCCTCAAAGGTGCGCTCTTTTACCAGTTTCTTCTGCTTCGGGAGAGCTGCCTTTGCCGCGTCCAGTTTGTCGGCTGCTTTTTCTGATTTTTTGATGTAAGCTCTGCCTC
>URXI01000315.1 GCA_900551775.1 uncultured Eubacterium sp. | reverse complement strand
CGATAGGCACATAAGCAGGTTGTTTGCCAGGTGCCGTTTTCCACAGGTTGTGGATTATATTTGGAATCTCCGAGAATAGGACAGCCAAGAGCTGCTAGCTGTACTCGGATTTGGTGATGCCTTCCTGTATCGAGGTGGATGTTAAGCTCAATTGGGGACGTGTTCAAATGAAAAAAACTCCGTCCCAAATGAAAAATCCCCTGTCCCTTTTGAACGGTTTCGTAATGCAGACGGGCAAGTTTTGCACCAGGTGTATCGGGAGTGCAGATTTGAGAGATATTTGTTTTGCGGTCTTTGACCATATAATTTTCAAGGGTGCCACTTTCCGCAGGTGGCATTTTATCAACGAGGGCGCGATAATATTTCCCAAAGCTATGGGAGGTAAGCTGGCGGTTTAGTTCTTTGGCAGCGAAGGGAGTTTTTGCAAAGACCAAAATTCCGGATACCGGTTGATCTAAACGATGAATGACTGCCAGATAAGGTTCACCCTTGCTGTGGTTGGAGTGGGCGATATGATTTTTAAGAAGAGAAACCATATCTGGAGAGCCAAGTTTTCTGCTTTGAGTTGCAATGCCGTGCGATTTGACGCACACCAGAATGTGCGTATCTTCGTATAGAATATTAAGAGGTTTGGTATTCATTGTTGATTCTCCTTAATGTTGAAGTGGTTTGTTTTTATCATTTAAACATAGAGTATCTGAATATGCAAATATAAATGGAAAGGAAGGTGGATAAAGGTGTAATATTACTGACTTTTGTACATGTGAGGAAATGGTGAAGCAGAGTAAGGGCTTGGGTGTGGAAATTTCTGCCTTGACAAATGCAAAATGATAGATTAAAATCACAGTTAACTCAAGAATTTTTGGCAATGAAGAGGAGTAGTACATGAAAGCAAGCCCCAGAGAGGAGATCATATGGTGGGAGATCTCTGCTTTGAACTACATGGAACCCGCCTTGGAGCCACTGCATGAAAGTGCAGCGTCTGCCAGCGTTAATGGCAAATGAGAGAACTGCGAATGGGTTGCAGTTAACTAGGGTGGTACCGCCGAGCTTTTCGGTCCCTTTTAGCGGGGACGTAAGGCTTGGCTTTTTCTTTGTGAAAAATAATACGTTTCCCGATATATTTGAGTGTGGGGCAAGGGCCTCGTCAGAATAAGAAAAAGGAGAAGAGAAACATGGCAAAGGAAAAATTAGTAAAAAATATCACACCTCGTGATGAAAATTTTGCACAGTGGTATACAGACGTTGTGCGCGAGGCAGAGTTGTGTGATTATTCAAGCGTAAAAGGATGTCTGAATTATTTACCGAATGGGTATGCGATTTGGGAACTGATTCAGGCGGACCTTGACAGACGTTTTAAAGAAACAGGAGTAGAAAATGTATCTTTACCGCTTTTGATTCCGGAAAGCTTGCTTGAAAAAGAAGCTGATCACATTGAAGGATTTGCGCCGGAAGTTGCATGGGTAACACATGGTGGTATGGAAAGACTGCAGGAAAGATTATGTATTCGTCCGACTTCAGAGACGTTATTCTGCGATCTGTGGGCAAGAACAGTAAAATCTTATCGTGATCTTCCGAAGGTATGGAACCAGTGGAATTCTGTGCTTCGTTGGGAGAAGACTACAAGACCGTTCCTTCGCTCTAGAGAGTTCCTGTGGCAGGAAGGACATACAATTCACGCAACATATGAAGAGGCGGAAGCACGTACGATTCAGATGTTCCATGTATACGAGGATTGCTATAGAGAAACGATGGCGATTCCATATGTGTCTGGAAGAAAGGCAGAGCATGAGAAATTTGCTGGAGCGCAGGATACTTACACAGTAGAGGCGCTGATGCATGACGGAAAGGCACTTCAGTCTGCAACAAGCCATTTCTTTGGAAGCGGATTCCCAGATGCATTTGGTATCAAGTATATTGATAAAAACAATGAGCCTCACAGTGTATACGAGACTTCCTGGGGATGGTCTACCAGAAGTATCGGAGCATTGATCATGGTTCATGGTGATGATGACGGACTTGTTCTGCCACCGCATGTTGCACCTGTTGAATGTAAAATTATTCCGATTGCACAGCATAAAGAGGGCGTGCTTGACAGAGCGTATGCATTGTTAGATGAGCTGAAAAAAGCTGGATATAGAGTGAAGATTGACGACTCCGATAAGAGTCCGGGATGGAAGTTCTCTGAACAGGAGATTCTTGGTATTCCAACTCGTATTGAGATTGGACCAAAAGACATTGAGAACAATCAGGTTATTGTTGTTCGCCGTGATACACGTGAGAAAATTGTGGTATCTCTGGATGAAATTGCTACAAAACTGCGTGAAATCTTAGAGCAGGAGCAGCAGGATATGTACGACAGAGCGAAAGAATTCTTGGACAGCCATATCGATACAGCCGTGACGATGGATGAAATGGTTGAGAAGTTTAAAGCAAATCGTGGATTTGTAAAAGCATGCTGGTGTGGAGATCCGGAGTGTGAAGGCGAAGTGAAGTATGCAACAGGAGGAGCAGCAACCAGATGTCTGATCGAGGATGAAGAAATGATTTCAGATAAATGTATCTGGTGTGGAAAACCTGCAAAACATATGGCATATTGGGGAAAATCCTACTAATTTTTGCAATTCATTTGGGACGGAGTTTTTTGAAAAAACCTCCGTCCCAAATTGAAATTGAAAATACCCTGTTCCTAAATTTTAAGAAGCTCATTCTCCGTCAAAGGGGGAATTATATGCCAAGAAAACCGAGACAGGAAAGTCTAACAGGATATTATCATGTAACGACACGAGGGTTGAATAAAGAGCTGATTTTTAATGAAAATCGAGAAAAATCTAGAATTCTTAATATCATTCGAGAAAACTATCAAGAATTCAATGTCAAAATATTTGCATATTGTATCATGCAAAATCATATTCACTTGTTGGTGAAATCAGAAAAAGAGGATTTATCATCTTTCATGGCCAAGATTCTGGCTGAATACGCAAAATATTATAATTATAAACATAAAAGAGTTGGTTACGTCTTTCAGGGACGATTTCATAGCCAACGTATCGAAAGTGAAGAACATTTCTGGAATTGTCTACGATATATTCATTTAAATCCATTAAAAGCAAAAATGTGTAAGAATGTACAAAGTTATCGTTATAGTAGTGCACAAGAATATTTTGATCCGGCAAAATACAAGAAGGGTATTTTAAGTAGTGAAGGATATGATATGAACGTGGGATTACTGGATGGCACGAAAGCCTTTGAAGAGTTTCATCGGATTGAAAGTTCAAAGGTTTTTGCGGATATTCCAGAGGAGGAATTGATGCAGCAAAAAGAAATTGCAAGGATGTTTCTCGAGAATATTTCGAAAGATTTTGAACTTTCCAAGGAAGAGATTTTGGATTGGTGTGACATGAGAAATTTGTTTGAAAGTATTATTGCAAATCAGTTTGAAATTTCAAAACGTGCGGCAAAGAAGCTTCAGAAACTATTAAGGGAAGAAATGAGAATGAGATAACCAAAAGGGACAGGGATATTTTCATTCGGGACGGAGTTTTTTGAAAAAACCTCCGTCCCGAATGAAAATATGATATTATAACCATGGTGTTAGTAAATGGAGGAAAAAGATATGGATAAGTTAAAAATTAATTTGCCGAAGCAGGTAAATGAAATTATAAAAGTTTTGCAGGAACATGGATATGAGGCATATGCTGTTGGTGGTTGTGTGAGGGATTCAGCTTTGGGGAGAAAGCCAGAGGATTGGGATATCACAACATCTGCAACACCAGAAGAAACAAAGGCGCTGTTTCATCGGACATTTGATACGGGGATTGAGCATGGAACAGTAACGGTTTTGCTGGACCATGAAGGGTTTGAAGTTACGACATATCGGGTAGATGGAGACTATGAAGATAACAGGCACCCAAAAGAAGTTACATTTACTAGAAATTTGAGAGAAGATTTATTGAGGCGTGATTTTACCATTAATGCGATGGCGTATAACGAAAAAGATGGGCTGGTCGATGTTTTTGGAGGAATGCACGATCTAGAGGCAGGAGTAATACGATGTGTGGGCAATGCAAGACAGCGATTTTCGGAAGATGCCCTTAGAATTCTGCGAGGAGTAAGATTTGCGGCACAATTGGGATTTGAGATTGAGGAGGATACAAGAAGCGGGATGCGCGAGCTTGCGGATACACTTCAAAATATCAGTGCTGAAAGAATTCAGATAGAGTTAATAAAAATGCTGACTTCGAAACGGCCAGGATTGTTGAAGGATGCCTATGATTTGGGAATTACAAAGCAATTTTTGCCGGAATTTGATCAAATGATGGAAACGGATCAGGAAACGCCGCATCATATGTATAATGTGGGAGAACACACACTACATGCAATGGAAAATATAAGAGCAGATAAAATTTTGCGTTTAACTATGTTAATGCATGATATGGGCAAGCCGAAGATGAAAACGATAGATGCAAACGGTCGGGCGCATTTTAAAAAACATGCAGTAGAGAGTGAGAGTATTGCGAAAAATGTGCTGCGCAGGTTGAAATTTGATAATGATACACTGCATAAAGTGTGCAAACTTGTTTGTTATCATGACTATCGTATGCCGGCAGAGGCAGCTAATGTTCGTAAGGCGATGAATAAAATAGGGGAAGATCTATTCCCATATTATATGGAAGTGCGTCGGGCGGATGTTTTAGCGCAGAGTCTGTATCAAAGAGAAGAAAAGTTATCTAATTTAGATGCAATTGAAAAATTATATTGTGAAATCTTAGAAAAAAAACAATGTGTGTCATTGAAAGATCTTGCAGTGACTGGCAAGGATTTGATAGAAGCCGGGATGAAGCCTGGCAAGGAAATTGGGGATAAGTTAGAGGAAATGTTGGGGATAGTACTCATAAACCCAGAAAAGTCTGCCAATTCCTGTATAGTCGGCTGCTTCCTC
>URXI01000314.1 GCA_900551775.1 uncultured Eubacterium sp. | reverse complement strand
TGAAACGCCCGTCGTCAGTTAATCTTCCGGATATTGACTGATTTCCGGCTGATAGGTGAGGATATTGTGGGTCATGCCGTTGTCGGGAACGATACATTCTCCGGTGAGGCAGTCGGTAAAATCCGTACACATGGCGTAAGCTACCCTTGCCACGCCGTCTACTGTTTTGATTTCGTCCAGCTGCGGCGTAGAGATTTCGTCATAGAGTGCGTCCTGAGCTTCCTCGCTGAGGCAGTCCAGCGCCATATTGTTCATCGCGCCGGGTGTCGCCATACCGCCGGGCGCTACGGCGTTAACCCTGATGCCAAAGCGCTTCAGCTCCTTGGCCGCCTCGATGGCGAGGGCGTTGACGCCGCCTTTTGATGCTGCATAGTGGCCGTAGCCGCCGAAGACCGGATAAGGGAGCCAGGCGGAATTGGACGAGATCAGGACCATTTTCCCTTCGATGCTGTGGTCGATCATATATCTGCTCACATGCTTGACTGTTTTGAAGGTTCCCGTCAGATTGGTAGCGACGACTTTTTCAAATTCTTCCGCCGGCATGTCGTAGATATGCGCATAGTTCCATATGGCAGCGCTGGTCACCAGGATATCGAGAGAGCCAAAGGCTTTGTCTGTGAATTTGACCAGTTCTATGATTTCCTGCTCCTGGGTCACGTCGGTGTTGCAAAACTGCACGCGTTCTGTACCGTAACCACATTCTGCGAACAGATACATGGCATTGTCCGCCTGCTGATCTGAATTGGAGGCGACGATCACATTGGCGCCTCCCTGTAGCAGCCGCACAGCGATATTGAAGCCCAGGCCGGAGGTGCCGCCTGTAACTAGGGCGGTCTTTCCTTTTACAGAAAAGATGTCTTCCAGGGGCGGCATTTCGCAGATGTATCCCTTCAGCATGGCTGCATGAGGGTCGTTAGGGTTGTACGTCATAATTGATACCTCCTATATAAAGCTCTTGTCACAAACGGTAATTTTGGCGGCGTTCTGCCCTGCGGTAAGCTGAGTACCCTTCTTCGCAAATTTCAACTCCACGATGGCAAAGCCGATGTTTTTGTCTACAGTATAGCCGTAAATCATCTGACGGACGATGCCGCACTGCACGCCCTTGTGGTACACCACTTCATTCTGCGCGATGTCCTCATAGCTTGCTCTTTCAGGGTCCAGCTCAATGCCGACCAGCCGGTACTGCTCCTTGGCATTGGCAAGGACCTCTTTGCCTACAAAATCCTTGCTCATCTTGACCGACCAGCCTAATCCGGCTTCAAATGGCGTCAGGCCGTACATGTCCTGTCTGAGGGCAAAGCCTTTTTCCATCGGCAGGGAACGGACATATACCTCCAAGGTGCGCAGCTCCCTACCTTCAAATGCGCCGTCATTTGCTGCAAGGGCAGTGCGGATTTTTTCTGAATCTGCCATCTGGCAGTAGATTTCATAACCGTTTTCTCCAGTGAAGCCGGATCTGTGGATTTTCACCGGTACGCCTGCGATGCTGTGATCCTCCATGCGGAATCGCTTCATCTCATCAATCGGCGTATCCAGAAGGGCGTTCATATAGGCCAGGGAATTAGGCCCCTGTACGGCATACATATCCATATCCCAGGTCAATTCTTTATAGGAAACATCCATATCGCCTTTCCACTTTTCCAGCCACGGCTGAAATTTCGGCGCATACAGTGTGGAGACCCAGTAGCGGCTTTCTTCCAGGCAGGTGACGATGGTATCGTCGATAATTTTGCCTTCTTCATTCAGCAAGGTGGTGTATTTGCTGACACCGGGTTTTGCTCCTGCGATATCATTGACACAGAGATAGTCAAGGAGCTTTGCAGCGTCTTTGCCGGTGACCTCCACCAGATCGTGGGTCCAGCGATACCAGCCTATGTTGGTTCTTACGGCCATTGCCTCTGCTCTTGCAGTCTGATCCTCTTTAAATAACATTTTCTCAGCCCTCCTTCCTAAACCATCTTTTTGTCGATTTTGTGACCGATAACGATTTCCATGTGGTCCGTGTCTTTGTTCTCAAACCAGACGGAGAACTCCGGATCGACCATGGTCTTGACTGCATTGTGCCAGAGAACTTCATACCCTGTGGTGATTTCATCCACAGGCGCCATTTCGTAACGCCCGTTAAAATCATCTGCGTCGACCTGTATACGGGTTTCGTCCTGGGTAAAGGCCGTTAATTCACATGGAACCAACTGACAATCCAGCATGAATTTTATGTAGCTGCCCATGATGCGGGAGTCTTTTTTCGCTACTTGGTGCGGAACGCCCAGATAACTGCGCAGACCCTCTACGGAGAAGCGGTCCATGAACTGGTTTTTACCGGCTGTAGCGAAGACGATCTTGAAGACTCTTTCAAATTCATCCTCGTCCGGAGCCATATCTCTGATGGCCATGATCGGGAAGGCGATACTCCAGACCCATCCCATCTGCATAACCCAGTTATATGCCCAATCAAAGGATTTCTCCTCGCCGAAGGCGTTGGTGTATTTCCCGTTTCGCATAATCTGTCCTTCGCTGACGCCTCTTTCGGCAGGGGTGCTGTGGACGGGATATACGGGCTGCTCCATATGGTCCATCCAGCCCTGCTTTGGCTGTCCGGTCACGTCGCGGCGTTCTGCTACGACTCTGCAGTGCCTGTCGCCGCAGCCGCGGGCTTCGCACATATTCAGGCAGACTTCGTTTTGGTTATCCTTTGAACAAAGATCAAAGTTTGCAGTAAACATGGCTGTGGTCATATTGCAGAGCTCTGCACCGACGATGTCCCATGGACAGGTATCCAGTTCTTTTTCCACTCTGTCCCGGGTAAACTGGATCACGCGCCCTGCCATATTCTCGTATTCGTCTCCCGAATCTCCCCAGATCGCGCCCAGCCATGCGGACTTTTCCAGAAATTCCGGCATGTTCCACTCGTCGTAGTAGCCGGCCATGTACTGATCTGATGAGGCCGCCATGTTGAACTGGTAAGCGACGTCGCAGATGGCTTCTGTGCGCTTTGCGAAATCCGGTTCAAAGATTCTCATCACCTGAAAGATATTGGCGCAGAATGCCGCGATGTGCCGCACGCCAAAGTCGTAACATTCCTTTTGTGGAATCAGTTTTCCCCAAGCGGTTTCCACGCACCTGGTTTCTTTTAATTTCTCGTTGAGAGCCATATAGATCTCCTCCTTAATTATCATTACATTACGGGACTTTCTGTTAAAGTCATTGTAACCAGCGGGCGTTTTTTCTCACAGCCTGCAAAAGTGCGGTATTGATCGGGAAAATACCCTACAAAAAGCAGGGGCATTTTTCTACTCAATCGCAGCAATTCCTGTTGTATTTTTGATAATACATTGTTAGAATGAATAGTAGATAAGGGAGGATGTGGCAGCGATGAAACTCAATGCAGATATCATTTTTGAAAACCTGAAGGAAGTGATGCCGGTAGAAATGTCTGGCTATAAGGGGAATCATCTGACTTTGTTTAGACCGGAATTCTACAGCGATAGTCAGGAGGCGTTTCTCAAAGACCACGTCTATATCGTGACGGCAGAAGGAATACCGCGAAGGGCATCCTTGGAGAAGGGGACGGTGATCATCTGCATCGGTGAGCCGCCGCTGATGTCCTACTTTAAGGAACGGGGCTGCTTTATCAAGGTAAAGGCCCATACAGATTCATTTGAAGTGTCCAATCTGCTCAATGCCATTTACAATAAGTATGATGCCTGGAGTGAGAAGCTATCCGAGATTTTGGAGGACACTGCAGATATCGACGATATGGTTCTGTCTTCTGTGCCGATCTTTGGCAATCCGATTCTGGCTATGGATTCCAATCTTCGAATCATCGCCTCGGCGGGATATGAAGGATTGGAGGAGACTGCGCCGGCATTTGAACAGATGGGAGCTGATGCACTGAGCATGTCTGCACTGGGGCAGTTCCTGGGAGAGAACGAACTGCTCTTTGACGTAAAAGAGCCCATTCGGCTGAATATCATGGATTCCAGCACTTTGAGCATCAATCTCTTTGATGCGGATGAATACAGCGGCAGCCTTACGGTAGAGTACAGGCGGAGCCCATGCAAGGAAAGTCATCCGGCCCTGATCAAATATTTTGCCGAATACCTCCGAAGGGCGATGAAGAAGAATTCGCAGGTGATGACCTCCGAGCGGAATGTCCTGCGGAAAATCTTCATCGATATCATCAATGATATGCCGGTGGATACGGCACGGAAAAAGTATTTGGAAGTCACCGGAGCAGAAAGACAGTTTCTATGCATCGCTGCTCATCTGAATAATCGCTTTGCACAGATACCTGTAGAATACGTCTGTAAGAAGTTTGAGAGCGTTTTCCCAAGAAGCATTACTTTTGAATATAAGTCTGCCATCGTTTCCTTTGTTGAAACGGCTTCGTTGCCGCAGGAAGAAGGTATTGACAGCGCCCTGGCTGCCCGTATCGAAATTCTGACTGGGGCCATGGATATCAAAGTGGGAATCAGCGATGTGTTCACGGATCCGTACAGTGCAAAGCTCTATTTCTCTCAGGCGCAGGCGGCGCTGGAAAACGGCATGCTCATGAATCCTGATGAGAAATGCTATTACTTTAGAAGGTACGCCCTGATGGAACTTCTGATCAATGCCCAGAACGACATGCCTATCGAGATGTATTATACGGAGGGTCTGAAACGTCTCTTTGCCCACGATGAAAAATCGCAGACCAGCTATATCGCTACCCTCAGGGCATACCTCAATAACAACATGAGTATTACCGCCACGGCTGCAGAGCTATATATCCATAGAAGTACGCTTCTGGAGAGGCTGAGCCGCATCGACAGGGAGTTAGATGAGGATCTGAAAGATCCTGAGGTCCGTCTGCAGATTCAGATTATACTGAAAGCGCTCCAGCTTCGGGAGATGATCGTAGAGAGAAACCGACAGTAGCACAAAGGGGCTGTCGCATTAACGAAGAAACGGC
>URXI01000313.1 GCA_900551775.1 uncultured Eubacterium sp. | reverse complement strand
ATGCGACAGCCCCCTGTCTAAATGTCATACGATGCGTTCCAGCCCAGCCATAGGCTGGGGAACGCCAGCATAAATTCGGTCATGCAAATCGCCTTACGGCTCTTTGGACCGAATGTCATACATTATTTTTTTCGTCTGTGATGCTTTTTTCAGCGGCTGACTTCTGCCTGCCCAGCCAGTCTACCGTGCCCAGGCCAGCGAGAGCAAGTACCTTCTCCACTGCGCCGAAGATCACGAGTACAATGTGCTGAATGATCCACATGAAGATGTCGTACAGCCCGTCCACCACAAAGTCATAGAACTTCGATACCGGCTTTGACGAGAAGACCACCACGCACAGCGATGCCAGTCCGAGAATCAACAGCAGATACAGCGGGCTGCCCGCCTCCGGCAGGGCAAAGAATCCCATGGTGATGCCGTGTTTTTTGATCCATTGGCGCACGACCAGATGGAAGATATAGACCGGCATGGTGTTTCTGCCCACATAAGCCAGGTAATTGTCCTTGCCCGGCAGGATATTGAACATCAGAACCAGCCATGCACAGCCGAGGACGAACAGCACGAATCGCATCAAGATGTCCACATACCATACGACGCCGATTTCCGCGCCGGGCCGTCTGAGCAAGTACCATTCCACCGGAATGCCCGTAAGACCGTAGGCAAGATAGATCGAAATCCCCACCAGGACGATGCCCAGGACCAGGCTCTGCCACTTCTTCAGGCATTTGATTTTGGCGATGTGTTCCGCATTGCAGTAGTACCCCAAGAAAAAGAACGAGAAATAGGATACAAGCCTGCCCAGCGACAGATATTCGGTCAGGAACGGAATGCATCCCGCTGCCAAATACAGCACAAAGGTGATCGCAAAGAAGTGCGGAACCTTTATGTAATTTTTCTGGAACAACTTGTACAGGAACAGCGCCAACATGAACCACATGGCAAAGGGCGGCTGATCGAAGTACAGCGTGGCGTGACCCCACAGCAGGGTCCTGACGCCGTAAAAGAAAAAGATGCTCAAGATATATGGCCATAAAAATGTCTTGAAGGCAATCTGTCTGCTCTTTTCCGGCTTTTTCGAAAAATAGCCGGACAGGAACATAAATGCCTGCATGACAAATACGTTGATCGTGATATAAATGACGCCGCTGACCGAATCGTGGCTGAAGTGCCCCGCCATTCTCGTAAAGTGAGAAATCGGAATGCTCCACATGCACAGCCCGCGGAAGGTATCGAATACATAATCTCTCTGTTTGATTTCACCCATAAAAAGTCCTCCATTAAATTGCTGCTATTTTGCCCATCCTATGGTGCGCTCCAAAGCCTTCTTCCAGCCGGACAAAAGCGCCTTGCGCTGTTCATCTGCCATGGACGGCGTAAAGGTCTTGTCAATCTGCCAGTTTTCCAGCACGTCGTCCTGGTTTTTCCAGTATCCCGTCGCAAGTCCTGCCAGATAAGCCGCACCCAGGGACGTGGTCTCGATGCACTGCGGGCGCAGAACCTCTTTGCCCAGGATATCAGATTGAAACTGCATCAGGAAGTTGTTGGCACAGGCTCCACCGTCCACTTTCAGTGATACCAGCTCTTTGCCCAGATCCGAGGCCATGGCGCCCAAAAGATCGCTGGCCTGATATGCCAAAGACTCCAAGGTCGCACGGACAAGGTGGTTTTTGTTAGCGCCTCTGGTCAGTCCGAAGATCGCGCCCCTCGCATAAGGATCCCAATAAGGAGCGCCCAGTCCTACAAAGGCGGGAACGACGTAAACACCGTTGGCATCCGCAACCGACAACGCCATTCGCTCTGACTCGGCAGAATCCTTCATCAGAGAAAGCTCGTCCCGCAGCCACTGAATCGCTGCTCCACACACGAAGACAGAGCCCTCCAGGGCGTAGTTGACTTTGCCGTCAAGTCCCCAGGCAATGGTCGTCAAAAGGCCGTTCTCCGAATATACCGGCTTTTCCCCCGTGTTTAACAGCAGAAAACAGCCTGTCCCATAGGTGCTCTTGGCTTCACCCTGCTGAAAACAAGTCTGTCCGAACAAAGCCGCCTGCTGGTCTCCTGCCGCACCGGCGATTTTGATGGGACCAGCAAAGAGAGTGCTCTCCGTCTCCCCATAGATTTCGCTGGATGGATGCGGCTCGGGCAGCATGGACTTTGGAATATCCAAAATCGAAAGAATCTCATCATCCCACTGCAGAGTATTGATATTGAACATCATCGTCCTGGAAGCGTTGGAATAGTCGGTAACGTGAACCCTGCCCCCGGTCATCTTCCAGATCAGCCAGGTTTCAATGGTGCCGAAGAGCAGATCCCCTGCTTCGGCTCTTTCCCTTGCGCCTTCAACATTTTCCAAGATCCAGCGCAGCTTTGTGGCGCTGAAATAGGCGTCGATCAAAAGCCCCGTCTTCTCTTTGAAGGAATCTGCAAGGCCCTGCGCCATGAGCTGGTCGCAGTATTCCGCGGTACGTCTGCACTGCCATACAATGGCGTGATGTACCGGCTGCCCTGTATGCTTGTCCCAGACCACCGTCGTTTCCCTCTGATTGGTGATGCCGATGGCCTCGATATTCTGATACGTCACACCCGCTTTGAGCATGGCTTCGTGAGCCACTGTCATCTGCGTAGACCAGATTTCATCCGCGTCGTGCTCCACCCAGCCCTGCTGCGGATAGAACTGGTGAAACTCCTTCTGCGCAACACTGACCATCTCGCCTTTTTTGTTGTAGATGATACAGCGGGAACTGGTCGTCCCCTGATCCAATGCTAAGATATACTTCTTCATTATACTTCCTCCTATACGAAAATCGCCATTATGGCGTTGGATATATCAAATCCTTCTTCGCTCAGTCTTAAGATCCCATCCTCTTCCACCAGCTGTCCGCTTTCGAAATAGGGACTGAGCGCGCTGCGCCGATCGGCAAAGACCTTCCAAAAGTCCCTGCCATAACGCTCTTTGAATGTTTCTAAACAAATCCCGCTGGTCTTCCGAAGACCCGTGAAGACGAATTCTGCCGTGTCGTCTGCGAACCCATTCTCGTGAAAGGACGACAAAGGCGGCTGGGTGAAGCGGATTCCGTCTACATAAGAACTGGCGCCGCTGCCGATGCCCAGATAATCCTCCATGGACCAGTATTTCAGGTTGTGTCTGCACTGCCTGCCCGGCTTTGCGCAGTTGGAAATCTCGTAGTGCTCGTAACCTGCTTTCTTAAATCGCCTAATTGCTGTATGATACATCTCCCGGTCCACATCGTCGGGAACCTGGTCAAATTCACCTGCCATGAACAGATCGTAAAAGGGGGTTTCCTCTTCAATCTGCAGGCTGTAAAAGGAGATGTGTTCCGGCGCAAGAGCGATGGTCCGCTCCAGGGTGTCCTCCCAGATTTCCATGGTGTGTCCGGGTACAGCGAACATCAGATCCACATGGATGTTGTCAAAGCCGCCGCAGGCTCTTGCCATCTGGTAGTTGCCGACAAAATCCTGCACCGTGTGGACCCTGCCCAAAGTCTTCAAACAGTTCTCATCAAAAGACTGCAGTCCGATGGAGAGCCGGTTAATCCTCGCCTGCCTGTAGGCAGTGAGCTTTTCTTCCGTCAAAGTCCTGGGGTTGGACTCTATGGTGATCTCCGCATCTTCTGCGATGTCAAAGTGTGCCCGGAGGGCTGCAAGCACCTTTCCGACCAGACCCGCCTCGAGGATAGACGGCGTGCCGCCGCCGATAAAGACGGTATCCACCAGATAACGGCTGCTATATAAACTGCTGTACGTCTTGATATCGCCTATCAGCGATTCTATATACGACTCCTGTTCCGCCGACGATGTGCCGCCGCGAGAGTAAAATCCGCAGTAATTGCACTTTGACAGACAGAAGGGAATGTGAATGTAAATACCTAAAGATTTCATTATGATAACCAGCTTCTCTCTATCTTTTCTTTCAAATCCTCAAATAAGTCCAGAAAGGGATCTTTCGTTTTTTGAATAATGGCCTCGGCGATAACTTCGTTATAAGAATGCGTTACGTTGTTTCTCTGTGTCAGCGCATCCAGCCATAAGTTTTCATCGTCTATCAGGCCTGCCTGAAAGGCTGTTTTGATAATAGTTCTGGGCGATCCTGCGGCGATCCTTTCGTATCCGCTCTTTTCTAAACAATCTTTCATTATTCTCCAAGACTGATCAAAGCAGATGGAAAACAAGTGAACCAGGCCCCTTCGCTCTATATTGGAATATGGCGGGCTGCAGCTTTTGATATCATGAAGATTTGCCAGAGCCTTACAAAAATTTTTATACTTTTTCATAGATTACCTTTCCTTCTGCTGCGATGCTATCTGCCAGTTCCTTTTGCACTGGTCCATCCATATTTACAAAATCGAATTTAAGCAGGGTGCTGGTTTCTTCATCCACATCCAGCCAGAATCGGTTAAAATCCCCGCCCCACACAGCCAGGTCAATGTCGCTTCGCTCTCTGAAGTCGCCCCTTGCCCTGGAGCCGAACAATACGACCTTATCAATTCCATAGATAGCGGCCAGCTCCCGGATTTCTTCAATGACTATTTCTTTTATTCCCGTATCTTCAAACATATTCCGCCCCTCAATCGATGTCGTACAGCTCGTAAAGTTTGAGCATGTTTTCAAAGGTCATCTTGTTGCCCAAAAGCTGCATGTAGGTTGCTGACTTCTGCTTTCCCTCACTGCGCAGCTTGTCCAGTTTGCTTACAATGTCCACATGCTGCTCCTCGATGGATTTTTTCATCTTCTCAAATTGTGCAAGACGCTGTTCATAAGTGATCTCCTTTTCTTCTACCAAAGCATGTCCCGTCCCGATACAATAAGGTTAGGCTTTTGGGCCATATCCGGGCCTTCCCGCGTAACCAAGTTAAGATTTAAGCACATCAGCAGAGGGGTATATCTGATTCTGGTTATTTTTTGTATGAATTTCCACCATTCAAATGGCATCTACATCCCATAAAAGTAACCACATGCGGTAT
>URXI01000312.1 GCA_900551775.1 uncultured Eubacterium sp. | reverse complement strand
ACATCACTGAACCTTGGGCTTTGATGTCGTGGAAGAATATCACCCAGCAAATATATTTCCTGCTTATATAGCATCTTCAGATCTCAAGTCCACAATTTTCCATGAAGAAAAAGCTGTTTCATGGCCTATATAAGTTTTCTCGCTTATAGCAAGGCAAAGCAAGTACTTGGGGCGGCTGAAGCCTACATATACGCATCTGCGACTCTTTTCTTGTAACTCATTTTTACACTGCGTGCTCTTGTGTTCCAATAACGGAAGTATTCGCCTGATATCAGAACTCTTCTTAGTTTCTGTTTCTAAATAAAGAGTCGCATCGTGAGTTTCTCCTTTTACTCCATAAACGGTATCAAACATTATTGAGATACTGCTTTCATTATCACAGAAAATGTGGCTATCTTCAGTTGTAGTTCGAAGCTCCAGAGATGGTGGTATAAACGCATCCGGAAGATTTTCAAGCCATGCTTCTCCCAATAGTGCCGTAAATATTTCTTTAATTTTTTCTTCTACGGCAAAATATGAGAAATCATCAATCTGGGATAGACTGAGTATCGAAGACTGATAGAGTTGAGGAAAATTGTGTGAAATATATTGCTTAACGGACATACTTCTGTACTCTTTCCCAGCCTCATCTTTTATGCCAATATAATGTAAGACTTTACACAACAGTTTTCTTACCCATCGTTCAGATAAGTACAAACATCCAGTAGTAAGTGCGGAAGAAATCTTGAGAATATAATCTGAAAAATAAACTGTAGCTTGTTGATTAACTTTTTTGTGAAAAGGTGACCAGTAATCACTGATCTTTAAACCGCTTACATTTTCAAACATTCCAATTGCTTTGTAGATTCCATCTGACTTGGTCAATCCATTGCTCTTTATTTCGTAGGCAAATGCGGAGATGACTTTTAATCGAGTGAGGTCATCATATACAAATAATGTGGGCTTGATGTGTTGAATTCCCCTGGAGGAAACGATTGCGTTTTGGTTCGAACGCAGTATCGATAGCACATCGGCAATTTCTTGACTGTATCGATTGCTATTTGCAATGGACATATAGCCATCTCTAACTTGCCAAACAGGCGTATCATCGTTTGTACTGTTATATATAGCTTGGTCTACATCTCCGATTCTTTGAAACATGGTTTCCGTGCCAGAAAACAACGCATCTAACACATCACGCTGAAGACTTGAACAATCTTGGTATTCATCTACAAACACATATTGAAAACGTCTGGATAAAAGGTCTCGTAATGATGCTCCATACTTTTTTAATGCCAGAAGTGTATATCTGTATGTATCATTATACTGAATTATCCCTTCCTCGCTCAATAAACGGTGGACAGCTCTTCTATAACCAAAGGTTACCTCTTTGTCCTTCCCTGCCAATGTACGTCCAACTCCAGTGAGTCGAAGTGCTCCCTGATCATCAATGTATACATTTTCCAGGAACTTTTCTACGGATTCGAATCTACCATCATAGATGTTATACTGTTGATCAATAAACCATTTTAGTCTGCCGTTAGTTCTACTAATCAAGTTATACAAATGTTTTGCGTAATCAGCATTGCCAACTACTTGAATCGAAGCATTTGTAAATTGTCTGAGAAAAGGAAAAGTAATATACTGATCAACAAAAGTTTGAATTGTACCTACAAAGTTAGGATATGACAAGAGCCTTCCTGCTGATTGTCCCAGTTTTGCTTTTAATTCATTAACTGCTACATTTGTGTGTGATAGCACACAAACCCCACGACCATCCTTTAGCGGTAATTCATCAGCTATAAGTTTTAGTTTCGCAATAAGAACCGTAGTTTTTCCGCTTCCTGGACATGCAAGGATATCATTACTTTCCCAACTATTTATCACATTTCGAGCATCGCCTGCAAAGCAACAGCCATTTGGTAATAACAGCTTCTCAATAGGAGTGAAATCTGTAATTAGTTCCATAATGGTATATTTCACCCCTCAATTCCAGCAGCATGCTTTATTGCTAACACAAGATAAGAAAGATAAGTATCTTTTACTATTTCGTTTGCCAATGCCACTCGTTTGCCTTCGTCAATATGAGTCTGATAAAGATCTAAATCGAACATTTGATCTTTGGACAGGGGAACTCCACCTTCTCCTGCGGAAGCTGTGTCAGTAATTGCCCATCTCAAGTTGCTTGCCAGACATTGCGCAACAATTGCTTTCGATGTAGCTTTTGTTTTGGATTCTGGATTTCCTTTGTTAAGCATTGTGTCATGATATATATGATGTGCCGTGATACAAAGTTCTTGGGTTGACCATTTTGCCTTTTCCTGTGCAAGTATTTTTTCAATTTCTTCAATTTTTGCAATTGTCAAAGCATATTGGTCGCTATTTTCAATTTTCTTTGCTTGAAGAATAGATTTATACAGCATATCTCGCAAACAACTAAATGCTACAGAATATTCAAAAGTCCATTTTGGTGCAACAAATGCGCTGATGCAGCCTACATTGTACTTGTGTTGTATGGCAACTATGGCGGCAGCGGTTTCATCTTCTCGCTGATCTATTTTTCCATCCTTTTTATCAGGCTCAATATCACAGTCAGTTATGATTGAGATAGGAATGTTTATTGCATTGCCATCTTTTCTTAGAAAAATCCTGGAATACCTAAAGAAACCCTTTCCACCAACATTAACAACAGAAATTCCGTACTTCTCCAAATTGATTCCAATAATCTCTGCTAAAGTTGGGATGAGAAGTGCTTCAGCATCTCCCTCGACCATAATAATTCCCTTGGCAAAAAACAGATTTGCTTTCGTCGAATCCAGAAATCGCTGCAAGAATAAATAGTCTCCTTTTTCAAGCCCAGTGTATTCGGCGTTTAAGTTAAAGGAACTATCGTTTTTCAGTAAAATAAGATTTTTGACATTGATTTTAGATGCAAGAATAGCACTGTGTGTAGAAATAATTACCTGTACACCAGAATTGTTGTATTCTTTCTGTAGATAGCTGATTAATCGGAGTTGTGCTTGAGGATGAAGATGAGCTTCCAATTCTTCAATAACTGCAAGTTTCAGACTGCCATTGGTATCACTGTTTAATAGCAAGAGTTCAGCAGCAATAAACAGAAGATTGTGGACTCCCAAGCCGGGTTGGATTTCTGGCGCAACCAAGGATAAGCTCTCTAAAATCGACTTTAATCGCATTTCAGAGGTTTTGATTGTTGCATTCTTGGAAGTGTGTTTATCTAAAAACTCAGCAAGTGTGTTTCTAATCTTTCCAAGAATCTCTTGGCCTTCTTCTTCAAGAAAATATTTCTCTATGCCCTCATTTGCCTGCATAATAAGATTAACCAGCGCATTGTCCTCTTTATTAGAAAATAAAGGATGGCTAAAGAGTATTTGAGAAATTCGTGAACTTCGTCCGCTGTGCATTTCCTTCTGTGCATCCCGAAGTGGCCGCAGATAAACACATTTTAAGAGTTCTCGTGCTTTACTATCGAGTAATATGCCGTCTTCGGCATCTCCTGCCTTAAGTTCAGTATAAATGCGGCCATTTTCGCGCCATGCCCGGTAGTGGAGGAACAGCTTATAAAATACTGCACCGGAGGTCTTATCCTTTTCAAATGTGAGCCATTCTATAAAATTTTTAGCCTCGTTGCTTTCAAAACCCTCAAATATGCAATCAATGCTAAATTCTGTAGCAATTTCTCCGGAAGCAGCAATGTAAAAATCCTCATCGGTAACACGTGTGAATTCTCCACTTTGTGTTTGTAGGACAAGTTTAATTGCATCAATCACTGCACTTTTTCCGGAGTCGTTCTCTCCAATCAATGCATTTAGGCCTTTGTGGAAAAAAACTGTTATTCCATGTTTATCTATCCCGTTATAAGCATATTTTCTGAAATTTTTAAGTGTAATTGTAGATAAATACATATCATTCTCCTCCTGCTACCAACAACAACCCAACAAATGCATATAAATAGGGCTTTTGGTAAGGTCAACTCTTTCAATATAGGATAAATGAGTTGCCTCCTCAATCATAAATACAATGCTATTATCGTATATAAATGCAACATATGTATCAAGATCACTCCCTACCTCGTGTGCCCGGTATTGCATAGCACATCGGAAATCACTGTTTAATGCATTTTTGATCTGCGTAATTCCATCGAGGAATTTATACTTGTTTTGAAATTCAAATTCATAGGGAAAGAAAAGCAGAAGATGCTTTCGTGTTTCAAGAGTTTCCAGAAATTCAATGATATCGTTTTCAATGCCCTGTTTCTTTACTTTGGTTGTGCGCAACTTCTGCAAAGTTTCAAAATCATATCCCCTTAGCGCAGCATGGATACGTGTTGCTTTGATCGATCCTTCTTTAACTTTAGGTTCACTCGTGACAATTACACCGTTCGTAACTGCGGCTTTGCTCGGGTATAAAATGCTCCTTGCCTGCAATGCGGTTTTACTGGCAATTAACTTAAAATCCAACTGATAACTTGCTGAAATACAATCACATTGGCCATTCTCTTCGCTTTTAGGCAATCGATAAATATCTCCACCCGATTTTGCGAGAAAAAAGTCAGAAGCATTTACAAACTCCAATAAATACTTCTCATAGTTGCAATCCGGGTCTCCGTGTATATAGTTTTTTATTATCATTTCAGACGGCAATAAATGCGCAATCAAAGATTTGTCATACATATCAATGACTCCATGGAACTGAAAATAGTTGAAAAGCCGCATGGGAATACACCCACACGGCTGCCTTGGTGGCGCAAAAGCTCACCGTAGAACTATTATAAAGGATAAGTTTGGAAAACTCAAGAATTTGTCGTATTCGCAATAAAGAATACGGCAGTCACGCTAATTAGGGATGGGTTAGGGATTTGGCGGTTTCGGCGACTATCCTCGCTCATGCTCTCGCCGCTTTTCTGCCCCTGAAACCACCGCTGAACATCAATCAGCCAAACTGCAAAACATAACAAAAAACGCAGAAAAACCGCCTGAAAAGGCAGTTTTTCTGCGTTTTTTGTTCTACTTTTCAGTTTAGACGACT
>URXI01000311.1 GCA_900551775.1 uncultured Eubacterium sp. | reverse complement strand
AATCCATCTTCCAGTCGCCTCTGCAGCCGCACGGTCCATAGACAAAGTTTGCCAGCAGCTCTTTGCCTTTGACAGAGTGCATCACCTCAGGGTGAAACTGCACGCCGTACATCTTCTTGGCCGGATTTTCCATGGCCGCCACCGGACACGCCGTCGTGTGGGCAGTGACAGCAAAACCCTCCGGCAGTCCCTCAATATAATCGCTGTGGCTCATCCACATGATCGTCTCATCATCAAAATCTTTGAACAGCCCTTCCTTGGCGTCGATCAAAATCTCTGTTTTTCCATATTCTTTGCCAAGGGCCGGGGACACTTTGCCGCCTAGAGCGTGGGTCATCAGCTGTGCACCATAGCAGATGCCCAAGATCGGAATGTCCAGATTCCAGAGCGCCTCGTCAGGGAACAGCCCGTCTTCGCCGTAAACACTGTTGGGTCCCCCGGTCAAAATGATGCCCTTCGGGTTCTTTGCTTTCAGTTCGTCTATTGCAATTTTATAAGGATGGACTTCGCAGTATACGCCGGCCTCACGCACGCGGCGTGCGATCAGCTGGTTGTACTGTCCCCCGAAGTCCAAAACGATAATCAGTTCTTTGTTCATATACACTCCCTTAACTTCTATCTGATGGCGTTCTGGCTGCTGTCACGCAAGATGACGTCGTGGGCGCCGCCCTCTACGATAGATGTTGCAGATACCAGCGTCAGCTTGGCATCCTTCTGCAGTTCCTGAATAGAGAGAACGCCGCAGTTACACATGGTTGCTTTTACTTTGTTCAGAGAGAGGTTGACGTTGTCGTGAAGAGATCCAGCGTATGGAACGTAGGAATCCACGCCCTCTTCAAACTTCATCTTAGCGTCGCCGCCCAGGTCGTATCTCTGCCAGTTACGGGCACGGTTGGAACCTTCACCCCAATATTCTTTGACATAGTTTCCGTTGATGTTTAATTTGTTCGTCGGTGATTCGTCGAATCTGGCAAAATATCTGCCCAACATGATAAAATCTGCCCCCATGGCCAGAGCCAGGGTCATATGGTAATCGTAAACGATGCCGCCGTCGGAACAGATTGGCACGTAAACGCCGGTTTTCTTGAAATATTCGTCTCTGGCTTCAGCTACTTCGATGACTGCGGAAGCCTGGCCGCGGCCGATACCCTTCTGCTCTCTGGTGATGCAGATGGAGCCGCCGCCGATGCCGATTTTGACGAAGTCAGCACCAGCTTCTGCCAGGAAGTTGAAGCCGTCTTTATCTACCACGTTGCCTGCGCCGATTTTGACGGTGTCGCCGTATCTCTCTCTGACCCATTTGATGGTGTCCAGCTGCCACTCGGAATATCCTTCAGAAGAGTCGATACAGAGCACGTCTGCGCCAGCTTCTACGAGAGCCGGAATCCTCTCCTCGTAGTCGCGGGTATTGACACCTGCCCCTACCACATATCTCTTGTGAGAATCGAGGAGTTCGTTGGGATTTGATTTGTGGTTGTCGTAGTCTTTTCTAAACACGAAATGGGTCAGTCTCTGGTTGTCGTCGATGACAGGGACTGCATTGAGCTTATTGTCCCAAAGAATGTCATTGGCTTCGCTCAGTGAGCAGCCTTCCTTTGCATAAATCAGCTTTTCAAAAGGCGTCATAAATTCGCTGATCTTCGTGTCCGGATCCATTCTGCTGACACGATAGTCCCTGCTGGTTACCAAACCGAGAATCCTGCCCTCTGCTGTTCCATCCTCTGTTACCGCAATGGTGGAATGGCCTGTCCTGGCTTTCAGTTCCAGTACATCTGTCAAAGTCTGATCCGGTCTCAAGTTGGTGTCGCTCTTAACAAATCCAGCCTTGTAGGACTTTACGCGTTTCACCATTTCTACCTGGTTTTCCACGCTCTGTGAACCGAATATAAAAGAAATTCCACCTTCCTTTGCAAGTGCTACCGCCATCTTATCATCTGATACGGCCTGCATCACTGCTGAAACCAGTGGAATATTCGCTGTGATCTTGGGTTCTTCACCCTTCTTATATTTTACAATAGGGGTCTTCAGGCTGACATTCTCAATTCTGCAGTCTTTTGATGAATAGCCTGGTACAAGCAGATACTCGTTGAAGGTTCTTGATGGTTCATTAAAATAGTGGGCCATGTGTTGTTCTCCTCTCCTAAATATAATCATTAAAATACAAATTACTTATGAAAATAGACGGCTTTTTATCGCGCATGCCGTCCCATGTTTCCAACTATTTTATACTATTTTATTGGCATTTGCAAGGGTAAATTTCCCCTTTCTTTCTGCAAAGGCGAATTCTTTCGAGCCGGAGCAAATAACCCGGCCCGAAAGGCTGAATCTAAGCTAGAATTTCAAGTCTACCCAGTTGGTATTGCCTATGCTCTCATCGCCATAAAACTCCATATAGTCCATGACGATCTCGTCCACATCTTCGTCTACGAGGAACACGATGTCGCCTGTCAAAGTCTTCCCTGCTGCCAGTTCGGTTTCATCCGGGTACATATCGTCGTAAAAGCTGTCAGCCGTGTCCAAATGTCCGTCTTCTGATGCTTCCATATATCCGATAAAATCATAGTTGCCTGTTACAAAGGATTCTTTCGTGGTGTTCTTCACCGAAATATTGGCGACTACGAACTTCTTGCCTGCACCTGCAGACTTTCCATTTAGTTCTGTCTCTGTCTTAACGGAATTCACCTTCCATTCAAAGAAGGAATTCTTCATGGTATCGCCGACCATCCCAGTGGTAAGCTCTCCTTGATAAAACTCTGCTTCTTTCAGTTCATTTAAAAGCGGTCCGGGTTCTTTATCGTCACTTCCACATGCTGTAAATGTCAAAATCATCATGAGCCCCAGTAGAACTGCTATTATCTTTTTGTGTTTCATAAACTTCTCCTATCACTGTCATTTCAATATTATGATACTATTATAACTTGAAGTTTCCATCGAATGCAAATGGGATTTTTGTGAAGATATGCAAAATGACTGCTCCGAGAGAGCAGCCACTTTGCGTGTTTTGTTATGAATTTAGAAGTGAGTTATTTTGCTTTGATCTTTTTATTGGCGGACCAGTTGCCTACTAACGTGTCCCCGTTATCCAACACTTTGATAGCGCGAACTTTTACATAATATGTCTTGCCTGAGATGCGGTTCTTTATGGTTGTGGAAGTCTTGGTGTATTTGCTATCAATATGTTTTACATACTTTGAGTAGTATTTCCCGTTTCTGCCGTATCTGACCTGATACTTCGTAGCACCCTTTACTTTTGTAATCGTTACCTTGATTTGCTTTTTCGCTGGCTTCGATAACGCTACGCCCGGTTTTACAGGTTTCACTTTGACAGTTACTACCTTTGATGCCGGATCGGAAGTCTTTGTTCCTACAGTTTCAACAGTAATCTTTGCAACACCTGTATTTACGATTGTCACGTATCCGTCTTCATCAACAGTTGCAACCTCAGGGTCAGCTGAAGTGTACTTGAAAGTAACACCTGCTTCAGCAGTTGAAATTCTGGCATTTAGGTTGAATGAAACGCTGTTCGTGTATCTCGTATAGGTGGTATACCCAGTAATCACTTTGCTGGCTGCACCTTTGATCTTGAACTCCAAAGTCTTTTCGCCTGCGTATGTGCCAATGCCTTTGACGATGGCTTTACCAGTACCTGCGTTTACATTGTTCTCATAAGTAACTGTGTAGTCAGTACCCTGGACCAGAGTCTTAGTTCCATCTTTTACAGTAACTACCGGTGTTTTTGCAGTTCCGTCATACTTCAAATCATCAGCGCCAGTCAAAGCGATATCTAATGTTGAAACATCTTTGCCTGCAATTGTAAATGTACCGCTGATTGTTCCAGTGAAGTTTCCGGCATCTGTTGCAGACAAAGTCAATGTCGCAGTGCCTGTGTTTACGTTATTTGTTGCTTTTGCTGTATAATCTGTTGCTTTTAGGTCATAGCCTCCAAGCTTTACTGTATAAGTAGGCATGATAGGCTGTCCTGTAGTGCCATAGGAATCTGGGCTGATCGTCAAAACAGCATCAGACAGCTTCGCCTTGTTGATTGTGAAGTTTACGGATTTCGTTCCGGCGTAAGTTCCCGCCCCTGTTACAACGACTTCTGCTGTTCCTGCATTTACGTTGTTCCTGTATTCTACAGTGTAATCTGTATTCTCTGCCAGGGTTTTACCAGCGCGCTCCACTCTGATTTCCGGTTTCTGTTCCGTTCCATCAAATGTGTAAGTCTGATTAATCTGCTGAAAGTAGATTGCCGCACTGTTGAAATCATTGGTTACAACGTTGAACTGATGTGTTACCGTTCCAGTATAGTTGCCTTTAAACTCGATTGTAGCGGTTTCTGTTCCTGCAACAAGTGTTTCAGGTCCTGAAATTGTATAATCCGTGTCCTTTACTAGAGTATTGCCATTCCAAGTAATCTTAGTTCCAGCAATTGTATTTTCCCCCTTCAACTGTGTAGGGATGTTAATCATCGGCTTATCACTGTTGCTGAAAGCTTTTTCAACGATTGTAAAGGTCTGAGTTGCACTTCCAGTGTACGCTGGAGCCTTTCCAGTCACTGTTACTGTTGCATTTCCTACATTGATATTGTCTTTGTATTCGACATCATAGTTTGCGGCTGCAACTTCTTTTCCATCTAAAGTTACTTTTACTGCCGGCTTAATTTCTTTTCCGGTGTATGTAACATTTGCAATAGCGGCAATTTCCGCTTTGCTCAAATCAGTCGCAGGGGGTGTTGTCGTGTCATCGGCAAAAATAGCCGCTGGCAATGCACAAAGCACCATTGCAACTGATAATACTAACGCCATTAGTTTTTTCATTTTTTCTTTCCTTTCTTGTTTTATCAATGTATTCATTTTAACATAAATCCTTTCCATTGTCACCTATACAAATTATCCCATGCAAATGCCATTAAAAATAAACGATTATTAAAGAAACGGTTTAGTGGTTACGCAATTTAATGGCAAGAGAAGGTCAGGAATACCCACTTGGCCTTCTTTTCGTTTTTGCAGAATTTTTTCCTCCCCCAAGATCATTGTGAACTATCATTTCATTTGTAAGTTTTGTG
>URXI01000310.1 GCA_900551775.1 uncultured Eubacterium sp. | reverse complement strand
GCCGATTTTGTTGCCGGTGCAGGACAGTATAAGAGCAAGAAGCTCAACAGCCTTGCATATATCCTGTTCTCCCTGGGCGGCACTGGGTCGTACATCGTTTTCTTTGCTGACCCCAACGGCTGGGCGCAGACAATGCTGGGTAATGGAACCGAACAGAGCTACATCGACACCATGCAGGCAACCGCTAACACCGGCATTCTGATTGCCATGTTTGCCGCTGCTATCATTACATCTGCGATCAGCGCCTTTGTAGGCTGCAAAATGCTGAAAAAGCAGTTTGAAAAAGCAGGTATTACAGCATGATGGGTAACACCGTCCAGAAAGGGCTTTGGCTCGACCCACGGGCCAAGCTCTTTCTTATTCTTATGTGTGTTTTATCGTCCATGTTTGCTCCTTCACTTGCATATCAATTTGTCCTTGTTATGCTGATTGCGGTATTGGGGGCTTTCTTTGGAAAGTGGAAATATGTCATTAAGGCTGTATGCTTTTATGCGGTCATCTGTGCCCTGACAGTTTGGATCATGGCAGAAATGACAGGCACGCTGCGGACAATGTTTATTGCCTTTTTAGGATTGTTTCATAAGGTATATGCGTGCGGAACCTTGGCCGGGATTGTTCTGACTACTACAAAAGTCAATGAGTTCCTGTCTGCTATGAACCGTGTCCACGCACCCAAAAAGTTAGTAATTCCTATGGCAGTTATGCTACGGTACATTCCAACTATTCAAGAGGACTGGCGATATATCAAGGACGCTATGCGGATGAGAGATGTTTCACCTTCTCTGGCGGGCTTTTTAGCACATCCGGGCATGACGGTTGAGTGTATTTATGTGCCTTTGTTGATGGCAGCTTCAAAAGCAGCGGATGATCTTTCTGTTGCTTCTGTCACCCGTGGAATTGAAAATCCCAATCCACGCACCTGCCTTGTCCAGATAAAATGCGGAGCTGCCGATTGGGGCGTCATGGCCGTTGCCGTAGCTTATCTGATTTTTGAATTATGTGTGCGGGGAGGTGTGATCGGTTGATTGAGTTTGAAAATGTATCGTTTTCCTATACAGGACAGGAACATGGCGGGCTGCATGACATCAATTTGAAAATTTCGGACGGAGAATGTGTCCTGTTCTGTGGCCGCAGTGGGTGCGGAAAGACAACGATCACACGGCTGGTGAACGGCTTAATCCCTCAGTTTTATCAGGGAGAGCTTCATGGCCGTGTGCTGGTAGATGGTCAGGAAATCAGCAATATCCCTATGTATCAGATTGCCGCTAAGGTCGGCTCCGTTTTCCAAAATCCACGGACACAGTTTTTCAATGTGGACACAGACAGCGAGATCGCCTTTGGCATTGAGAACGAGGCTCGTCCTCCACAAGAGCTGATAGAGCGAGTGGAACAGACAGCCGACGATCTGCGTATTCAAAAGCTGCGGAACAGGAATATTTTTGAACTGTCCGGCGGTGAAAAGCAGAAAATCGCCTTCGCTTCTGTTTATGCCATGAACCCACAGATTTATCTATTGGATGAACCATCATCTAATCTGGATATGACTTCGATCCAAGAACTAAAGGAACATTTGCGGCTGATAAAAAAACAGGGCAAAACAGTTTTGATAGCGGAACATCGTCTGTACTACCTGATGGAGTTGGCTGACCGGATTGTTTATCTGGAAAAAGGAGAAATCAAAGGGATTTATACCCCGGAAGAATTTCGACAGCTGTCGGAACAGGAGCGTGAACGCATGGGCCTGCGGGCAGTTGATCTTCGGGCGGTGTTCCCACCTAAACCCCACTCGATTGCCCCTATCCCGGTATTAGAGCTACGGAATGTGACGCTCCGTTATAAGAAGCGAACCATTTTGCATGATATTGGCTTATCCGCAGGAAAGGGTGAAGTGATTGGCGTGGTCGGCCACAATGGAGCCGGAAAGACTACATTTTCTCGCGCTCTCTGTGGGCTTCACAAAGACTGCGATGGACAATTTTTGTGGGAAAGCAAGCCGATTGAGCGTAAGGAAAGGCTGCAACGCTCTTATATGGTCATGCAGGATGTGAACTATGAGCTTTTCGCTGACAGCGTAGAAGCAGAATGTTCCTTTGGCATACGCAATCCAGATCAAACACTGGTAAATGCAACTTTGGAGGAATTAGGCCTTACCCAATATCGGGAGCGCCATCCAAACACGCTTTCTGGCGGTCAAAAGCAACGAGTAGCTGTAGCTGTTAGCATGATTTGTGGGAAAGATCTGCTGGTATTCGATGAACCGACCAGCGGCCTTGATTTTGACAGTATGACGCAGGTGGCGGGACTGATCCGCCGGTTGTCCAATATGGGAAAGGTTATTTTCATTGTCACCCACGATTTTGAATTTGTCTGCCGTACCTGCTCCCGTGTCCTGCATTTTGACGAGGGCGAAATGCCCGATGATGTACCAGTTACAATGGATGCCCTCCCGAAATTGAGAGAGCTGTTCTCTGTTTCAGATGGAAAGGAGAGGTGATCTATGAAACAGAAAAAAGAAAACAGAGTAGCACTGCTGCTCCATTGGGCCGGAGGCCAGAAAATCTGGCTGTTCCTGGCAATCCTGCTGTCCATGTGCAGTGGGCTTTGCATTATTGTTCCGTATATTGGGATTTACAGGCTGATGGATGCCACATTTAACAATGCCTGCACAAAAGAACTTGTGGTACAGACTGTGGCAATGATTGCCGCTGCTGTCACCCTGCGTTTTGTACTGTTCGGATGTTCCGGCGTGGCAGCCCATAAAGGCGCATACGGCGCACTGTTCAAAGTGCGCTGCATGGTTGCGGAACACATGGCCAGAGCGCCTTTGGGGGCCTTGAATGAACGGCGCACCGGGGATATAAAAACGGTTCTGAATGAAGATATTGAAAAGCTGGAGTTGTTCCTGGCCCATAACCTTCCTGACCTTGTGTGCTATCTGGTTGGGCCGGTAGTCATCTTTATTTACCTGATGACCGTCAATATTCCTCTGGCATTGATTTCCCTGGTTCCGCTGATCCTTGCTATTGTTGTAATGGGGATGATGTTCCGCAACACGGATGACCTGATGGAACGGGCCAATCGCTCCATTACCACACTGAACTCGGTTATGATTGAGTACATCAGCGGCATGAAATTGATTAAAGCCTATAACATGGGGAGCAAATCGTTTCAAAAGTTTTCAGACGCTATCCAGGAAGAAAACGCCATGTGGAATGAGACTTCCCGGCGCATGGGGCCACCTTATGCGGCCTTTGTTGTTATCATCGAATGTGGGATGTTGCTGATGGTTCCAATCGGCGGAATGTTTTTCCTCAAAGGCTCACTGGCGGCCAGCGCATTTTTGCTGTTCGTCTATGTAGGTTCCATGTATCTGACGGAAATCCGCCCCCTGCAAGAATTGGGGACTAATTTTGCCAATGTGCTGAACGCTGTTACCAAGACCAAAGAAATCCTGGATATTCCGATTTATGAGGGTGGAACGGACTTTCCCCAAAATCACGATATTGAACTTCGCAATGTCCGATTTTCCTATGACGGCAAGACCGATGTACTGCAAGGCGTCAACCTCAAAATCAATGACGGGGAACGCATGGCTCTTGTGGGACAGTCTGGTGCCGGTAAAAGCACTGTGATTGAACTGATCTCCCGCTTCTATGATGTGCAGGAGGGCGAAGTGCTGATTGGTGGAAAAAATGTCAAAGAGCTTGACTACGATACCATTCTGAAAAATGTAGCCATCGTATTTCAAAAGACATTCCTGACCCGTGACAGCGTTTTAGAAAATATCCGCATGGGCAGTAACGCCACTCTGGAAGAAGTGCGGGCCGCCGCAAAAGAGGCGCAGATTGATGATTTCATCATGTCTTTGCCAGATGGATATGACACGAAAGTGGGTAGCTTTGGCTCTCGCTTCTCCGGCGGTGAAAAACAGCGGATTGCGATTGCCCGCGCAATTCTGAAAAATGCACCTATCTTAATTTTGGACGAGGCCACAAGTGCCTCTGACCCGGAAAATCAGATGGAGATTGATAAAGCTATTCAAAATCTATGCAAAGGCAAAACAGTCATTGTAGTAGCACACCGTTTGAGTGCTTTGAAAATGTGCAACCGGGTGGCTGTGGTGGAAAATCATACAATTACCAGCGTTGGCACCCATGAGGAAGTTCGGAAGAACAACGCCTACTATCGAAATGCGTGGAAAGACTACGAGACAGCCCGGAATATCACTTATCAGTTGGAGGGAGGCGAGCAGCATGAGTGAGCATGATGTATTGAAAAAAAACCGCAATTTCTATATTGGTGTCGGCGGAACCGTTCTGGAAGGACTTCTCTCCGGCAGCCTATTTATGCTGCTTTACTCTGTTATGCAGTTTTTGTGGTCGGGTCAATTTGACATGAACCGCGTTCTGGCTCTGACCGGTATTATTGCAGTGGTTTTTCTTCTCCGTATCCTGATTTACAGCTACGGTTATACCAAAGCGCAGATTGGCGGTGCGGAGGTCAGTAAGAATATTCGGCTTTTTATGGGTGACCATTTGAAGCGCATCCCACTGTCCCGATTTACACAGGGGCAGACCGGCGATTATATCAACACCATCACAAGCGATGTAAACAACTACGAAAAAATCCTGACCCATAAAGTCGGAGATTTCGCAAAGAATTTTGCCCTGTCATTGATGTTGATTGTCTTTGTTATGACGCTTTATGTTCCGGCTGGAATTATCCTGCTGATAGCAGACCTTCTTTTAATCCCCGGCCTGTGGCTTTCTTTCCGCATGGTACGGAAATATGGAAAAGAAAAGAACGATATTTGTGCGGAGAATGTCAGCAGCATTGTTGAATATGTTTCTGGTATTCAGACTTTCCGAGCTTATGGTGTAGGCGGTATGAAGAACAAAACCGTTATCAACGCCATGCGGGAGTTTTGCCGGATCAGCTTTGTATACGAAGCAAAGGTGCTTCCAATTGGTGCGGGCTTTGGCATTTTAAGTTGGCTGTCCTGTCCGCTGGTTATCTGGTTGTCCTATGCACCTTGGATCGCAGGGACACTGAACACAGTAGATTACCTTTTGAT
>URXI01000309.1 GCA_900551775.1 uncultured Eubacterium sp. | reverse complement strand
TGGGGGCCAACAGGTTGACGCAGAGGATGGGTTTCCTGTGCAGGAGGAGAATTCTGCGGCGGTTGGCTCATCGTCTCCGGCGCCTGACACGCAGGTAGATGTACAGCTTGAGCCTTCCCATCCTTCCGGACGGGCGGCGCAGCCTGCTCCAGAAAACCTGCCTTCCACCAAGGCGGAAATCCTTGCGCTGTACACCAGGGCGCTGAATCGGGCCAAATCTGAGAAACCAGCCTATAAAAAGATAGAATATCAGGAAATTACGGAAAAAAATTTTGACGGCAGAGCGATCAACACCGCTCTGAGCCTGGCCTCTCGCTTTATGACAACGCCGGAAAAAGCAAACGAGAACCCGGAGCTGCATCCAAAGGGAGAGGATACCACATGGTTCCCGGTCTATAATGGGAGCGCAGGTTGTATGATCCCCGCGAAGTCCGCCAATCAGGCGATTCAGCAGGCCAGCTGCAAAAAGCTGTCAAACGGGAACTATCAAATCAGTATCACGCTGAATCCCGAGACCGATCCGGAGCCGCTTGTCTCCTACCATGGGCAGATGTTTTCGCCTGCATCCAAAAAGGATATTGATGCAGAACTGGAGAAAATCAGCATCGTCCAGGCGGAGCATTATTCCATTCTGTATCACGACTGCACAGCGACACTGGTGATGAACCCCCAAAATGATCAAATCGTTTCGCTGGAGCAGATCATGCATTGCCTGATTACAGCAAAGGGCGCCATTCAGGTCGGCTTTATCCACATTCCGATTGACGGAAGCGCATCCCTGCGCAATACGCTCCGGATTACGGATTTTCAGTATTAAATTCCAGCGGGTATCAAAAAAGGGCGGTATGGCACCGCCCTTCTTTTTATGGCTGATGAAAAAACAGGTATGCCCCTTCCCCGCCGAAGCGGTGGTGCATCGCGGGCTCAGATGGTTTATTTGCACATAAAATTCTGCCAGCAGCGATCTTCAGAAAGCGCGCCGTCAGATACAAACATGGATTTTGCAGAAGCGTCGTTTTTCAAATTTGCATCAAACCATGCAATGGCATAGTCCGAAATTCTGCTATCAAAAATCTATCAGTGAACAGCTATCAATATCCACGAATTGCGTTAACAATGGAGGATGTATTCCAACCAACTATTTCATCAGCAGCATTTTTTACAACTTGGGATGTTCTTTGAGCTGCCCACGGTTGAATAGCAATTATTTTCTTCCCCATTTCTTGAGCAAGCTGAATTTCGATATTGATCCATTTACTGTATGTAGCATAAACGCCAGCCAAAATCAAAACACAACTTGCGTGTTGCATCTGATTCTTAATTGCAGCTCTTAACTGGTAATCATTGTGGGCATTGTGAATCGGATCATTTTTTGGTACAGAATAATTCTTGAAAATAAAGCACGGCGCTTTGTTAAGTAATTCCATCAACTTATCATATGCATCGCTGTAAGTCCATGAGTGGCTAATAAAAAGATTGTATGCCATATTCAATTACCTCAACTCTCTCTTGAGGGCTTCATAAAACGCCCTTGTTTCAATTGCTCGTCGCTCTGAAAAATTATAGTGGCCATATTGCTCATTTATTGTCTGCGCGGTTCTCCTGCGGATGGCGACATATTTATCAACATCGCTCGTGGTTCTTAGGCGAGGCCAATAGCTAAGATAACTCGGTAAAATCACATCGCTTCTGAGATAGCTCGCCGTTGGCATATCCACTTGAGCTGACATTCCTATTTCAAATGGAACCCACCAAGATTCCTTTGTTGCTTCAGACATTACAACAATTATGTCAGTGCAAGTATTCAAATTTTCTTTAATATGATCTGTAAGCTGTTTCCCACCGCCATTAATGCTGTTGTCAAGAACATCCAAATAAGATGTGACATGATTTCTCTCAAATGCTGTCTTTAACAATAAAGCCTGCAAAGAATCAGTGTTTTTGTGCGAAATAAATACTTTCATCATGGATTCCCTCCTTGACAAGCACAAATTAGCGGCATCACCCACTTTAATAGGGGCCATAAAATTGCAATAATATACATCACTATAAACAGCCACGGTAGAACTTTTTCGATTTTTGTGAGCCCAAGATACTTTTTCTCATTATTTAGCATTTCCCATTCGTAAGTAAATGGCTTTAGCGGAAGTTGATTTTCGATTTCGTTTACAATATGATACTTGACACTACTTAGCTTCTTATAACTTTCTATTGAATATAGCCAACTTATGCAAACAAAAATTCCTGCTATTGAAAGTACAATACTCTTATAATCTAATGTAAAAGAAACCACAGCTAATAACGCAGCATTAATGCTAATAAATATGTTATTTGAATTCGTTCTTTTCTCTGTATTGCTATTTGCCATCTCTACGCAAGTTTTCCACTGCTCCAAAACAGTAGAGTCATATTGCTCACTAAATTCTTCCCTCGGAATAGATTTAAGCTCCATGAGTCTTATTTTTGCCCCCTATCGTCTGAAGAAAGTAATTTTAATAATTTTTGAATCGTTTTTTCAAAATCGCCCCTTAGCTGGCATTCCCAAAGCACAACAACTTTCCACCCAAGGGCTTCCAGTTCTTGAATATGCTCCTGATCCCGCTGCTTTGTCCGCTCTATTTTGGGACCCCAATATGCTCTGTTTGACTGGCTCGTATGGGCGTACCGGCTTCCACAGTCATGCCCGTGCCAGTAGCATCCGTGAATGAAAATGGCTATTTTCTTCTTGGTAAAGACAATATCAGGCTTGCCCGGCAATGCCTTGTAATTAACCCGGTACCGGTATCCCATCGCAAAGAGGCGGCGGCGTACCATCATCTCAATGCTGGTATCCTTGCTCTTAATGTGGGACATAATTTTACTTCTCCGGTCAGAAGAAATCGTATCGGCCATCATACAGCTAAATCCAGCGGGAGATCGGAAATATCTTTCAGCCGTTTTCCTTGGACCAGTGTTTCCAAAGTTTCAGCTGCATCTTCGGACCCTACCTCTTTTACAGCACGAATCAGCTCATAAAGGGCAAAGTGATAAACACAGTCAATATCACCCGTTCCCAAGGCGAGAGAAGCAAGCCGGTTTGGCATCGGCTCCGCTGTCACTACAACGATGTGGGGCAGATGTCCCTTCCTGTTACGAATTAAATTCAGAGCCTCGGTCCGGCTATTTTGCGCCCGGTCGCTCCTCATGGTGTACTTTGCAGATACGCTGGCATGGAGCAACGGTTTTCCTCCGTTCGCTTTGCGAATATCCGCCATTTTGCTAACATCGTCATCAACGATGCACTGGGCAGCGTTAATTTCGCGATCCTCGTACAGGTCACGGTAAATGACCACATCCGGCGCGACTAAGTAATCGTTCCCCAATGCAGCGGCCAGCTGAGCGTTCTGAGCGGTAAGCTCATTCAGGTATGCCAGATGCTCATACTGGGCAAAATCGCTGGTTTTCAGCTTGTTGTTATTACCAAGTTGAAGGATTGTCCATCGTCCAGGGCGAAGGTTTTGAAGATTCGGAAAGGTTTCCCGTAAGAAATCCATAGTCAAAGTTTCAAATTGCTTGCCGAGCGTCTGACCGGAAATCTTATCAACCGTTGAAACCGCATGATGTTGCTCATCTACCAGAATATCAACAATCCTGCGGGCTATTGCCTTGGAACCGCGGCTACTGGTATCCGCATTGGACGCAACACCGGCCGAAGTCAAAGTCAACGTATTCGTTTCAAATAACTGCTTGTGAAAGTGGAACCTCGCGTTTGCAATCAGCGCATCCATACTCAAGACACTCCTTAATTTTTTCTCCTACTGCCTGGGCAACCGGGGGCGGAAAAGCGTTACCAATCATGCGGCAAGCCACGGTCTTTCGTTTGCCAAAGGTCCATGTGTCTGGAAATCCTTGAATCCTGGCCATCATCCGGCTCGTCAATCGGGGCATTCCTTCGAATCCAGCAGACGGTGCTTCGTTGGCAATTCCACGCCCATCAACTCCGAGCTCGGCCCATGCGTTTCTAGCCCGTGTGGGGCCGAGATCGGGTCCGCCATGCTTTTTTGAGCCGCCAACTAAGGTGGGGGCAATCCGATTGGCATGAGCCGCCCATTCCTTGGCTTTTTCCCATCCATTCTCAGCCATTAAGTCGTACAGCACTTTCCCGACAGTAGGCGCACTATCCGGCTTTTCTTCGGGATAAGCAAACGCGCCGAGCTGATCTTTCCGTACTCCAACAATCACAACTCTTGGTCGCAACTGCGGAACTCCAAAATTGGATGCGTTGAGCAATTTAATGTGAGTGACATAGCCGAGTTTCTTGATTTCGGAGAAGATATGCTCCCTGTATTCATCAAATCCAGGGTCCAAGAACCCACGTACATTTTCCAACATGACTGCTCTTGGTTTAATTTCCTCAATAAGCCGGATCGCCTCCGGAAACAAGTCGCGTTCATCATCCTTTCCAAGTTGCTTGCCAGCAACAGAAAAGGGAGGACAAGGAACGCCGCCAGCAAGTAAATCTACGCCCCTATATGGACGCCCATCAAAATCGTGGACATCGGCACAAATGACATTCCATTCCGGACGGTTTTCTTTCAAAACCTTGCAATAGTCAGCTTCATATTCCACAAGGGCGACGTGGGCAAAGCCCGCCATAGCAAGGCCCAAAGCCTGTCCACCCGCTCCTGCACAAATCTCAACGCAAGTCAATGGTTGCTGCATAAAGTGATCTCTCCTGGTAATTCCGTAAAACGGGGAAACTTTGGTGTTATTCGTGTTCGTCATTGTCAGTAAACTCCATGATTTCGCCTATATCACAAGATAAGGTGTGGCAGATTTTATGCAGGCTTTCCATTGAAACAAACTCGTTCCGTCCCATTTTGGCCAAAACATTAAAGCTGATACCAGCCGCATCTTTTAGGTCAGTACGATTCATTTTCTTATCTATCAGCATTTTCCATAACTTATCATAGCTAACCGGCATAACGAAATCTCCATTCGTTGTCGAATTCTTTTTTATTATAGCACAACAGGCACGAATATTCAAGATAATCTCATAAAAACATGAGCAACAAAACAAAAACGCCGCCCGCAGAGAGTCATTCTCCCCACG
>URXI01000308.1 GCA_900551775.1 uncultured Eubacterium sp. | reverse complement strand
GAGAGGGCTACACGCTCTGTAATCTCAAAAGCAAGCTTACAGTGGCCAAGATCATATCTCCTGATGCTTTTTTCCACATCATCATAGAACTTCTGATTGTCAAGCTGCATAGCCGAGATATTGATGGAAACTTTCAGTCCGTCTAACCCGTGTTCCTTCAGGTAGCCGATATCCTTACAGGCACAATTGAGCACGATCAGCTCCAGCTCATGGAGGTAATCATCCTCCAGCGCCAGATAGAGCAGGAGCGGCGGGTAGATATAACCACAGGCGGGATGCTTCCAGCGAAGCAGACCCTCAATACCGATGAGCTGCCCTTTGTCATTTACCTGGGGCTGGTAAAACAGTTTCAGCTGCCCGTCCTCGATTGCCGTATGCATGTCAGATAAAAGCCTTCGAGCCGCCTTGTTCTTTGCTTCCGTTCCCTTTGTCAGAGACGGCACCACGCCGATGCTTTCTCTCTCCTTCACGTAATCTACGAGGGCGTCGATATTCTCTTTTACTACGCCAATATATGGTTTTTCCAGAACTCTCACAAACGGCATATAAATCAGTACACCGATACAGATATTGAATATCTGCAGCAGACTGCCGGAGACAGAGCCTGTCGTCAGATAGCCGCTGAGAATCACCGGTGTCGTCCAGTTGACCGATGCGCTTACGACAGGTACAAAATCCAAAGATACTGCAATGGTCGAAGTAATCAGGGTGATGACCGGCGTCAAAACAAATGGTATCAGAAGAACCGGGTTGAAAATGACCGGCAGACCGAAAATCAGAGTCTCGTTGACATTGAAGAGCAGCGGCAGAAAACTCAACTTGGCAAGCCGCCGCTTCCCCTTGTTTTTCATAAAGAGCAGAATGGCAATCAGCAGACTGATCGCTGTGCCGCTGCCGCCCATGAGCACGAAGGTATCAAAAAATGTCTTTGAAAACACTTCTCCCCATTGATCGGCAAACAAGGTCGTAGCCACATCGTCCAGCACATTACTGCCGTGGATGCCGAACATCCACATGAAATGCACCAGGAAGATGAAGAGGACAGAACTGCCAAAGTTGCGTCCCAGATTATCAAAGAGTTCCATCGCAATGGCGGATAGTACATTTTGGGAAACTGCTGCACCGAATATGACTTCTAAGACTACGCTTGCCAAACCAAACAGCCCTATGGTTATAACAGACGGAATGATCAGATATACAAATTTGGTGGAGCCCTTGCTGCTTTGATAGATGTGCTTACCGTACCGCTTGTACACATTTCCCAAAAGCTGATGATAAAGTGCTGAAGAAAGTAATGCGATCACAACCGCCGTAAGGGTCCACATCTGACTGAAAATCGTGATGTCAAGTTCCTTCGGCTCTATTCCCATGCCCACAAATACAACATATGAAATCACCGAAATAATCGGATATGTGGAAGGCTCTCTCGAGTTATAATATTTCGCAAAGTAGTAACTGATGGTAATTAATAAAATCAGAGATAAGGCGCAGATCGTGTAGTCGTATATGGAATCAAAGAAAGCATAGACTCTTCCGTTCCAAATCTCCGTGATGAAGTTTTGATAAGGCGGAATCGGCAGCGAAATAATCATCAAACTAAAAGCGCCCATCAAAAGGAAGGGAATCGCCGCAGCGAACCCGTTTCTGATGACATTGATCAAAGTGTTATTCTCTATTCTTTCGAAGACTCTTTCTATTTTTCCCATATACATTCACCTTTAGGCCGTATTCATTCTTAATTGTACTTTTTTTATGGTCAAATGTCAAATCGAACCACGTTAAAAAGGCGCGAAACCCAGATGTGTTTTGCGCCTTTTGGATACTATTTCAAATTCTTAAGAAGTTCTACGACAAACTTGTACATTTTCTGCGTGGATTTGATGCTCATCCTCTCCCCTGGTGAATGGAAATATTCACAGTTGGGACCGATGGCTATGGCGTCCATCTCTGGATCTTTTTCGATGAACATGGCGCATTCGATTCCTGCGTGAGCTACGAGAGAATACATCTCCTCGCCGAACATCTTTCGGTAGACTTCTTGCGCTTTCAGTCTCAGCTTCGAATCAGGATTATATTCCCAAGGTACATAACCTCCGAAATAAGTCACCTCCGCACCAAAGAGATCCGCTAAGCTGTCCACTTTGTCCAGAATATCCTTCACCGTGGTCATATAGGCGGCTCTCGTTTCTGCAGTAATGAACAGTCTTCCATCTCCCACTTCTATGGTACCGACATTGTTGGAACTCTCCACCACGCCCGGAATGGCACCGTTCATCTTGGCAATGCCATTCGGGAACAAATCTATAATCTGCACGATCTTTTTTTTGTCGGCAGGAGTGAGAACCTCCTCTGCCTCTGTCTTTTCCATACGCACGGATAGCGCAGGTGCTGCAGCCAGGTATTCCCTTTTGAAGACCTCTGCCATTTCCTCAACGTGTTCTTTGAGATCGTTTTCTTTACCGCTGCCTACCATGACGGTACAATATCCGTCTCTCGGGATAGCCAGTCTGTAAGAGCCTGCTTTCATAGAGCAGAGCGAGATATCTTCATCTCGAATCAGTCTGATCAAAAGTTCTATCGCATTGCCGCGGCCTCTATGGATGTCCTCGCCAGAATGGCCGCCTTCCATGCCGTCTATATACAGCTTATAGAAGATCCCGTCTGACGGAGCCTGCTCCCAATGGAGAGGCAGAGCAAAGTTGATGCCGCTGCCGCCGCAGCTTCCCGCCAGAACCTGGTTTTCTTCTGCATTATCCAAATTGATGATACGTTTTCCGCTGAACAAGTCCGTGGAAATATTTGCCGCACCGTCAAAGGTGGATTCTTCGCAGACGGTAAAGATCACTTCCAGGGGCGGATGCTGCAGCGAATCGTCTTCGAGAATGGCCATAGCATAGGCTACGCCGATACCGTTGTCAGCACCCAGGGAGGTTCCGCAGTCAGAGGATACCCAGTCCCCGTCCACTCGCATCGTGATGGGGTCCTTTGTGAAATCGTGGCTGCTCTCCGGCGTCTTTTCGCAGACCATGTCCCTATGCGCCTGCAAAATGACCGGCTCTGACGTTTCATAGCCCGCTGATGGTCCTTTTTTGATGACCAGATTGTAATATTCGTCCTGCACGGCGTCAAAGCCCTGTTCCTTTGCCCAGGCGAGAATAAAGTCGCTGACTCTCTTCTCATCTCCGGAATTTCTCGGAATTTTATTAATTTCCTCGAAAAAATGGAATACTCGTTTCGGCTCTAAATTTAACATCATATTCACCTTCGTTTCATTAGTATCCGATAGATACCGCGATGACCAGCAGAACGCACGCTGCGACTGCCCACATACCCCAGAGCGGCGCTAAGAACTTGAACCACTTCTTATACGGTACATGGCAGATTGCCAGGGCTGCCATCAGCTCTCCACTTGTCGGCGTAACGACGTTAGTGAATGCATCGCCCATCTGGAATGCCAATACCGCAGTCTGTCTTGAAACGCCCAGGAGGTCTGAAAGCGGTGCCATGAACGGCATAGTGATGGCTGCCTGTCCAGACCCTGACGGGATCAGAATGTTGAGCAGATCCTGCAGTATGAACATGCCGCAGGCACTGATCTTTGCACTCAATCCTTCCAGTACGCTTCCCGCATAGTAGATCAGGGTGTCCATGATGCCAGCGTCACTGAGGATATTGGTTACCGCTTTACACATACCGATGATCATAGCGGCCCAGAGCATGTTTCTGCAGCCTTCCACGAAGTTGTCAGCAGCTTCATTGACGTTCATGCCGCTGACGATGACGACCAGGATTCCTACGATCAGGAAGATGGCTGACATCTCGTCAATATAGAATCCCAGCTTGATAACACAAAACGCTACCACTGCAAAGCCTAATCCGAAAATCAGAAGTGACAATTTCTGTCTGCCTGTCATCGGCTCTACTTCTTCTACATCCAGCTTCTCCGCGTACATCAGGTCTGTCTCCCTCATGGTGTTGAGATCAGGATGTTTTTTAATTTTGTGGGCGTGTCTCATGAGGTACAGCGAAGTGATCACAGCCATGACGACGAATACCACGACTCTGTAACCCATGCCGGAAAACAGCGGCAGTTCAGCAATCTCCTGAGCGATACCGACTGTAAACGCGTTGGTCATACCGCCGGCATAACCTACGGCACTGGAAACCATCAAAAGGGATACTGCTGTCAGGGAGTCGAATCCCGCCGCTACGCAGACCACGTACATCAGAGGAATAAATGCCAGATACTCCTCTGAACATGCGGCAAAAGCTGATACCAGTCCAAAGATGAATACGCTGGCAGGGATCATGATCAGTTCTTTTCCCTTCAGCACTCTTACCAGGTTGGAAAGGCCTGCGTGGAGGGCTCCCGTCTTCTCTACGATCTGGAAAGTGCCTCCGATGATCAGCAGGAAGAAGATAACGGAGCCTGCGCTCTGCAGTCCTAATGTCAATGATTGAAATACGTCGAAAATACCGATCGGTGTTCCTTCCTTAAATTTGAAGGAATCGATGTCGATCTTTTGGTAATCAGTTCCCGGCATGGGTTCTCTGTGGAACTCACCAGCAGGGATGAGGTATGTAGCAATGGCAGCGACGACGATGATGACCGCCAGGATGATCATAGGGTTGACCGCCTGCCTAGCTTCCCCTTCTTTTAATTGTTTTTTCTTTTTCATAAGCCTCGTCCTTTCGTGTGTTAAAGTTACACATCATTTTAACATTAAAGGGAAAACGTTTCAAGAGTTTTTTGTCTACTGGTATACAATGCGTTCTAATCCCGCCATAGGCTGGGGAACGCCAGCATGAATTCTGTCCATCACCCTTGCTAGATTTGTCATCAGGCACTATAATATAGATATGAAAAGATATGGAGGAAACAGATGGCAAAGATTTTGATTGTAGAAGACGATGAGACCATACGTCAGGAACTCTCCCTCCTTCTCGCCAACGCGAATTACGATACCCAGGAGATCTGCGACTTTTCTGACGTGACAGGACAGATTCTGGCTTCGGCTGCCGACCTGGTACTGCTGGACGTCAGCCTGCCCGGTGAAAGCGGCCTTACCGTCTGCAGCCGCCTGCGCCGCAGTTCTCAGGT
>URXI01000307.1 GCA_900551775.1 uncultured Eubacterium sp. | reverse complement strand
CAATATCATATACCTGGATGGTAAGTATTCCTTCTTGCCACCCGGCCTTCAAAGCAATCTCATGGCAGGCGAAACGCAGGGCATTAGAAATCACATTGTCGATCATGCGATGTACCAAGGTCCCATCCAGCATGACCTGAAAATCCGGGACCCCACTAATATCCATAGAGAATTGAAGCTGGTGCTGATGCGCCAAAACGGTGTATTCGTCCTCCTGCTCCTCAAAAAATTCCCGCAGAGGGCATGCTGTTGGCTTCACTGGTATGGCATCCATCGCCTGTATTTCGCGCACTTGGTTTGCGTACTGTTCCAGTCGATCTGTTGCCAAAGAAAGATTATGGATCGTGTCCATCAGTTTGTCCTCGCTGATGCGTCCAAGCGGGACATTATGCGAGAGATATTCTGTGTATCCTTTCATCACAGTGATGGGGGTACGGAGGTCATGGGCGATGGAGGCGCTGAGTTTGCGCCGCTCCTCCATCATAGCCCAAGTCTCTTGATTATTTTTTAGGAGGGCGGCCCGCATGGTGTCCATAGCCCGACAGAGCTCGCCCATTTCATCCGAAGCCGGATAGTCCAAACAAAAATCCAGGTCGCTTTGCGATATGCGGTCGGCGCTCTGTAAGAGTAAAGACAGCGGCTGTTTCAGTTTGATGGAATAAAACATCCAGGCACAGAAAATCGTACCAAGCACGAAAAGCAAGGTCGGCACCAGGATCACGGCCGCTTTTGCCGCATAGTAGGCGACCCGTTGTGTATCGCTCAGGTTGGCGATTTGGTACTCCGTGGATAAAATTACAAGCTGTCCATTTTCTCCCGGAACGATCTGTTCATCATCTGCAATCACCAGGTTATATTCATCCTCAGTCTCTTGGGGTGGCAGCACCTGATAGTCCGTCACACTTTCCAAGATTTGATTTTGCACGTTGACACAGGTAAAAATGGTTACTGCTGAAATACCAGCTACAAGCACCGCCATAACAAGGACAAGTGATACAAAGGCTCGGCGGAGAGGCATGGAGCGAAGCCAGTGCTTTATTTTACCCATTTATAGCCGCACCCCCAGACTGTTTCAATATACTGCGCCCCCAGCTTGTTTCGGATGCGTCGGATGTGTTCCTTCACCACAGCATTGTCAGCGGTGCCGTCAAAGCCCCGCACCTGTTCATAAATTGTTTCCCGGCTGAACACTTGTCCAGGGTGGAGGGAAAGCAGTTCCACTATATCAAATTCTACCTTGGAAAGTTCTATGGGCCGACCATTTCGAGAGACGGTCCTTGCGGCGTAGTCCACCACAATGTCTCCAAAGCCACGGACGCTGATTTTTTGCTGGATACGGCTCTCTCTGCGCAGGTGAGCCTCCACCCGGGCAGTCAGTTCGGCCAGGCTGAACGGCTTCAAAATGTAATCATCACCACCGGCCCGCAGACCAGCGACACGATCCGCCTCCTCAATCCGGGCGGTTAAGAATAGGATGGGGCAGGTCACATGGTCGCGGATTGCCCGGCACAATTCAAGGCCATCCATCCCCGGCATATTGATGTCCAGCAGAATAATATCCGGCTGCTGGGTCAGCTTTTGCAGGGCCTCCTCGCCGCTTTTTGCGGTGATGACCTGATATTGCTCCATTTCAAACTGATCCCGAAGCATATCTAAAATCATCTGCTCATCATCTATAATCATAATCGCATAACTCATGGTTTCACCTCGCTTGCTGGCATCATAATAGGAAAAAGTCTATAATTGGTCAAGTCCCTTTCGGAATCAGTATTTCTGCCTTTGTAAAGAGATGACGGAAATCCTAAATTTTATTGCCTTTTGCCAGAAAAAGCGTCCGAGGCTTTTGACTTACACTTTGCGATTAATTCTTTCCGCTGTCTATCCATCGATTTGCGCGAATCACTCTGGTCAATAACTTGACAAAATACTTCACAATAGATCTTCTTCAAATTCATAACAGCCTTCATCCTTACTTAGTTGTTTAATTTCACTCTATTGTATAAGACGATTTACGAGGCAGGATCTGATGTGGTATCTCTATAAATTAATTACAATTTTATGCTTTTTATTTGATGATGGAGTCGGTATCCGGGTGGATTACCGTCACCGGCAGTTTTTTCTTCAGCACCGCATAGTTATAGGTCATTCCCGTGCCGCTCCGGATGGACTTGTCCAGGTCGTACACGGCGATCCCGCACACTGAGCGATCCACCATGTAGTAGTCCCGACGCTTATAGGCATCCTGGCGATAAGACTTACACACCACCACACTGTCAGCGCATTCGTTTAGGATGCGTTGATAGCGTTCTTTTTGTTGCGGAGCAAAAGTATCCCCGAACTCCGTGAAAGGGATGGCAACATGGAGTTCCAGGTCATGGTACTGCTTCTGCTGTTGCAGTTCCAGCACGATCTCCGCAGCCCAGGTATCCACGCCGGCCGCTCCACCAACCCAGACGCCCCGGATGCCATCTTGTTCATAGAGGCGGATGATTTCGCTGCGAATGGCCGATTTGATCTTATCGCACCTTGGATAGTTCTCTGGGAACTTAAAACGGTTTGGGCGGTGCCCAGTGATGAAACAGAACCGCATACAGCTGCCACCTTTCCTGTGTTGGTAGTGATAATATAAATTGTCTCTCGTATTTGATAATTATATCGTTAATTATCGCTGATGTGAAGTCAAAATTGAAAGTATGATTACGAACTCTATCTGCTGGTTCATATTAGAATAAAACCAACAGAAGGAGTGATCAGATGGACGACACTCAGCGGTATATCACCTATGTGCGGGGGCGAATCACAGATCTGCGGACACAAAAGGATGTATCGGAGCACCGCATGAGCCTGGAACTGGGCAAAAGCGGCTCCTACATTCGGGGCATCACCAGTGGAGCGGCGTTGCCCTCCTTGCGGGAGCTGTTCAATATTATGGCCTATTTGGAAGTGTCCCCCTCCGAGTTTTTCGATGGTCTGGATGATCCGGACTCCCTGCGCACGGCATTACGTGGAAGACTGATGGAGCTGAACGACGAGGACTTACAGAAAGTCTCATCCTTCCTCGACTGGATCAGGAAGTAATCCCGGAAATTGTTCTTTTCTCTGTCTTAGAAAAATCCTTAGAGTGGGCACTTCTGGTTGGCTCACCATGAACCAGACCCCAGTTCACTAAATTGGCAGACTCTCCCCCTGGCGGGGGAGAGTCTGTTTTTCATCAGGAGAGCCGATAGAGATTCGAGGTGCGCCCACCGTTTTCTCGCCATCTGGTCTCCTTTGTCAGCAGTCCGGCCTGACATAAATCGTCCAGTGCCCGCTTGACGGTGGAGCTGGAGAGTCCCAGCTCTCTCGCAATCGTCTTAATCGCTGGCCAACACTTCCCGTCCCGGTCTGCTCGGTCTTTCAGGTACATATAGACCGATCTGGCCCGGTGGCTCAGGTCGGAGGAGTAGATGTTACGGAAATTTGTCACAGATATCACGTATAATTAAAACCATCTCGAAAGGGGTGGTTTTAATTATTTCTCCTTTCCTCGAAAAGTTATATCGCAGGAGTAGCTACCTGCTTTATAATCAGAACAAGCACTGCGGATTTGTATCTATAGAATTACAGCTCAGACTGTTTGGGGGTGACTCAGACCGCAGTGGTTTGTCTGAATTGGTGATTAGTTGGGTAACGCTTGACGTTTTATTTGCGTGAATACATGGACAAGCCTTCTGTGGAAACAGCAGTGCTAAAATACAAACAAGGGGAGGAAACCATTTGTACTTTGTAGGAATCGACATTTCGAAATTCAAGCACGACTGCGCCATCATTGATGAACTTGGCGATGTCATCACACCCTCGTGGTCGTTCCATAATGACCGCGAGGGATTTTCTTTGCTTAGGGAACTGCTTGATGCCCTCGAGGGAGAAAAGAAGATAGGGCTTGAATCTACCGGCCATTATGGGCAAAACCTAAAGCTGTTCCTCGAAAACAACGGCTTCTCTTTCATGGAGTTCAATCCGCTTCTGGTCAACCGATTTGTTCGCAGCAAATCGCTCAGAAAAACAAAGACGGATTCCATAGACGCTCTCATGATAGCCCAATATTTGATGACGGTAGAGTACAAGCCCTATCCACCGTCATTTTACACGCTCGAAAAGCTAAAGTCACTAACAAGATTTCGAGACAGTCTGATTCGGCAGCGGAGCAAGCAATTGGTGGAGTTAACTAACGTCCTTGACAAGGTCTTCCCTGAATTCAAGCCCTTTTTCAAAGGAAAATTTTCAGTAACAGCGTTGTATATTCTTTCCCATTACACTTCACCGGAGAAAATATCCAACATGAATTCCAAGTCCTATGAATCACTGCGACGCCTTTCTCGGGGTAAATTCTCCATGGTGAATTTTGTAGAACTCAAAACTCTGGCCAGAAATACAGTCGGTTCAACCAGAGATTATCTGCTTCAGGAAATGGAGATCATCATCGACATCTACAACCAATTGCAAAGCAAGGTGGAGGAAGTCGAGCAGCTGATAAACGACTGCGTCCTCGTGCTTGATCCACCCATGCTGACCATTCCTGGAATCGGTGTGTCCTCTGCAGCCGTTATCCTTTCTGAATTCGGGGATCTTTCCAAATTTGACAGTCCGTCCAAGTTGCTTTCCTTTGCCGGACTGGAACCTGGATATTTTCAATCCGGCATTTCGGAAAGCGTAGGCAAAATGGTAAAGCACGGGTCTTCTCATTTGCGCTACGCCATTATGAACTGTGCTCAGACGGTAATTAATAACGAGCCAACATTTGCTGCCTACTACGCCAAGAAACGCGCCGAGGGTAAAGAACACCGCATCGCTCTGACCCATGTTGCCAAGAAACTTTTGCGGGTTATTTATACTCTCCAGACGAAAGAACTGCCCTATAACCCGGATCTCATTCGCTGATCCATAACCAGTTTGTTTTTGAAGTCCCCGGAAGAGGGCTTGGTTTCGTGCACCCTTTTTGACCAGATAAAAATTCTTCAATTTCCTCTTGACTTCTTATAGTTGGTCACCCCCTCAGCGCCGGATCCTGGGCCTGCGCCCATCTTTGGGCGAGTCATCCGCCTGCACGACTTGGACCTCGCCGCCTG
>URXI01000306.1 GCA_900551775.1 uncultured Eubacterium sp. | reverse complement strand
GGCGCATAGACGTGACCCATGGCACGGGCAGCACCTGCGATGCCGTTATAAAGATCTGCTGCATCGTCACACTGATCAGGTACACAGACGTAACCGATACGTTCGCCCGGCAGAGACAAGCTCTTGGACCAGGAGTAGCAGACGATGGTGTTCTTGTATACAGTTGGAATAAAGGTGACCTTCGCGTCGCCGTAAACCAGTTCTCTGTACGGTTCATCGGCTACGATGTAAATCGGATGGCCGTATTCTTCGCCTTTCTTTGTCAGGATCGCTGCCAGGGCTTCTAAAGTTTCCTTGGTGTAAACGACGCCGGACGGGTTGTTCGGTGAGTTGATGATGATGGCCTGGGTATGTTCGCTGATCAGTTCCTCGACCTTTGCCAGGTCAATCTGGAAGTGCTCTCTGTCTGCTGGAACGACTACCAGGTTGGCACCGTTTTTGTTTACGAACGGACGGTACTCAGGGAAGAAAGGTGCAACAGCCATAATCTCGGCTTTGTCATCTACTGCCAGCGTCTTGATTACGGAGATCAAAGCTGGTGCTGCACCGCAAGTTACGAACAGGTTGGACGCTTTGATATCCATTCCGAAGCGTTTGTTCAGGTTTGCTGCGATGGCTTCGCGAGTTTCATCAAAGCCGCCGGCCATGGAATAGCCGTGGATTTTGATGGAGTCCGTATCATCGATGATGTCTTTGATTGCCTGCTGCACTTTGGCAGGTGCCGGAATGCTCGGATTTCCCAGGGTGTAGTCGAAGACGTTTTCTGGTCCTACGACTTTTGCCTGCTGAAGTCCATAAGCAAAAAGTTCACGGATGATGGAAGGCTGACTGCCTAGTTCGTACATAGTTTGATTATACATAATAAATTCCTCCTAAAATCTTTTCATTATGTGTTACTGATCGTGTTCAGAATATACTTTAATTTTACTACATTCTGTTGACTTATGAAAGAGACTTTATTATTATACATGTATAACAGATTTTAATAGATAGGACGGATATTATGGATATTAATAAGGTGAAGGTGCTGATACAGGCGGTGGAAAACGGCAGCCTCCTTGCAACTGCAACGAAACTGGGCTATACACAGGCCGGACTTTCTCATATGATGCGCTCTCTGGAAAGCGAGCTTGGGATCACGCTTCTGCGGCGTGGAAAGTTTGGCATCAGACTGACTGACGAAGGCAGAAGGCTGATGCCGCTGTTCAGGGAGCTGGCAGCCGTCGAGAAGAAGCTGGAGACGGAAGTAGAACTTATTTTGGAGCAAAAAGCTTCAGTGATCAGGGTGGCGGCCATTGCCAGCGTCATCAGGACGTGGCTTCCTGACGCCATGGTATCTTTTCAAAAACAATACCCGGAAATATCCTTTGAAATACAGGAAAGCGATGGCAAGATGTATCAGTGGTTCGACCAGGGCACTATCGATATCTGCATCACCAGCAACATGATCTATCGAGATGATTTCGTACCCCTGGTGCGGGACGAGTTCTTCGCCTGCCTGCCGAAAGAATACCCTTTAAAAGAGGGGGCGAAATTTCCCCTGCGGCAGATTGAGGGGGAACCGTTCATCTGTTCTACCTGCGGCAACGACTATGATGTGGAGCGGCTGCTCTCAGATTACGATATACATCCGAAGAAACAAAACACCTATGTCGATGATAACAGTGTCATCTCCATGGTTTCAAGAGGTTTTGGCATCAGTCTGCTGCCGAGCCTGGTCTTGCAGAACTGCCACGAGGACATCAAAATCGCAGAATTGGACCTGCCCTGCTATCGGATGATCGGCTTGCTCTATGGAAAGTCAGCAAATACCTCGCAGGCAGTGAAGAAGTTCGTCTCTTTCTTGAAAAAGTGGCAGTTTGAGATGTAAATTCTATTTCTTTGTAACGAATTCCATTCTCGTGCGTTAATAAAGTGAAGGAGGTGGAAGAAACGTGGACTTTGAAGAGATGTACAGAGCGTATTTCAAGGATGTATACCGATATGTCTGTGGTCTCTCTGCCGATGCTGTCATTGCGGAAGAGGTGACGCAAGAGAGTTTTTTGAAGGCGCTGAAAGCAATTGACCGTTTTGACGGCAGGACAGATATCAGGGCATGGCTTTTTTCCATAGCGAAAAACACCTACTTTTCTCGCTGCAGAAAGAAAAAAGAGTCCGCTATTGAAGACACTGCAGCCATGGATATCTCGCTGTCGGAAAGACTCGTAGACAAAGAGGCCGCTTTTTTCATCCACCAGTACCTTCATAATATGGATGAGCCTTATAAAGAAGTATTTTCCCTGCGAGTTTTTGGCGAACTTCCCTTTAAGAAGATCGGTCTTTTATTCGGCAAAAGCGATGACTGGGCGAGAGTGACTTACTATCGGGCAAAGAAACAGATTATGGCGTATATGGAGGAGATGGAACGATGAAAAAAATAAATTGCAATGTAATCAGGGATCTGCTGCCGCTCTATGTGGACGGCGCGGTTTGTGATGATACGGCCAGCATCATTCAAGAACACCTGCAAGGATGTTCAGCTTGCCGCAGAGAGTATGAATTATTGGCAAAAGAGCTGACTCTGCCGGCTGATTCGCAGGCATCCCTTGGGGATGCTGAGATGATCAAGGGCTTTCGCAAGAAGTGGCGCAAGCAGAAGACCCTTATTGCAGTGCTGTCTGTCGTTCTTAGTTTTGCAGCTTGTTTTGCCCTGTTCCAATGGATGAACAGTTATGAAATTTACATCCCTTACGATCAGAGTCTGTTTTCTGTTTCCTCAAAACCCAACGGCAGCGTGGTCATACATTATTACGGCGAAGCGTTTGCTGGTGTACGGGAATTTGGGACGGACCGAACAAAAAGTAAAGCCGCCGCTGTTGATACAGAAACAGGCGAAAGCCTTGGAAGACAGGCTTATTTTTACTGTTACCATACGCCTTGGTCAAAATATGTCGCCCCCCTATTTGGGGAAAAAGAAAAGAAGGGGCATACCTTTGTCCTGGGGCAAGGGGAAGCATTCGAGGCTATTTATTATGGGAACTTTGATCAAAAACAAGATCCGGACGCAGATGCTTTTCAAGAAATCTGGGGCAGACAGAAAAATCATCATTGACAATAAATGAATGAACGTTTATTATAGCTTTAAGAGGTGTATATATGAGACGAAGAGACGATGAAAAAGAAAAGCGCATCAAGGACGCTGTGATAGAGCTGATGTTAGAAGAAGGGTTTCATGGCACATCGATTTCAAAAATTGCCAGAAAAGCAGAAGTGTCGCCGGCAACGGTGTATATTTATTATGAAAGCAAAGAAGCTATGCTGCAGAGCATCTACCTGGAATATTCTGAAGAGGTATATGACTATCTGCTGGCAAGAGTTCGTCCTGACATGGACGGAACCCAGTTGATCGAAACGCTGATTCGCGAATTTTACGCCTATATGCTCAATCATCGGGAGGCCTTCAGTTTTGTAGAACAATTTTCTGGATGCCCGGCGCTGTCCAGTCAGTGCTCTGGCAAAAAAGGCATCTGTCACATTTTTGAACTGCTATCCAGTCTCAAAGAGGCACACATCGTCAAGCCATACAGCGACGAGATTTTATCAGCATTGATTTTTTCTCCAGTAAAAACCATCGCTGCTGATTCCCGCAAGAGCAGGAGGGAACAGGAGGCGCTGCTGGAAGAAATGATACAGATCGTGCAGGATGCGATTTTGATATAGCTGTTTTACAAAATGATCATCATTGAAGCGGGATGCGAATGAATACACCGTATCCCGCTATCTTAAAAAATATTGTTAAATGAACATTCATTTAAAAGGGGGATTTTCTAATATGGACGACAGAAAAGAAAGGAAGCGCGGGATCGTAGTTCCCGTATTGAATACCGTTTTATTACCGGGAGTGACTACGGTAATACACCTGGGAGAGCATGACGACCTGCTGCTCAGAAGTTTAGAAAGTGAGGAGGTGGCTGTCGCGCTGCCGTTCAAGCAGCCTTCTGGCGGCAGAGCATTAGAAGAAGACGATTTCTACAGCATCGGCGTGTCTTTTTTGACAAAAAGAACAGAAAGTGGAGAGCGAGGTGATTATCTTGAGGTAAAAACCCTTGCGAGAGTCGATGTAACGGGTATCGTCAAAGATGAAAAGCATTTTTCCGCTGACTACATAGAAGCGCCTGAAGGAGATGATCTCGATGAAAAGAGCAGAGAGGATATGCTGGGCTATTTTCGCCAGATTGTTTCGGAAATCTGCGAAAATCTTCAGAACGGGGACGACTATCGCAAAATAGTGGACGGCATCAGAGATATCAACACGATGATCACCTATCTGAGTCAGTTCATGCCTCTGTCGGCAGAAGAGCGTTACGAACTGCTCAAGACAGATTCTGAAAAGGAAAGGTGCCTGCGGTTCATGGATTTTCTCCTGAAACAAAAGGAATCCATCGAGCTGAGTCTTGAAATCACAGAGAAGTTTTCGCAGAAAGCCACCCGCGTCTATCGCGAACAGGTGCTGCGAGAGCAGTTGAAAGCCATCCAGGAAGAGCTGAATGAAGGCGCTCCGGAAGGCAATCAAAAGAGTGATAATTACCGAGACAAAATTGAAGCTGCGGCTCTGCCGCCGGAAATAGAGGAAGCGGCTCTTAAAGAAGTGCAGCGACTGGAATCTCTCGGCCAGGGCAGCGCCGAGGAGGGTGTGATTCGCAACTATCTGGATTTTATCATTCAGATGCCGTGGGAGAAAGAAGAACCGACAGCAATCGACCTGCCAAAAGCAAGGGAGATTCTCAACCGGCAGCACTACGGTCTGGAAAAAGTGAAGGAACGCATCCTTCAGCATCTGGCAGTAATGCAGTTGAAGAAGGATAAGAGGGGCTCCATCCTGTTGCTGGTCGGTCCTCCGGGAACCGGAAAGACCAGCCTGGGAAAGAGTATTGCGGAGGCTTTGGAACGACCGTATGTACGCCTGAGCCTGGGCGGTATTCGGGATGAGGCCGAGATTCGCGGACATCGCCGCACCTATGTGGGCGCTATGGCAGGCAATATTCTCAAAAGCATGAAAAAAGCAGGTACGACCCATCCAGTTATGGTTCTGGACGAAGTGGACAAACTGATGACTGGCGGTTTCAGGGACGAT
>URXI01000305.1 GCA_900551775.1 uncultured Eubacterium sp. | reverse complement strand
ATCCTGTCAGACAGGGCTTCTGGGGCGTCTTTGAAGTGACCATTTCCGGCCTCATCATCTGCACCATGTCGGGACTGACCGTGCTTTGCAGCGGCGTATGGTCATCTGTTCCGGCAGAGCAGGCAGGCACGATGCCGACATTGGCTTTTCAGAGTGTTTTCGGCCAAGAGGCAGGCGCAGTGGTCATTTCAGTGGCAATGTTGTTCTTTGTCCTCTCGACCATGATCGTGCAGGTGTACTACGGCGAGAGACAGTGTGAATTCTTCTTTGGCACAAAAATTGCCAAGTTTGGAAAACTGATCTTCGTCTGCTCGGTTTTCCTGGGATCGATTCTGAACCTGTCTACGATCTTCGCATTTCTGGACTTGATTCTGGGCATTGCCCTCTTCCCGCATCTCATCGCTTTGATCGTCATGAGCGGGCAGGTAGTGGAACTGAAAAAAGAATTTTTCAGCGATCCGAGATTCTATTTAAAAGAAATGAAAAAGAAGGAGAAGTAAGATGAGACAGTTTGACAGAGTGTATACGAAGGGCAAAATTTTTACTGCGGACGAGGCAGGTCTCTATGCAGATGCGATGGCGCTGAAGGATGGCAGAATCGCCTGGATTGGCAGGGGCACTGAACTGGATCTGGCAGAGGAGGATGTCATCGACCTTAGGGGAAGGACCGTGCTGCCCGGACTTATCGACAGCCATATGCATCCCATCATGGTGGCAGCAAATCTAAAGCAGATCGTCTGCCTGCCGCCCTATATTCATTCCATTGCGGAATTGACCGAGGCAGTCAGAAAGGTCAGGAAAGAACAAGGACCGAACCAGTGGATTCTCGGCTGGGGTTATGATGAGGGAAAACTGCAGGAGGGAAGGACGCCGACCCGTTATGATCTTGACGCTGGCGCAAGTGACGTTCCTGTCTGTATCATCAGGTCCTGCGGCCACATCCGCTGTGTCAACAGCAAGGCGCTGGAACTGGGCGGTATCGACGAGAACACGGTATGCCCGGAGGGAGGACGAATCGCAAGAGATGAAAGAGGAATCCCTACAGGCATTCTGGAGGAAAATGCCAGAGATCTTTTGGCAGAATACATGCCTGCTGAGGCGGAGGGTGACATCACCAAAAATTTGGCCGATCTGTCAGAGCATCTGCTGTCAGAGGGGATTACGACCATAGCTGATATGGGGAATATGGACGACCGCGATTACTTCGATGTCTACGAGAAGGCGAGAGCGGAAGGGTTTTCTCAGAGAGTGGGAATCTTCTACATGTGGGACCAGTTTCGCCATAAGTCGGGGTTTCACTTTGATAGAGAACGTCTATCGGGGGAAATTCCCACCAGAGTCTGCGGCATCAAAATCATCGCTGACGGCGGAATTTCCGGCCGTACTGCCTGGGTGAACCGTCCTTATCTCTCTGGTGACGGCGAGGAATGCGGCGTTTCCACCTGTACGGAGGAGGATATCACCTCGGCCATTGCTTTCTGCAAAGAGAACGGAGCGCAGCTGGCTGTCCACGCCATGGGCCAGAACAGCATCGATATGGCGGTGAATCTCATTGCGGGGGAAGAAGACTGGTTGGACGACAGACTGCCTCATGCCAGAATTGAACACGCCTCCATGCCGACGGAGAATGCCCTGGCAAAATCCGCCGCTGCCGATATCGCCTTTGTCACCCAGCCAGTCTTCCTCTATGCGGAAATTGAGCGATATGTGGAGAATCTGGGACTGGCGTGGCTGCAGACGACCTTTCCATTCAAAGAAATCCTGCACAGGGGCATCCGCCTGGCTTTTTCTACCGATGCGCCGGCAACGCCTCTGGCCGATGCGACCGATCCTTTCCTCTGCCTGGAGACGGCAGTGACGAGAAAAGGCGGCGACGGCACGGACTGCGGGCGAGAAAATGCGGTGGACCTGGAAACGGCATTAAAACTCTATACGAGAGAAGGCGCCTATGTCATGGGATTTACAGACATCGGCATGCTGAAAAAAGGTTATCGGGCCGACTTCGTCGTGCTGGATCGGGATATCTTCAACGTGCCCGGAAATCAAATCCATCAGGTGCGGGTGGAGGAAACCTACATGGACGGAGAACTGCGGTATCGGAGGGAATAAATTCCCCAGCCAGCCTCCTTTACATTTTAGCATAATTATGCTAAAATCCTATTAAAGGCAATGGATACGACTGGATTCGGCCAATCGAGCGGCGCTGGATATGCGCCCCTCCCGAATCGTCGTAGGGTGTCGATAGGAGGAATGGATATGAGTTTTATAAGACCGGTTTCTGATTTAAGAAACAATTTTGCTGACATTTCTAAAACTGTACACGAGACTGCACAACCTGTTTTTCTGACTAAGAATGGATATGGAGATATGGTTGTTTTGAGCATGGAAGCTTTCGAGAACCTTCAGTTCGAGAGCGAGATTTATTTTAAGCTCCGGGAGGCGGAGAAAGAGGCAGAGATGACTGATAAACGTTTTTCATCAAAAGAAGTCTTAGCCGCTATGAAGTCTGCCATTGAGGAATAGAAGTGATGTATCAGATTGCATATTTACCTGCAGCCAGGCGGGATTTGATACAAATTGTTTCGTACATCAGTCATCAATTACAGAATCCCCGTGCAGCAGAGGCTTTGGCATCGCAGATCATTAACGCCATTGACCACTTGTCCGTTTTCCCTTACGCGAATCCGGTCTATACACCGATCAGACCGCTGAATCATGAACACAGAAAGCTGATCGTGAAGAACTATATCGTTTTGTACTGGGTGGACGAAAAATCGCAAATGGTGACCATTGCAAGAGCCGTGTATTACAGTAGAAATTATAGCGATTTTGTCAAGTAGACCATGAGGATTCTTGTAGATGAAGAAGGAGAAGAAGTTTTTTGATATCCCAAAATGAAGGGTGCGAAAACTTCAAACTTTTCTCCGACGTATGCTCAAGAAAACTTGTATTTACAAGGCTTTTCACGTATACTATTGATATAAGAACAGTCTACGGAAAGGGGTTCAAAAGATGGATGGAAAAGTGATTGCCATTGGCCATGAGGATATCAAAAACATGATGGAGAAAAATTTGTATTACGTGGATAAGACCCTGATGATCAAGGAACTGCTTGACGCACCACCCAAAGTCACCCTGTTCACCAGACCACGGCGCTTTGGCAAGACCTTGAACCTGAGCATGATCCGCAGATTTTTCGAAGATGAGCGAACTGAAGACGGAAAGAAGATCGATAACCGTCATGTCTTCGAAAACCTTGCCATCACTGGGTGTGGAGAGACCTATCTTAAGCACCAGCAGCAGTATCCGGTGATTAATTTATCTTTGAAATCGGCAAAGCAGCCAAACTACAAATTGGCGTACAGTATGCTAAAGAGCGAAATTGCAAAAGAGTTTGGACGCCACGAATATGTGCTGTCAGAGAGCATCTTATCAGAGAGCGATTGCAGGCAGTATCAGGCTATCATGGAAAGAAGGGATGAGGACACACTGTATGCGAATGCATTAGAATTCCTATCAGAATGCCTTGCTCGCTATCATCAGAAAAATGTCATCATCCTCATCGACGAATACGACGTTCCCCTTGAGAATGCTTACTTTGAGGGATTTTACGACCAGATGATCGCCTTCATCCGATCCCTGTTCGAGTCGGCGCTGAAGACCAATCCTGCTCTGGAGTTTGCCGTAATTACGGGATGCCTTCGCATCAGCAGAGAGAGCATTTTCACGGGTCTGAACAATCTGGACATTCAGTCTATATTGAGCCCGGCATTCAGCTCCAGCTTCGGTTTTACCGAAGAGGAAGTGGGGGAGATGCTTCATTATTATGACCTGGAAGACAAATTGGATGAGCTGAAGACCTGGTACGACGGTTATCGTTTCGGTGAGGCGGAAATCTATAATCCATGGAGTATCATCAACTACGTGAAGACAGCCATCATCGATCACGACGCCGGAAGCCTATTGGTCCAACACCTCCTCTAACAGCATCGTCAAGGAATTGATCGAAGAGGCAGGAATGGAAACCCGAGAGGAGCTGGAGCAGCTCATAGAAGGACACACCATCGAAAAGCCTATTCACGAGGATATCACCTATGGGGATATTCACGAGTCCATGGATAATCTGTGGAACTTCCTGTTCTTTACCGGCTATCTGAAAGCCGGCGAGAGACGAAAGGAAGGGGAACAGACCTATATCGATCTGACCATCCCAAACCTGGAAATTCGCTCAGTCTATAAACGGGGCATCCGGACCTGGTTCGAGAAAAACGTGGAGAAGATAGACCGGTCTGCCCTGGTCAAGGCACTGGAAACGGGAGATTGCGAGAGGATAGAAGCTTTCATTTCCGATCAGCTGCTTTCTACCATCAGCGCCTTTGACTATGCGGAAAACTATTATCACGGATTTTTGGCAGGATTGCTCAAGGGGAATGGAAAGTTCTTGGTTCTATCAAACCGTGAGAGCGGAAGCGGCAGACCGGACATGATCCTGAGGACGCCGTCTGTACGAGGCATGGCGGTAGTCCTGGAATTGAAGATTGCGGACGCCTTTGATCAGATGGAGAAAAAATGCCTGGAGGCGCTGACACAGATCGAAGAAAAAGATTACGAGGCGGACCTGAGGAAACAGGGCTATTCCAAGATTCGAAGCTATGGGGTCTGCTTTTATAGAAAAGAATGTATCGTAATGGAAAAAGCGCATCAGAATTAATTTATTCCGATGCGCTTTTTGTGTGCTATTTCACCAGGCTCTTGCCTGTCATCTCTTCTGGAATCGATAGTCCCATCAGCTGCAGCATGGTCGGTGCGATGTCGCAGAGCCTTCCGCCGCCAGCCAGCTGGACTGGATCGTCAGCAATATGGATCAGCGGCACCTGGTTGAGGGAGTGGGCTGTGATCACATTTCCCTCTTCGTCGATCATGCAGTCGGCATTGCCGTGGTCTGCCGTCAGCAGGATCTGGCCGCCCTTTTTCAGCACGGCATCTACAATCTGCGGCACACATTTGTCCAGCGTCTCTATGGCGCGCACAGCGGCATCCATGATGCCGGTATGTCCCACCATATCAGCGTTGGCAAAATTGAGGATGATGCAGTCGTATCTGCCCGCGTTGATCTGCTCCAGC
>URXI01000304.1 GCA_900551775.1 uncultured Eubacterium sp. | reverse complement strand
AGGAACGGTCTTACCAGAACGAAAATCCCCGCTGCGATCCACAGCGTCCCTGCCAGGCGATGCGTCTTGTTCCAGTTATCCACATCAGCCAGAGTCCACGGAAGCTTGATACCGATGGTATAATTCTGCCTGCTCTTTGGCAGATAGTTCCCTGTGACCACGAACACGACACCGACAATCATGGTGACGACCGTCGATATCGGAATGTCCTTTCCCATGCCGATCAAAAGGGTAACCGGCACTACGATCACACTGAGCACTGGCACCAGCCAGAAGCTGAGCAGACGCATTGCGGCTGACTGGTTGCTTTTCTTCGGATCATGAAGGATTGTAACCATCCCAATCAGGTGGATCACCAGCAGAAGCAGGGGCATCCCGAAAGCTGCAACCCACTTGGCCGCATAGTTATCGGGGTTGCCTGCATCATCCCAATGGATCGCAATCTGATCCGGCAGCTTGCTGTATACCGCGAAAGAGATGACCAGCGGCAGCATACATACCAAAGATGTAATGATTATCGTTTTTTTATAGTCCTTCATTATCGTCGCCTCCCTTGAACTGTGAAAACCACAGCATCAATTCTTCAAATACTGTCGTATTCAGTTCATAATAAATATAATTCTTTTCTTTTGTCTCAAATATCAGGCCCGCATTTTTTAACTGGCTCAAATGATGGGATATTGTGGCACCCGTCATATCAAAATTCTCAGCTATCTCTCCCGCGGGCATCCTGCCGCTCTTCAGCATCATCAAGATATCCCGCCGTACTGGATTCGACAACGCCTTAAACGTCTCCGGAAGTCCCACGAAGACCACCCCCCTCAAAAATCTATTTAGAAAATTTTCTAAATAGATGATAGCACTTTGCACAACAAAAAGCAACACCTATTTAGAAAAAATTCTAAATAGGTGTTGTGTATTTCTTTTGCTGTAGTCAATCGAACTATTCCGGATCGGCCGGTTGAATCGCATCAAAGGCTTTCTGCAGATATTCATCGGCAGTCATCAATTTTTGTCCGTCCGGGTATTGAATAGCCATGTATAAAAACTGCCCTCTATAGGTGATGCTGATAGCAAAACCTTCTCCGCCCGGCTTATAGTTGATGGCTGTTGGTGCTTCTTCCCCCTTCATGCCGGAAATCGCACCCTGCAGGTCCTTGTTCAGCTCATAGGTCGCCTTTACGGTCTCGCCTTTAAAGAGGATATAAGGAAAATCCAAATCCTCCTTATCGGTATATCCAGTACTCAGATTCTCATACTTGACCGCCTTCAAAAGGATTCCATCCTTGCTCCAATCGTTCAGGTCGTTAAAAATGAGCGGAGCCGCCGCAAGCTGGAGTTCTTTCTCGCTCTTGTTGGTGATGGTAACGGTCAGACTGCCGTCAGCGTTTAATTTCTCAGGGAAATCAATGGTGTACTGCGGTACACACTGTTCCATCTTTACGGAAGCGATGTTGCTGAACTTGCTGCTGAGAACCTTCTTGCCATATACGGTGTCCACCGCTTTGATCTTGAAATAGTAAGTGTTTCCCAGTTTCAGATTCTTGGTGGTATAAGATGTCTTTTTCCCTCTCTTGATCGTTTTTACAAGGGTATATTTGCCGGTCTTGCTGGCAGCCTTATAGACTTTGTATCCTTCAGCGCCATTGACATAATCCCAATTGAGTTCCGCTCTGGAGTTAGACATCTGATATACTTCCAGCCCTGTCACCGCTTTGACCGTTTTCGCTGCTCCAAAGGCCATTGACGGTATCAGGCTTATGACCAAAGCCAGCGCAGCAGCTACGGCAATGGAACGATTTCTATATTTCGTCATGTTTTTTCCCTTCCTTCTATCTCGTTATCTTACTTCTATTATAACGGATATGGATAAAAAACACTACTTAAGAATTCTTAAGAAAAGGGCTATTCACATCTATTTGTCAGCTTTTCCCACTGATCATCGACATACTTCTGGGCATCTTCGATCATCCATTCGTTGCCCTTTGCAAACATGTGCTTGAATCTGCCCTGCTTTTCCAGGAAGCGCTCCACAGGCAGCTTCTTTGCCGGCTCGTAGTTGAGCCTCCAAACGCCGTCTTCGATCTCGTAGAGCGGCCATACGCAGGTATCCACCGCCAATTTGCAGATTTCAGCCAGATCCTCCATCTCGTAACGCCAGCCGCGGGGGCATGGTGATAGCACGTTGAGGAAACAAGGTCCTTCTGTATAGATCGCTTTATGAGCTTTGGTATGTAAATCTCTGAAATCACCTAAAAAGGTGGTCTGGGCAGCGTAAGGGATGTTGTGTGCCGCCATGATCTCCGTCAGATTCTTTTTGTTCTGTACTTTGCCGTAAGACTCCCTGCCCACAGGTGTCGTCGTCGCATCGGCAAACCTGGGTGTCGCGGAAGAACGCTGGATACCTGTGTTCATGTACGCCTCATTGTCGTAGCAGACGTAGACCATGTCGTGGCCCCGCTCCATGGCGCCGGACAGGGACTGGAAACCGATGTCGTAGGTTCCGCCGTCTCCGCCGAAGCAGATGAACTTGTAAGTCTCGTCAATCTTACCCTTCTTTTTCAATACTTTATACGCCGTTTCCACGCCGCCGGTCATGGCCGCAGCGTTTTCAAAGGCGCTGTGGATGTAGCTGTCCTCATAGGCTGTATATGGATAAATAAAGGTCGAAACCTCCAGACAGCTGGTAGCGTTGGAAACAACCGCCTTATCACCCTCCTCCAGAGCCCTGAGCACGCCGCTTACTGCGATGCCTGCCCCACAGCCTGCACAGAGTCTGTGGCCCGGCGCCAGTCTCTCCTTCTTTTCTAATTCTGTTTTCAAACTGTAGCTCATGACTTCTGCTCCTCCAAATCTCTGACTCCGATATGCCTGTAAACTTCACCGGTCTTGCCGGTCTCTATCATCTTGAACAGTTCACTGTAGATTTCACCAAAGGTATCCACCGTAACGTCTCTGCCGCCGAGGCCGTAGACAAAATTGACCATCATAGGCCGCTCATCAGCATCGTACAGCGCTGATCTGATCTCTGCAAAGACTGGGCCGCCGCAGGCTGAAAAGCCTTCACTCTTGTCCATGACAGCCACGGCTTTGACCTTTGACAGGGCACGAGCCAGCTCTTCCATCGGGAACGGGCGGAAGACGCGGAGCTTGATCAAGCCCACTTTCATTCCTTCTTCGCGCAGAACATCCACTGCATCTTTTCCGGTACCTGCGGAAGAACCGATGACCACCACCGCGGCCTCTGCATCGTCCATCCTGTATTCTTCAAAGAGTCCGTACTTTCTGCCGGAAATCTTCTCATATTCTGCTGCAACTTCCAGGATTCTCGCCTTCGCTTCTCTCATGGCTTCGGCCTGGGCCTTTTTGACCTCCATGTAATAAGGGGAAATGCCGTAGGGACCGACAGCCAGAGGATTTTCTTTCTTCAGAAGATAGTTTTCCGGTGCATATTCCCCGACGAAGTCTTTCACCTTCTCGTCTTCCATCAGTTCGATGTTCTCCACAGCATGGCTGGTGATAAAGCCGTCCTGACAGATCATGACCGGCAGTCTGCAGTGCTCGCCGATGGGCATGGCCTGGATGTAGTTATCGTAAACCTCCTGGTTGTTCTCCGCATAAATCTGAATCCATCCCGTATCTCTGCATCCCATGGAGTCAGAATGATCGTTGTTGATGTTGATCGGTCCAGTCAAAGCTCTGTTGACCACCGCCATGGTCACAGGCAGTCTGCTGGATGCCGCTACATAGAGCAGTTCCCACATCAGAGCCAGTCCTGCTGAGGAAGTCGCCGTGATGGCACGGGCTCCCGCAGCCGATGCGCCGATACAGGTGGACATGGCAGAGTGCTCCGATTCCACCGCGACAAACTCTGTCTCCACCTCTCCGTCGGCGATATACTTGGAAAAATACTGCGGAATCTCTGTGGAAGGCGTAATGGGAAAAGCCCCCATGACATCCGGGTTGATCTGCTTCATCGCGTAAGCGACCGCTTCGTTGCCGCTCATTCTGTCTTTGATTGCCATTTTACTTTTCCTCCTTTTCCATGGTGATCGCGTCAAAAGGACATACTTTGGCGCAGATGCCGCATCCTTTGCAGTGGAAAAAATCTGTCTCCAGGCGCTTGCCGTTTACGACAGGTATGGAAATGTCAGGGCAGAATGGGACGCACAGCATGCAGTGCTTGCACTTTGCCTCGTCAAAGACTGGCGTCAGAACCCGCCATTCCCCGGTATTTACTAATTTTGACGTGCCCGGCTCATAGATCTCCGCTCCCGGAGTCAGCTCCTGCCATGCACTCTGTTCATTTATGTTCTTTGCCTCTATCATCGGATATCTCCTTAACCAACTTTTACTTCTTCCATGGACATTTTCAGTGCTTCCATATTGCCCTGAATCACGTTTGGTTTTGACGCAAACTTGTGTCTGAAAGAGCTTTCCATATCTTGCAAAAACTTATCGTTCTCTACGACCTTGCTGACTTTGACCGCTGCCGCCAGCATCGGCGTATTCGGGAAGTTCTTCCCCAGGGTCGCAACGGATATTTTCTCCGCATCAACGGTGCAGACTCTTCCCTTGTAGCCGCCGAGATGTTTTCTCAGCTCTGCCGGTTCTTTGCTGCTGTTGATGATAATGGCACCCTCTTCCGAAAGCCCCGCCGTCACATCGACGGAGTGAAGCAGCGTCTCATCCACCACGACGACGTAGTCGGGGTTGTAGATATTGGAGTGGACCCTGTTCTGTCCGTCAGAAATTCTGTTGTACGCGGTAATCGGTGCACCCATTCTCTCTGGGCCATACTCCGGAAAGCCCTGCACCTGTTTGCCCGAACTGAAGCAGACGTCAGCCAGCAGCAGACATGCTGTCTTTGCACCCTGGCCGCCTCTGCCGTGCCATCTAATTTCTACTGTGTTGCTGTCCTTACACATCTTATTTCTTCCTCCTAAAATATACGACTTAATCCTGCCAATCGAGCCACGCTTTCGCTCGCTCTCTTGGGGATTAAAAGCATTAGGTCTCCCCAACAATTTGCGCTGCAAATTGGGGCGAGAACCATAATAAAACTCCGTCCTGTATCAGGACGGAGATAAAATATCTGCGCTAAACCACCTGCTACAAAACATACCATC
>URXI01000303.1 GCA_900551775.1 uncultured Eubacterium sp. | reverse complement strand
TGAGGAACTAAAAGCCTGTGACCCTATGCGCTGGGTGGGGCTGATGAACACGCTGAAAGCGCAGGCGGAGGAAATTGTGCTGACAGAGCTGATTTATCAATAATTTTGCAAGCGGAGGCTGCTACTTGCGGCCTCTGTTTGTTTTTACACTTCCGTCATATCTTCCACCTTGTATTCTTCGAGCTGATGAAATATAATGAATGAAGTTGTCGGAGGTGTGAACATGGACTACATGACTCTCAGAGAGGCAAGTGAAAAATGGGGCGTTTCGTCCCGTCAAGTCAATTATTACTGCGTTGAGGGACGTATTCCCGGAGCTGTAAAAATTGCCGGTGTCTGGTTAATTCCAAAGGGTGCAACTAAACCCATTGACAGACGCATTAAAAACAATAATCCCCCAAAGGAGGGTATAGTATGAGTGAGTATAAAATAATGATCGTTGACGATGAGCCGGATATTTTAGACCTGCTTGAAAAGGCCCTTATGATAGAAGGCTTTCACAACATCATAAAAGCTGAAAATGGGCACCAAGCCGTAAAGACCTGCAAAGAAATAAATCCGGACATCATCATTTTGGATGTAATGCTGCCGGATATTGACGGTTATGAGGTGTGTAAACAGATCAGGCAGTTTTCCCATTGCCCCATCCTGTTTCTTTCTTCAAAAAACGATGAAGTGGACAAAATCCTGGGCTTGGCTGTCGGCGGTGATGATTATGTAACAAAACCTTTCAGCCCAAAAGAAGTTGCCTTCCGGGTGAAAGCGCAGCTGCGCCGGGCGGAGTATCGGCAGATCCCAGAACGACCTCATGCAATTACCATCGGGGAATTGGTAATTGACCCGGACGGCTGCCGTGCCTCAAAGAATGGGAAAGATTTGGAACTGACTGCAAGAGAATTTGAAATCTTATACTATCTGGCGCAAAATATGGGCCGCGTAATCAGCCGTGAACGCCTGTATGAAACGGTATGGGGTGAGGACAGCTTTGGATGTGATAACACCATGATGGTACATATCCGACATCTGCGTGAAAAGATTGAGGATAATCCGGCAACCCCAAAATACATTATCACGATGAAAGGCTTAGGCTATAAGCTGGTGAATCCTTATGAAAGATAGATGGAAGTTAAATCCGCTTTTCCGCCTATTTGCAGTATACCTTCTTCTGGTAGTTTTGTTTATTACCGCTGGGATAGGATTATTCTATTTCCTTTTTTCAATCCCGGAGCCTGAGGGATTGAGTTTGGCTTCCTGGCCGAGTACCTTTACCGATAATTTTTCGGTATGGATGGAAAACGATAAAGGAACACTCCAGATAGAGGAGATTGGATTGAAACGGCTGGACGAGTATGACCTGTGGCTACAGGTTATTGATGAAACCGGGCAGGAGGTGTTTTCCCACAACAAGCCAGAGAACTTTCCTGCAAAATATACTGCGTCTGAATTGATGGCTTTCAGCACAAGCGATTATGAGGACGGAAACACGGTTTTTGTCAGCAGTTTTGAAGAAGATGGGCAGACATGGAATTATCTGATTGGCTTTCCCTATGATGTAGGCAAATATATGTTGTACTACAACGGTGAAGTTGTCGGCCGTCTTAAACCTGTATTTACCCTATCTTTGTTTGGCGTGATCTTTGCTGGGAGTGCGCTGTTTCTAATCTATGGCATTTGGCTTACACATCAAACCGGAAAAATAGCCAAGGGAATTGGAAGTATTTCACGCCGAGTTTATAAATCCATCCCGGAAAAAGGAACCTTCGGCAGTGTCTATATGGCGCTGAACAAAATGAATGAAGAAATCCGACATAGTGATCAGATCAAAGAGGAAACAGACCGTGTACGCCGGGAGTGGATCACGAACATCACTCATGATTTGAAAACCCCGCTTTCTCCTGTCAAGGGCTATGCGGAACTGCTTGCAGACGGAACCGATGTCGATACCAAAACGGCGCAGGAATATGGCACTATCATTTTGAAAAATGTAGATTACGCTGAAAAACTGATGAATGACTTGAAGCTGACCTATCAACTGGAATCTGGTGCTTTCCCATTTCGGCCGCAGCCGGTACGACTGGTGCGCTATCTGAAAGAATTGGTAATTGACATTGCAAATGATCCGGCGTTCTCTGATAGGAGCATAGAGTTTGCGTATGACCTTCCTGAGTTTACAGTTTCGATTGATCCCGATTTGTTCCATCGGGCGATAAGCAATCTTGTTATCAATGCACTTGTTCACAATCCGCCGACCACAAAAGTGATTGTATCTGTGCTGAAAGAAAACCAGGATATTTTTATTTCTGTCCGTGATAACGGCATCGGCATAAGCGAAGCTGAGCAGGCCGAACTTTTTAACCGGTATTATCGGGGGACGAACACAAAGGAAAAAACAGAGGGCAGCGGATTGGGCCTTGCGATTGCGAAACAGATCATTGTCCTTCATGGAGGCGAGATTGCCGTTAAGAGCAAAATTGGCGAGGGGACTGAATTTTCAATTCGCCTCCCAGTGAATTAAGGTTAAATTAAGATACAGAAAAGTCAGACCTAAGATGGGTGAGCTATGCTATAACCATAGTTCACCCATTTCTTATTGGACTAAATTCAAAACGAACAGGAGGTTTGTTATGAAGCTACAATTACAGCATTTGCGTAAGCAATACGGAGCAAAGACTGCTGTTGATGATGTGAGCGTCAATTTGGAACCTGGTGTGTACGGATTGCTTGGCGCAAATGGGGCTGGCAAAACCACATTGATGCGGATGATCTGCGGTGTCCTGAAACCTACTTCCGGCACTATCCGTCTGGACGGAAAAACAATTCAGGCATTGGGCGAGCAGTATTACACACATCTGGGCTATATGCCCCAGGACTTTGGCTTCTATCCTGATTTCACGGCCCGCGAGTTTATGCTCTATATGGCCGCAGTAAAAGGGATGGATAAAAAGGCGGCAAAAGCCCGCACAGAGGAATTGTTAGAGCTGGTAAACCTGCATGATGTAGCAGGCAAGAAAATTCGTTCGTATTCCGGCGGCATGAAACAGCGGCTGGGAATCGCGCAGGCAGAACTGAATGACCCCGACATTTTGATTTTGGATGAACCGACTGCGGGCCTTGACCCTAAAGAAAGGGTTCGCTTCCGCAATATTATCTCCGACTTTGCCAAAGACAAAATTGTGATCCTGTCTACCCACATCGTTTCGGATGTTTCATATATCGCAGATACCATTCTGATGATGAAGCAGGGAAAAATTTTGCTCCAAGGGCCGATGGAAACTGTTACGGAAAGTATGCGAGGCAAAGTGTGGGAGGTCATGGTGACTGAGCGGGACGCTGCAAAATACAGTAGAAATCTCCGTGTTGTCAACCTGCATCATGAGGGCAATCAAGTTCGACTGCGTATTGTAGAGGATGATGCTCCTGCGCCAGATGCCCACAATGTCGAACCGAGCCTTGAAGATTTGTTCCTGTACCATTTCAGTGAAGATATGCAGAATGAAGGGAGTGAAAATGATGAAATCTTTGGTTAAGTTTGAATTTCTGAAAATCCTGCGGAAAAAATCCACTCTGATCGTGATGGCTGTCAGCTTGCTCATAACGGCGGTTTTCTTCGTTATGCCGATCTTGCAGTTTCAGATTTACAATCAAGACGGAGTTCTGCGGGGGCTTGACGGGATTGCATACGAAAAAGAGCAGTACGCCGAAATCTCTGTCCCCCTGACAAATGAGTACATTACTGAACAAATTCGGGAAGTACAGGAGCTATTTGCTGATCCTGATAATATAGGCTATGACGGGAATGAGGAATTTTTAATCGAAGGTGCCTACTGGAACGGCATTGCCCCACGAGAAGATTTGCTTGCCTTGATTGCCAAAAATTATGCAGAGCCAAATGTAAGCGTGGGCTATAATGCGCTCCCGGATTTGGACATTTCTAACGGGACAGATTTCTATCAGGCAAGGCAGGATAAAATTGAAACGATCCTGAACGATACATCCAAGGATTTATCTGCCGAAGAAAAAGCGTATTGGCAGAATATGAACAGCCAAGTGGAAGAACCTTTTCAGTATGGTTATTTTGGAGGCTGGGAAGTCATTATTTCTGCCTTTGAACTGCTGATGTTTGCAGTTTTGGCAATCTGCATTGTAATCGCACCTGTTTTCTCCGGCGAATATCAGTCTGGAACAGATGCGGTCATCCTATCCGGGAAATACGGAAAGACCAAATTAACTACCGCAAAAATTTTGGCTGCGCTTTTGTTTGGTGTTCTGGCATTCACACTCCATGTCCTTGTCGCCCTTGCAATTCCCCTTACGGCATTTGGAGTTGACGGTTGGAATCTTCCTTTGCAGATCAATGGAACCACTGTTCCGTACCCATTGACATTTTTGGAAGGGACACTCATCAATTTAGGCGTTATCTATCTGGTACTGATTGCGATGATCGCCCTGACGCTTTTCCTGTCGGCCAGAATGAGAAGTCCCTATCAGGTGCTGATTGTTATTATGCCGGTTCTGTTTATTCCCATGTTCCTCACCCCGAATGGAACCAGCGGCCTTTACAATCTACTTGTTTTTCTGACCCCTTATCAGTCGCTGAAGCCGAACTTTGGATCGTATATATCCTATCAATTTGGCCCGGTCGTTCTGGATGCTTTTACAACGAGAGCTACTTTGTATGTTATCCTGGCGCTGATCCTGCTTCCTCTTGCCCGGATTGGTTTCAAGAAACATCAGGTTTCATAAGGAGGCGAAAAATGAAAAGTAAAAAACATATCGTAATAGCTGTTGCTGCGGTTGCAATTATTGTTGTCGCTGTAATTATGATAGCCAACCCTTCCGATTGGTCTAAAAAATCATTTGAGGCTGTTGTGCAAGAAACGGTAACACAGGCGGATGGAGAAATCCGGCTTATTGTGGAACGGACAACGGAAATTTATAGCAGCCCCATGAACTCTCTCGGTATCAGTGAGGATACCAAATTGTTAAATGCCGGTGGAGAAGAAATTGCAATTACTGACTTCAAACCGGGGGATGCCATCAGCGTAACGCTGAAAGACTCTTTTACCGAAGAAACCCCATTTTACTATCCAATAGTATATGAGATCAAACTTATTGACCAATAAATGATTGCACCACTGCCGGACGACGGCAAAAGAAAAAAAGCCGTCGTACAGCAGGCAATCGCCATGCCCTATACCCAACC
>URXI01000302.1 GCA_900551775.1 uncultured Eubacterium sp. | reverse complement strand
GCTTCAACATCCTCTTGCGGAATCACGTTGACCACCGACATGGCAACCTTTGGCACATACTTCTGCACCTCTTTCGTAAAGCGCAAGATCGCATCAAAAGCTTTCTCTCCAAATATCGGATGGCAGAGTCCATCGTATTTTGCCGCACTGCATTGGTTCAGACTGACAGAAACAGTATCTGCAATGCCGGCAAGCTCCGGCGCCGTCTCTCTTTCGTTGATCAAATCAGAAAGCCCATTGGTGTTGATCCTGATCTTCAGATGTGTATGTTCTTTTACGTATTTCGCAATGGCCAGCAGATCTTCAAGCCGTTCCATCGGTTCTCCGTAGCCACAGAAAACCAGTTCGTCATACTTTGATAAGTCCCAGTCCTCAAGCATATCGATCACCTCACTGACTGCAGGCTCCCGCTTCAGCCAAAGGGAATCAGCCGATCCCAGGGAATCCGTCATGGTTCTGATGCAAAACTCACATCTGCAGGGACAGCGATTTGTAATATTGGCATAAAGGCCTCTGCCGTAATCATACAAAACGTCTCCAATTTCTTCATACATCGAGAGTTCCTCCTTCCTTCGTATCTTTCCAGACTTTGTTGAACAAAATGCCCAGACAAAGCACCCACGATAAAAAGTAAAACCAAAACAGCAGCGCTACGAAACTGGCCAAAGATCCATAGATGATGTTGTAATTAGCCACTTGGGCAGCATAGATAGAGTAGACCATGGTCACCACCAACATCCCCACCGCGCCGAAGATGCTTCCGGGAACGATTTCCCGAAATTTTAATTTCTCATTGGGCAGTACATAGTAGTTGTAGGAAACCATTAAGAAATAAAGCGCACCGGCAATAGGCCATCTGAGGTATGTCCACAAAGTGTCGATCAATGTGCCTTCCACAATTTGCCCGAATATGGTCTGTAAGATCAGTTTGCCATACACGGGAATAATGGCTACAAAGGCCAGGGTGAACAAGGTCAAAGCCATGGTCTTCAGCGACCTGATTCTTTCTCTCCAAAAACTGCCTGTCGTCCTTCCGCTGGTATAGGTATAGTTGGCAATCCGCATCATGGAAAACTGCGCTCTCGATGCCGCCCACAGCGCCATGATGATCATGACGATATTGGACGTGGCAGCAGACGATTTGCCGCTGTCCTTCAGAATGTCCTTCAGGGTTCCAGCCATATCTGGAGAAACATACTTGTTGACCCAGTCATCCATAAAATCAAGCGGAATATCCAGCACGCCTAAAAGCTGCGATAAGACGATAATCGTAGGTACCAGGGACAACATGATAAAAAAGGACATCTGTGCCGCAAATCCCTGGTAATACGGATCTCTGAACTGTTTAATTCCCAAAACCACCATTTTGGCGAATCTTGTCTTCATATTTCTCAGGAATTCCTTTCTTCCAGTAGTCGTTCTAATTCCAACAGGGCTTTCGCTCTATGGCTGATCTGATTCTTTTCTTCTGGAAGCAGCTGGGCAAATGTGCGCTGAAATCCATCGGGTACGAAAAGCGGATCGTATCCAAAGCCGTATTCTCCCACTGGCGTATCGATAATATGTCCCTCGCATTCGCCTCTGGCCGTCAGAGACGTACCGTCAGGGAAAACCATCGTAATGACAGATACGAATTTTGCCCTTCTTTCTTTGTATGGCACGCCGTCCAGAAGGGAGATGAGCTTTTCGTTGTTCTTCGTATCGTTGCAGTCTTCTCCAGCAAACCTGGCTGAATATACGCCTGGAGCGCCTCCCAGATATTCGACCATGAGACCGGAATCATCGGCGATGGTCGTCTTTCCGCACATCTTCATGATTTCATTGGCCTTTTTAAATGAGTTTTCTTCGAAGGTTTCCCCGTCCTCTTCAATTTCAATCTTCGGTACTCCAGCCTCGTCTCTAGAAATAATTGTCATTCCAAATTTTTTCGTAATCGCTTCGATTTCTACAATTTTGTGTTGGTTTCTCGAAGCTGCGATAATCGTGTCCATAACTGCTCCTTTTTCTTTCTTAATTAATATATATTATTCACCTAATATTTGTTTTTGAATCTTGTGAAGTTTGCTGCATCCCTTGCTTCCAAGTTCCAATAACGCTAACAAGTCATTCTTCGAAAACGGCGCTTCTTCACCTGTACCTTGTATTTCGATGTATTCGCCGCTGTCCGTCATGACGACGTTCATATCCACTTTCGCATGAGAATCCTCTGCATAGCATAGATCCAGCAGCCGTTCTCCCTCGACAATGCCAACACTGATGGCAGAAACATAACCCGTTACTGGCAATTCTTCAATCATTCCTTCTTCCTTCATCCATTGCATGGCCTGCACCATTGCAACATAAGCGCCGGTGATGGAAGCTGTTCTGGTTCCTCCGTCAGCCTGAATCACATCGCAGTCGATCCAGATGGTCCGCTCCCCCAGCTTTTCCATATCCACGACAGATCTCAGGGACCGTCCGATCAAGCGCTGTATTTCTACGGATCTGCCATCAGCCTTTCCCTTTTCTCTTTTTTTCCTGGTTCCCGTGGAGCCTGGGAGCATGGCGTATTCGGCAGTAACCCAGCCTTTCCCTGTTCCCGCAAGATGCTTTGCCGTTGACTCCTCGACAGATGCCGTACATATCACTTTGGTGTTGCCCATTTCTATCAAAACAGAACCCTGTGGGCTCATTAAATAATGATCGGTGATTTTTACATTCCTTGTCTCATCAAATTTTCTATCTGTTCTCATATGAATACTCCTTTTATTTATCTGGTTTGTTTTTATCTGGCAGAAACAGCCTTGCCAGCTTTAGCGGCAAAGGCCTGAGACAGTTGTCACAATAAGCCTTTGACTCCTATGATAATCAAAATGACACCGCCCAGAAACTCTGCTTTGTTTTCAAATATATCGCCGAACTTCTTGCCGACAGCGATTGCTCCCGCTACCATGAATGTGGTAATCACTGCAATGATGAATGCTGCTGGCAATATATCAACACGTATAGCGCAAAATCCCACACCAACAGCAAAAGCGTCGATGCTGGTGGCTATGGCCTGAAAAATCAAAATCGTCATCGTCAAATTCTTAATTTCTTCTATTCCGCTCTCTTTCGACAGACTTTCTTTGATCATATTGCCGCCTATCGCTGCCAATATCGCAAATATAACAATTCCGCTATATTTCATGATGATCCCTGCAAAAAGTGTCCCTGCATAAAAACCGATCAAAGGCATGACTCCCTGAAATATACCGAAAAGCAGCGGCATCGTTATGTAATTGCCAATGGAAAGCCTTTTATAGACCATTCCATTGGTCATGGCCACTGAGGCAGCATCCATGGCAAGCCCCACTCCTATCAGCGAAACCTCAAATAATCCCATACTTCACTTCCTTAAGTTGATTTAAAGCGGAGCCGAGCTCCTGGCAAGTCTCGCCTGTCAAGAGCCGCGATCCTTGCTGGCAGATCCCGGAGCACTTCAGTTCCTCCCCGAGACGCACCATTCTCTCAACTAAGTTTATTTTGAAAGTGATAGGATTATACCATGACTCTTCCTTTGAAAATACAATTGAAAGTCATGATTCAATAAACGCTTCCTTACAGCGCAGCTGTTTGGATTATAGCGTTTATTATAACACATGCGACCTATAAAAATAGAATAAAGCATGTGTTTCAATGAGTTCTACCTTGCGGCAACGCCGTGATAATATAGGAAACATTATACCATGTGCCGTCGTCAATCGCAAGTTCAAGGCAGATGCTAACCACGGCAAACGTATGAAAGCTGTTGAAGTCAGCCTCCAAATGCAATTTTACTATATGACGTTGCTTTTTTAAAATTGAGTATAATTTTTTGGAAGCAAATGTAAATAAGTTCGAAATTAGAACGATTTTATGCTGTTTTTAACCCATTTTGATGATAATTGATGGGATTTACTGATATTTTTTATACTCATTTTTTGTAAACAGGCTCCAAATAGTTAAATTTTGCTGTAACGTAACCAGTTTTCTTAGGATCTGATTTTCAAGCATTTGCTGTGAAAGACTAACTTTCGCTTATCAAAGTGTCAACAACTACATATATCCATTTCGTCTATTTGCAATCTCAATACTTCAATATTAAATGCAGCGCACTACTCTGGACCAAATATTCGCTCCTGTAGTCCGCAATCGCACTGTCTCTCAAGAAATGTCCTGCACTTTTTTTCTGCTGGGCGGGATTGCGGACTTTCTCAAAATTTCACAAGACTTCCCGCAGCCTTTCGTAATCGTAATACTATTTATATAGAAGGATGGCACAAGGTAAAAGGATTGTGTTATAATAAACGCACAATCCTGCAGCTTCGCTGGGAGGAAGCGTTTATTGAATCATGTGCTTCAATTCTATTTTCAGAGGATTGCACACGGTATAATAGTTCCACAATATCACGACGTTGCCGCGCGGCGATGTTTAAGGAAAAGTGCAGCAGAGAGGACAATTTTGACATCGTATTTAGTATTATGAATCGAGGAGTAATAAATACAATGAAATTAATAATTTTAGATGGTTATTCCATCAATCCCGGCGACCTTTCCTGGGCGCCACTTGAAGAGATCGGAGATTTTCACCGCTATGACCGCAGTGATGATGATGAAATCATTGCCCGTATCGGTGATAGTGACGGCATCTTTGTCAGTCAATGCGAAATTACCAGGGAAATCATATCACACTGCCCCAACTTGAAATTTATCGGTGTAACGGCGACTGGCTACAACCACGTTGACATACAAGCTGCCAAAGAATACGGTATTGCAGTCTGCCACGTACCTGCTTATTCTACAGAAGCTGTGGCGCAGCATGCTTTTGCCCTGATTTTGGAGCTGACCAACCTGGCAGGCAGATATAATGCCGCCGTACAAGAGGGAAAATGGTATCAGAGCAAGGATTTTACTTTTGATGAAGGCGCGCTCACCTTGTTAGACGGGAAGTCGCTGGGTATCATCGGCTATGGAAATATCGGTAAAAGAGTCGCCCGCATAGCGGAAGCCTTCGGTATGAAAGTCAACGTTTACAGTCGTAATAGAGAGGCCGCCATGAACTCTGATTTTATCACCCTGCACTGTCCGCTGACATCAGAAAACGAAAAATTCGTTGACAAAGATTTTATCAGTCAATTAAAAGACGGCGCGATTCTCATAAACACTGCCAGAGGCGCTTTGATCAACGAAGAGGACCTGGCTGAGGCGCTTAAATCCGGTAAATTAGCGGCAGCC
>URXI01000301.1 GCA_900551775.1 uncultured Eubacterium sp. | reverse complement strand
GTCTTTGTGGCGATCTACGCTGAGGTGATGGCCAGGGTCAACAGGGCGCCTGCTACCATCTTTCTGACTGCGGCGGCGGTGCCTCTGATTCCCGGCGGCAGGCTCTACTACACCATGTTCGGGCTGGTTCGCGAGGATCAGGCCATGTTTGTGGAAAACGGCACCACGGCTGTCATCATCGCCCTGGCCATTTCCCTGGGTTTCGTCTTTGTGGCGGTGGTGAACAAATATGTGAACCGGTTTCTGTATGGGAGAAAACAAAAGCGGCTGGCGGGTGAGACAAGAGGAGAATAGAAGTTAATATCAAAGACAAATCGGCATCTATGGGTGCCGTTTTTTTGACTCCTCACAAAGAACCTACATGAGCAAGAAGCTATTTACCAAAATTAAAAAAAAGTTGATTTTGGTAAATAGAAGTGATATGATCATGTCAAGAGGTGATTTAAATGAAACTGATAGAACGTAAACAATATTTGGACAAATTGATTTCTGTGATGGGAACCCCTGATATCAAAGTGATAACGGGAGTACGACGCAGTGGTAAATCAAAGCTTCTTGAAGCTTTCAAGACATACATTGAACAGGAACGGTCAAGTTATAATATCATTCACATTAATTTTAACTTGCTGGAATTTGAAAATTTACTCGAATACCGTTCTTTGTACGATTATATTAACACCAGATATGTACAAGGAATGGATAACTTTGTCCTTATTGATGAAGTACAGATGTGCGCTGGTTTTGAAAAAGCCATAAACAGCTTGCATGCAACAGAGCAATATGACATCTATATCACAGGCTCCAACGCGTTTTTGTTGAGTTCAGATCTTGCAACGCTGTTTACTGGAAGAACATTTGAAATCAAAGTGTATCCATTTTCTTTCCGTGAGTATATGCAGTATTTTTCTTTATCAGACAGATATTCCGCTTTTGACAGATATATGATTGAGGGCGGGATGTCAGGATCATATCTATATAGAGATCAAGAAGCAAAGTACGACTATGTCGCCGATGTGTTTAACACGCTGATTGTGCGCGATATCCGTAGAAAGTACAAAATCCGCAACGTACAGCTCATGGACAAAATCGCTGATTTTTTAATGGATAATATTTCAAATTTGTCCTCTGCAAGAAATATTTCTAATGCATTAAATGGTATGAGCGAAAAGGTCAATCACAATACGGTTGGCGCTTATCTACAATATCTCTGCAATGCTTTTGCATTTTATCGGATTCGCAGATACGACATCAAGGGCAAAAGATATCTGTCAAGCAATGATAAATACTATCTGAGTGACCATACTTTCCGCTATGCAAAGCTGGGCACAAAGAACATGGATTACGGCAGAATTATTGAAAATATCGTAGCAGTAGAGTTGCTGCGCAGAGGATATGAGGTATACGTCGGCGTGCTATATAAAAAAGAGATAGACTTTGTGGCGATGAAACGCAACGAAAAAATCTATATTCAAGTATCTGATAATATAAATGACGATAAAACCTTTGAACGAGAGGTGTCGCCGCTGCTTCAGATCAAAGACGCTTATCCGAAAATGGTTATTGCCCGCACGCGGCATGAGCAGTATCAGTATGAAGGCATAGAAGTTGTCGATATTGCAGATTGGCTGATGGGGAGGTAATGAAAAATGCTGAAGATTGTAATTTGTGATGATGATTTATATATAGTTAAGGAACTGGAGACGTTATGCAAAAAATACATTGCGGCTAACTGTCTGATTGCAGAATGCATTGCTGTCACAAACCCTGCGGAACTTTTTAGCCTGCATCCGGACATCCTGTTTCTGGACGTGGAGATGCCGGAGATCGGCGGCATAGAGGTGAAGAACCGATTGGAAGAACAGGGAAGCGGAGCCTATATTATCTATGTATCGAGCCATCCGGATTCCATGCAGGATGCCTTTGGCAGAAACGTGATCGGATTTCTGACAAAACCTGTGGATCTGGATCAGTTTGAACTGCTGCTCGATAAGGCGGTGGACTTTTCAGGAAGCAGCCGGACGGTCATGCTGGAAGATGGCAGTGAAGTCAGCAGCGACGATATCTTGGTAATCAGAGTCTCAGGAAACTATACTGACGTGATGACGACAGAAGACGTCATCAAAAACCAGAGAAAGACCTTGAAAGCGTGGCAGCACGAGCTGGAAGCAGTGGGTTTCATCAGGGTCAAAGCTCCCTATCTCGTCAATTGCAGATGGATTACCGGGTTTTCGGACGATGGGAAAGAAGTGTTTGTCGGAGAGAAGTTTTCGTTAAAAGTCGGTGAGCACAGAAGAAAAGAATGCAGAGAAAAGTACAATACGTATTGTAAGAAGATGGCGAGGTATTTATGATTCATTTGCAGTTGGCGATAGTATTCCTAATGGATGTAGTCAAAATCATTCTGACTTTTACTTTCATTTTAGGATTCTCGTTTCGAAAAGGAAAACGGTATTATGCCGCAGCGATGGCTGTGGTAATTTGCTGCGTGTTGGTAATACTTGGATTGCAAGATGCGAGTAATCATATCTTTGTTTCAATATGCGGACATATTTTGCTTGCAACAGTGCTCTTTGACGGGAAGAAAGTAGTCTTGGGGGAATTGGCAATATTAGTTCATTTTCTGATTAGTGTCGTAGACGCGCTGTGTATGGGAATCACATTGCTTTTCCTCAATGGGCAAGTCTTAGTACTTGAAAGTAATAGATTTTTTGAGGTGATAGCAAATAATGTTGGAATGGTACTTGTTTTAATAATGATTTTACTGAGTCATAAGAAGAGGAGGGTAATCAGATCGTATCTGATTCAATTCAACTCAAAAAAATTCTTTTATTACTTATTATATATCATTCTCTCGGCGGTCATCATCGGTTTTGCCCAAATTGCTGCGCTTGATACAGATATCGTATATCGTTTGCGTGCTGTGTTTGTTATAGGAGCTAGTCTGTTTGGAGTTTTGATTATCGCATTAGGTATCATGGTTGATGTGCTTGTACTGCAAAAAGAGAGATTGAATGAACTTGTCGGGGAGAATATGAAATGTATCGAAGAGCAGACGAGACAATATCAGCTTCTCAACAAAAAGCAAACGCAGCTAAGGAAGTTCCGTCACGACTACAATGCCCATATGAATGCTTTGGAGTGGCTATCTAGCCAGGAAGAATGTGGTAAGGTTCATCAATATATAGCAGATATGCAGGGAATGCGGAAATCCTTTGATTACATTAACACAAACAACGTAATCGGTGATGCTATCATCAACGAGTTCTACGAAAAGGGACTGGAAGAAAATATAGAAGTGAAGGTGATTGGCAAATTCTCAGATGAGCTGCGTATTAAAGAAACTGACCTCTGCGTGATTTTATCGAATATGGTAAAAAATGCATATGAGTCGACACAGAAGTGTGATAAAAATCGAAAGCTCTTGATTAGTATTGGCATCTGTAAAGAGAGGGTTCTTATCACGATCAAAAACCCTGTAAAAGAGGAACCGATAATCAGAGACGGCTTGATAGAAACATCGAAATCAGATGGAGAAAATCACGGATTCGGGCTGAGAAACATATCTGATGCAGTGAAGCGAAATGATGGCAGTTTCGAGATGAAATATGTGAAGGGAATGATGATAACAGAGATCCTCCTTTGATCAGAAGATTCTGAACATTTATCACAAACTTTGTGCACTTATCCCAGAAGGTTTGTATTATAGCTAGTACAATGGTAAAATTATGATAACAGATAGAACTGCAGTTGATGTGTGGAAGGAGGTAAGAGTCATGCCGATGAACATTAATGGTGACTTCTGGGAGTGGCTGAAAAAATTATTAGGATTGTAAGGCATATAAAACTAATTCTAATTTGAAAGTGAACCAGAAGAGAGTGAACAAAGTCGAAAACTTGCATGGTAAAATGAAAGAAAGGTGGTCATAAATGAAAAAAAGCGTTGTGATTTTTATGATTGTTGTATTTTGCTTGACGAGTACGACTCTCGTGTTTGCAGATGTAGCTAAATTAACTAAAGAGAGTAACCAAAAAGAAAATCTTGAAGAGTATAAAATCAACTCGGTTACCGAGCTCAAAAAAGAACTTGATTCTTTAGGGAATGACGAAATAAAGATGGATGAGGCTAAAAAACTTTCTGCGGAAACTGCACCACATGTAATAAAAGCATTTATTAAAGAGAAGCAGAAAAAAGCTGATGAGTTGTTGAATGGTACGGGGGACTTGATTATTGAGAGTAATCAGCAGCACTATGAAAAGACTTATGATTTAGGAGATAATTGTTGGATTAAATTCACAATCGATGAAGAAAGGGTACCAACAATATATGAGAAAGTGAAGGACTTTCTTATTCCGACAGCGTATGCATTTTCGAAAAGTGGCTATAAAACAGGGTGGCAAGATTATGGGAACTACAAATATACTGCTGCAGCAACGGCCAACTATGCAGTTGCTGCAGGCACATATAGGCTACAGGTATATTATACGCTAAGTTCTGCGGGAATAAAAGTAACCGATGAGATTGCGACAGCTATTGATGAAACATTGTTAACGATTGATGTTAAAAAGGTAGAAACTACTGATGATGTAGCAACAAAGCCAGGAGCTTCTGATTGTAATACATATGCCGTTTTCAAATCATCATATGGATATGATCCATTTGATTGGACCAGAACTCACAAAATGGACCTAAATATCAAATATTTAGCGAAAGACGCCACTGGTAAACAAATCCACAATACGCGAGAGTGGAGCATATCGCCATATAATCCTTCATAAAGTCTTACCAAAACAGCTAAGGAGGAGATCGATGGATTGGCTTTTAGTTCATCAAATGTTAGTTTTGTTTACATTTATATGTGCAACAGTTTTCGCAATTGGCATTATTGTAAGCAAAATTAGAAAGAAGAGAAATAAAAACCCTAGGAGATTAAAATGAATTATTAGCTGTAAAATAAGATAACCTTGCGAATCCGCAGAATGGATGAAAAAACAAACAACTGGATCAAAGCACATGTTCAGATGCTTGAATTCTATAGCGGTGTTGCATTAATGCCTGTTTTAAATAACTGCTAAAACAAAGGTCATACTGAGAAGAGATGAATGGGATAATTAGTCTTATTAAAGAGATAAATATCCTGTAAATCTAAGTTATGAAAGCGCCCCTTTCTTAGCGATACTACGGTAGTATCAAATTGAAAGGGGCATTTTTTGTAGGGTATCCAAATTCTTTTGGGGTTTCGCCAAAT
>URXI01000300.1 GCA_900551775.1 uncultured Eubacterium sp. | reverse complement strand
CATGGAACCGTGGCGGTTTTGACCAGCGGCGGTCCAGTAGAAATCACAACTTACCGTATTGACGGTGCGTACCTGGACAATCGTCATCCTGAGAAAGTGATGTTTACCGACGACTTGACAGAGGATCTGGCCCGTAGAGATTTTACCATGAATGCCATCGCTTACCACCCAGAGGACGGTCTGCGAGATCCTTTTGATGGACAAAAGGCCATTGCAGACAGGCTGATCAGGTGCGTGGGAGAGCCTGTAAAGCGGTTTGAAGAAGACGCTTTGCGCATTTTGCGGGGACTGCGGTTTGCATCTGCCCTGGGCTTTCAAATCGAGGAGGAGAGCGCAGAGGCCATGGGGCAGTGCGCAGAACGGATCAGAAAGGTATCTGCGGAACGCATCAACGTGGAGCTGTCAAAGCTGATTATGGGAGATTCTGCTGATAAGATCCTTCAAGCATTTGCGGACATATTCGAAATAGCCGCACCAGGTTTCTGTGCGTCGCTTGTGAATGATGCACCAAAGAATTTACCAGTGCGTCTGGCGCTGCTGTTCCCCGAGGATACGGAAGAGACTTTGCGACGGCTGAAATATGACAATCACACGATCAAAACAGCTTCGGCCTTGTCCAGGCTCATGCAGAAACCGGAGCCTTGTGGCAAAGTGGAGATCAAGAGATTTTTGTGCGCTGAGGGAGAAGAAATCGCTGGATTGTATTTTGATGCAGTGGGAAGATCGGCGGAACTAGAGGATATTCTTCGTTCGGGTGAGTGCTACAGCATCAGGCAGCTGGCTGTCTGCGGCAGGGACCTAATTGCTGGGGGCGTTGAACCGGGACCTGAAGTGGGCAGGCAGCTGGACTGGTTACTCGGACTAGTTATCGAGGGGAAAATAGAAAACAATAAAGCAGCGCTGCTAAAAAGACTGCGATGAGAAAATATCGCAGTCTTTTGGCGGCGCACCTGGCTACAAGCGTTTTTGGCGGGCAGAGCAGCAGTCGGGAGGCTATATTTTAACGGTTTTGGTTTTTCCAGGCCAGGCAGTTTGCCAGGGCGTGCCTCAGCTGGTCGATAGAAATCGGCTTGGCGAGGTGACCGTTCATCCCGGACAGGCGGGCCTGGTTGACATCTTCGGCGAAGGCATCGGCAGTCATGGCAATAATCGGCAGGTCATCGACTTTTTCAAGACCGGAATTGCGAATCTCTCTCGTGGCGTCGTAACCGCCCAGGACGGGCATTTGGACATCCATAAAGACGATGTCATAGTAGAATGGAGGATGTGATGTTACGGCGTCCACCGCTTGCCGCCCGTTTATGGCGGATTCCACACTGGCGCCCAGCAGTTCCAGCATCTCCATGGCAATCTGGCGGTTAAGCTCGTTGTCCTCTACGAGCAGGACGCGAAGCTGCGAGAAGTCCTCCGGGCTCTGTGACGGCTCTGGAGGCGGATCAGCGATATTTGCACTGCATTTCGTCAGACAGAGAGTGATCTGGAACTTAGAACCTTTGCCGTACTGGCTTTCTACCTGGATGTCGCCATTCATCATCGTGACCAGGTTCTTGACGATGGTCATACCCAGGCCCGTACCGCTTACCTTGCTGGTACGGCTGTCCTCGGCACGGCTGAACGGTTCAAAGATATGTTCCAGATATTCGGCCTTCATACCGATGCCATTGTCCTCAATGGTGAACTGATAGGTGCCGATATGCATCTCTTTTTTCTTCATTTCCTTCAGAGAAAATTTGATGACGCCGCCTGTTTCCGTGTATTTTGATGCGTTTTCAAGAATATTGACCAGCACCTGCTTCAGCCTGCGCGAATCACAGGCGACCTGAGGATGCATCTGCTCGTCAACATCGACGACCAGTGATTGTCCTTTGGATTCCAGGGACAGACGAACCAGTTCTACAGTGTCCTGCACCAGGGAGGACAAATCAGTTTCATTTTCTGCCAGTTCAGCAGAGCCGCTTTCGATTTTGCTGACATCCAGCACTTCGTTGATCAGACCTAGCAGATGTGTGCCGGAGCCTGCAATTTTGCTGAGATAGTCCTTTATCTTTTCGCTGTCATTGACGTGCAGCTGAGCCAGTTCTGTCATTCCGACGATGGCGTTCATCGGCGTGCGGATATCGTGACTCATCCTCGATAGAAAATCACTCTTTGCCTTGCTGGCAGCCTCGGCTTTTGCTAAGGCGTCTTCCAGCAGAAGTTTGGCCTTACGTTCTTTTTCCAAGGCCTCTTTCTGCCGCTGCCGTTCATTGTCGATATTTCTTGAAAGGGTGATCTCGATGAGGTCGTCGGTGCTGGAACTCTCAACCTGCACGACCTGGGTGAAGCTCCAGTGATAGACGCCGTCCTCACCGTAATGAGGAATTTCCATAGAAACGATACGCTGTCCCTGCGTGAATGTATCGATTAGAGAGTGACGTGTAAACTTTTTGGCAAATTTGTCGCGGTAATCAGGATGGACTGTTGCCAGTTCAAAGTTGATCAAGTCGTCAAAACAGCCTTGCTTCTCTGGGCTTTTGACAGGGAACCGTTCGTATTCTACCATATGATATGTATTCTGTGTCAAATTGACCGCAATCAGCATTTGATAGGCTTCTTTTGCTGCCGTAGCCAATTGGCTGATCTCCATATTGCGTTGCTGTTCCAGAAGATACTCTTCTTGAATATCGCGAAAAACAAGGACGCACCAGCACTGGTTTTCATCCATCTGGTCAATCTTTGCTGCATTGAATTCCACCATATGATAGCTTCCGTCAGACGAAAGGCGGCGAAGCCGTTTCGTTATCTGCGTTTTTCCTTGACTGAACAGACGAAGCATTGCGTCTCGAGAGAAGGCGCTGTTAAATACTTCAATATCATCTGGATGGACGGTCTTCTGCGCATAAACACGGTTTTCTGTGGCAAAATTCCCTTGTTCGGGAATATCCGTCCACATCATATCCTTCTGGCAGTTGACATAATAGTCTGCTGTCAGATTCGCGATGATGCACTCGTTAAAGACGGTGACCAGACTTTGTGCATACATGTGCTCTATCTTTCTGAGACCCTGCTCCTCCTCGAAGTTGAGACGGTGAGGCGAAGTCATCACGACCACGGCAGGGATTTTTTCGTCCCAAAGGATTCGATTTGCTGTGACATCGACGGTAGACTTCAGCAAAGGGTCATAGCACACGATGTGGCTGGACGGTTGATCTCCTAATGAATTGAGAGGGCAGTTGCCACATACTTCCGGCCATACTTCATGACATTTTACACCGAGAGCAGCTCTCCCTCTGCCAATATCCTCGCATCGCTTGTTGTAATACAACAGACGGTGACTTGCTTCCTCGATGACATAGACACTGTTTTCTCGCAGTGCGTCTAATAAATGAGATAAGTTGTCTTGTGACATGATTGCCCTCCTTTATTGGGTTGCTATGGTAAAGCTTGCCTATATTATACACTTGGGCGAAAGAAATAAAAAGGATTAATTGCCTTTTGGGCGCGTTTGCAGCGTGAAAAAGACTGCCCGGTCAAGGGCAGCCTTTTCCAAGGGGGCGTCTTTAGTTTGAAGTTGGGATAAACGGTCTCACAGCGCCTGCAACCACATTGATCGGCATGGTCTGCAGAATGATTTTGCCCGGACCTTTGACCACAGTGTTGAAAACGCCTTCGCCGCCGAAGAGCATGTTCTTGACCCCCGGCACGGAGACGATCTCCATGGAACAGGTGGATTCCATGGCTGCCAGATATCCGGTGTCCACGATCATGGACTGACCTGCCGCCAGGTTGTACTCAACTGCATAGCCGTCGATTTCAACGAAGGCGGTGCCGTGTCCTGAGAGCTTCTGCATGATGAAGCCTTCGCCGCCAAAGAAGCCTGCACCGGCTTTTTTCTGGAAGAAGATGGACAATTCTACGCTTGCCTCGCTGGCGAGGAATGCGCTCTTCTGTACGATCATTTCTTTTCCCGGCGCAATATCGAAGACTTTGATGGAACCTGGGAAACAGGAGGCAAAGGCGATCTGCCCCGCACCGCCCTGTGCAGTGTATCTGTTCTGGAAGAGGGTGTCTCCTGAAAACATTCTGCCCAGTGCTTTGCCGATGCCGCCGTTGCTGGTGGTTTCCATCTTCATGTTTGGCGTCATCCAGCTCATGGCGCCGCTTTCTGTAATGAGTGTTTCACCTGAATCTAAGTCACAGATGACTGCTGGCAATGGTTCTCCGACAATTTTATAATTCATATACTATCCTTTCTTTTGCAAGCGATATCTACTGTTAGTTAAATTTTATCAGACAGGGGCATAGACTGTAAAGCAGTTTCGTGCAGAGCTTTTGAAATTCCTAGCAAATTTTGTTTTGTAATTGGGTAATTTATGGTATACTAACATATTATACGAAGCATTTGGAGGAATATTAAATGAGCGAACCTGTTTCAACCAATTTTATTCATGCGATCATTGATAAGGATTTAGAAAATAAAAAGTACGGAGACAAAGTCTACACCAGATTCCCGCCGGAACCTAACGGCTACCTGCACATCGGACATGCCAAATCCATCTGCCTGAACTTCTCGACGGCGGCAAAATACGGCGGCAAGTGCAATCTAAGATACGACGACACCAATCCGGTCAAAGAAGATGTGGAATACGTTGACTCCATCGAAGAAGATGTAAAGTGGCTGGGCTGGCAGTGGGATAAGCGCCTGTGGGCCTCCGACTACTTTGATCAGATGTACGAGGCAGCAGTAGAGCTGATCAAAAAAGGCAAGGCCTATGTCTGCAGTCTGAGCGCAGAGGAGATGAAGGCGTACAGAGGGACTTTGACTTGTGCGGGGAAGGAAAGCCCGTGCAGACAGCAGAGCGTAGAAGAGAACCTGCGTCTCTTTGAGGAGATGAAGGCCGGCAAATACGCCGACGGCGAACGCGTTCTCAGAGCCAAGATCGACATGTGCTCGCCGAATATCAACATGAGAGACCCAATCATCTACAGAATTGCCCATACAGAACATCACAATACAGGAGACAAATGGTGTATCTATCCGATGTACGATTTTGCCCATCCGATCGAGGACGCCATCGAGGGCATCACGCACTCGCTCTGCTCGCTGGAGTACGAGGACCACAGGCCCCTCTACGACTGGGTGGTGAACAACGTCTCCGTGCCCAGCAAGCCGAGGCAGATAGAGTTCGCCCGCCTGGGCATCAACTACACCGTCATGAGCAAGCGCAAGCTCCGCAAGCTGGTGGAGGAGAACTACGTCTCCGGCTGGGACGACC
>URXI01000299.1 GCA_900551775.1 uncultured Eubacterium sp. | reverse complement strand
CTTCCCCGGCTTGCCGAAGCGTTCCAGGTGGACCTGGTGACAGATGCCGTTTCCCGGTCTTGAGAAATATAATCCGTATTTTTTCGCCATAGACTGGATGAACCGATGGTCATCGGCATTTTCAAATCCAGACTGCAGGGTGTTGTGATCTATGTATGCAACAGAGAGTTCCGTTCTGACCCTTGGAATGCCCATGGTTTCAAACTCCAGATATGCCATGGTGCCTGTGGCGTCCTGGGTCAGAGTCTGGTCGATGCGCAGGGCGATTTCGCTGCCCACTGTCATCTCTCCGCTGATCAAGTGTTCTTTAATTATCTTTTGTGCTATTGTCAGTCCCATATTGTTTGTTTACCTCCATAATGCTGTTGTATGCGTGATCGATATGTACCAGGACCAAAGTGTCCACCTTGTCCCCGTCGCCTGCTGCGATGGCATTGTAGATCTCCTTGTGTTCTTCCACGGAGTCGATGATTCTGTGGGCATGCTCCAAAGAGACTCTCCTGTATTTCATCATCTTGTGGTGGATCGGCGATAGGATGCCATCAAAAATGATACTTCCGCACTCTCTGTAGATGATGTCATGGAACTCTGTGTCCAGGTCTCTGACCTTTACCGAGTCCCCCTTCTGGGCGAAGAACTCCTGCTGATCTATATTTTCCTTCAGCAGGCGAAGTCCCTCTTCACTGATGTTTTCCGCCGTCCTTCTCGTGGCGATGACTTCGATTCTGCGTTTTACCTCAAAGAGATCCCGCACGTCCTTTTCTGTTACGCCTACGACCACGGTGCCATTGGGCGAATCCTTGATCAGTTTTTCGTGGGCCAGTCTGGACATGGCTTCTCTGATCGGCGTGCGGCTGACGCCCAGCTCTTCGGAAAGCCTGGTCTCGCTGATGACTTCCCCATAAGCGTATTTGCCGCTCAGGATGTTGTATTCTAACGTATCATAAACCTGATTTGCCAGGGATACTGATTTGTATTCTATCATCTCTCTTCTCCTTTACTCCTCACTCTTGGTTAACTCTCTGATTTTGTCCTCCAGCTCTTTGTTGGACAGGCTGGTGGTACGGTCGTCGGCGTACATCTCGTCGACCCACTCTTTCACCTGTATGACCAGAGGACTGTCTTTGGTCACCTTTTGCTCGCCCTGCAGACCGTAGTGTTCGTTGAGCCAGTAAGCGATGCCTGCCAGGCCGCTGGTCTTGCTGACGGCAACCCCCGGTGTCCTGTTCAGCAGCTTCTTGGTGTCGAAGATGTTGTAGATCTCCTCGTCCTTCATCAGGCCGTCGGCGTGGATGCCGGCTCTCGTCACGTTGAAATTCTCACCCACAAACGGCGTCTGTGGCGGAATGTCGTAGCCCATCTCGTCCCTGAAATATCTGGCGATCTCTGTAATCACCGTAGGATCCATGCCGTCCATGGAGCCCTTCAATGACGCGTATTCAAAGACCATGGCCTCAAGAGGCACGTTGCCGGTTCTCTCTCCAATGCCCAGCAGGGAACAGTTGACGGCGCTGGCCCCATAGAGCCACGCCGTGGAGGCGTTGGCGACCGCCTTGTAAAAATCGTTATGTCCGTGCCATTCCAGCATCTCGCTCGGTACACCTGAGTAATGCTGCAGACCGTAGATGATGCCCGAAACGCTGCGGGGCAGTGCGGCTTCTGTATAAGGCACGCCGTAGCCCATGGTGTCGCAGGCCCTGATTTTGATCGGAATGCCGGCTTCTTTTGACAATTCCATGATTTCGTTGACAAAAGGCACGACAAAGCCGTAGAAGTCGGCTCTCGTAATATCCTCCAGATGGCATCTCGGCACCACGCCCGCATCAAAGGCATCTTTGATGGTCTCCAGATAGTAGTCCACCGCCTGCCTTCTCGTCATCTGCATCTTCTTGAAGATATGGTAATCGCTGCAGGATACCAGAACGCCGGTCTCCTCGATGCCCAGCTCCTTGACCAGCTGGAAGTCCTCTTTCTTTGCGCGGATCCAGGTGGTGATTTCAGGAAAGCGCAGCCCCAGCTCCATACACTTTTCCACTGCTTCACGGTCCTTTTTGGTGTAAATAAAAAATTCTGACTGTCTGATCAGTCCATAAGGTCCCCCAAGCTTGGATAACAGCTTGTAGAGATCCACAATCTGCTTGACCGTATACGGTGCCATAGACTGCTGTCCGTCCCTGAATGAAGTATCTGTGATCCAGATATCTTCCGGCATATTCATCGGCACGCGTCTTTGGTTGAATACGACCTTCGGCACCTCATCATAGTTATACATGTCCCTGTAAAGATTCGGCTCCTCTATATCCTGCAGCGTATACTGATAAGTCGCTTGCTCCAGCAAGTTCGACTTCTTAGATATTTCCAGCATATTATTACCTCCCAATTCCACTACTGTTCTTTAGCGCGATAACGTACTATAATCTCTTGTATACAAGTATAATTGTTTACGGTTTGTTTGTCAATATGGTTTTGTATAATTGTACCAAAATTGTATTCTTCCGCAGGCGAATAGAAAGCTTTTCAATATTGAATAATTATGTTAGAATCAACTCGGAGCGTGAGAGATGAAAAATTTGAGAATCAAAATTTATGACCTGGTCAGCGTGGGGGACAATGCTTCAGTATATGCGAGGATTTATGATATATGCATGGTATTTACGATCTTTGCCAGCCTGATGCCGCTTTTGGTCAAAAGCGAACATACCACTTTGTTCCTCTATTATACGGACAAAGTCTGTGCCGGAATCTTCATCATCGACTATGTGTTACGATTTCTCGTAGCGGACTTTTTATTGGAGCAAAAGGGAAAGAAGGCTTTCTTTCTCTATCCCTTTACGCCCATGGCAATTGTGGACTTGATTTCCATCCTGCCTTCTCTGATCATCGTCATGCACAACGGGCTGAAGATTTTCCGGTTGTTCCGTCTCTTCCGCACCATGCAGGTCTTTCGGGTGGTCAAGCTGTTTCGCTACTCAAAGAATGTCACGATTCTGCTCAATGTGTTCAAAAACCAGAAAGACGCTCTGGTTTTCGTCTTCGGACTGGCCATGTCCTACGTGTTCATCTGCGCCCTGATCATCTTCAATGTGGAGCCCGAAACCTTTGACAACTTCTTCGAGGCGGTCTATTGGGCAGTCATTTCTCTGTCAACCGTCGGCTACGGTGACATCTATCCCGTGACAACTCTCGGCAGAGTCATCACCATCTTATCCGCCATCGTCGGGATCGCCATCATCGCTCTGCCTGCCGGCGTCATCACCGCCGGTTATATGGAAGAGTTATCCGCTCAAAAAGAAAAGGATGACCGCTAGTCATCCTCTATTTCGCTGACGATGGCCATTCTGGCCAGACGTCCATCCCAGTTGATTAATTTCCCTCGGTAAAACATGTCTCTGCCCAGCTTCTCGCTGTTGACGATGGTGCTGACGGAGGTCTTTGCCTGCAGCGGCATGCCGCTGCAGAAGAAAAACCCTCTGTCGCAGAGTCCCAGCAGATAGCAGAAGCACTTTGGCTCCTTCGGCTTTGCTCCCGAGAGTAAGTGTAAAGCCTTCGCATTGGCATAGTAAACTTCGTGGGTTTCGGCGTCACAGATATAGATATAAGAATCCATCTCGTCCAAAATCCATTCTCTGCTTTCCCTGGAGGATTTTTCCTCCACTGTCTTTCCTGACCCATAAAAAGTATATCGGTTTTTCCCCAGGCCTTTGGATTCATACAGTGCCTGATCCGCCATATAATATAATTTGTTTACGTCGTGACCGTCCTTGGGAAACAGTGAAATCCCTACTGAGCAGGTCGGCGCAGCATTTAATTTTGATGTGTGGAGAGACGCCATGGCGGAAAGACAGCTTTCTGCCGTGCGGCTGACTTCTTCTTCATCGCTATAGTCATACAGGAACAAGGTAAATTCATCGCCGCCAAGTCTGCCGGCAATCAGGTTCCTGCTGCCCATCTCTATGAGTTTACGGCTGAAATCGATTAAAATGCGATCGCCATAGGTATGGCCCAGGGTGTCGTTAGCCTTCTTAAAGTTATCCAGATCGATGACAAAAAATGCACATTTTATATTTTCTTCGGCCTCAAAGAGCATTTTCTCTACTTTGTCCATAAAAGCACTGCGGTTCAGGATATTGGTCATCATATCATAGCTGGCTTCCCGCAGAGCCTTTTGCAGCCTGATGGCGTTTTCCAGTCTTTTGCGGACCACCGATGGCACCACTGGTTTGACCAGATAATCGTCTGCGCCCAGATTCAGAGCCTGGATCTCGGAAGAATCTCCCTCCATCGCGGTGATAGCGATGATAGGCAGCGTATCGATATGCATTTCTGTCCGCACCACACGCAGAAATTCGTATCCGTCCATCACCGGCATGCGCAGATCCAGCAGAACTGCCATGATATCCTGATGTTCCTTCATCTCGTTCAAGGCCGCTTTTCCGTTTTCTGCCTCTAGGATTTCATACTCGGAAGAAAGTATCTTGGACAGGATCGCCCGATTGATTTTGTTATCGTCTACAACTAGTACCTTTTCTTTCACTTCGTCCAATTTCATATCACTCATAATCCTAGAATCTCTTTAATTAACTGCGTCCGCTGCGGCTTCTCTCTGCTGATTGAAAAAGCCTTTGCCGCTTCCTTCTCTGCGTTGGTCACTTTGTTCTTGTTATTTCCATAAATTGTGGCGAGGGGTTCACCTTTGTAAACACGATCACCCACTTTTTTATGTATATATATGCCGGCTGCCAGATCGACAGCGTCCTCTTTGGTCGCCCTGCCTGCGCCGGTATGCTGTGATGCCAGGCCGATGGACTTGGCACTGATCTCCTCGACAAAGCCGCCTTCCTGCGCAAGGATATCTTTCTTCACTGAAGCGTGAGGGAACAGACTGTAATCATTGGCGACCTCTGCATCCCCTCCCTGTCTGGCAATAAAGCTCTTCAGCTTCTCCAGACCAGCACCGCTGGCCAGCGCCTGCTGCGCCATCACCTGGCCTTCTGCATAAGTTTTCACCCTGCCGCCCAAGTAGATCATGATTCCTGCAAGGCGCAAAGACAATTCTGTAATATCATCAGGACCGTTGCCTTTGAGTGTTTCTATCGCCTCTATGACCTCCAGGCCGTTACCCACAGCCCTGCCAAGGGGCTGGCTCATATCTGTTATGGCCGCCACCGTCCTCTTTCCTGCTGCTGTGCCGATTTCACACATCATCCGCCCCAGCGCTGCGGCGTCCTCCAAACTCTCCATAAAGGCTCCCTTGCCACACTTCAC
>URXI01000298.1 GCA_900551775.1 uncultured Eubacterium sp. | reverse complement strand
CCCGCCATAGCCGACATTTTGACCGCTGAAAAAGTGCTGATACCGTCAGCCTACGCAAAAATCCATTGCCCCGAAAATGACCACAGCAAGGGCTTTACAAATCCTTATCTCTGGTCTGCTACTGCCGTTTCCTATATCCTTGAAAAGCAGGAATACATGGGGCATACGGTACTGGGAAAGACAATCAGTGTCAGCTACAAGACCAAGAAGCGGCGCAAGGCAGAGCCGGACGAACTAATGATTTTCAAGAACACCCACCCCGCCATTGTGGACGAGGAAACATGGCATTTAGCGCAGAAGCTACGGAAAACAGTCAGAAAGCCAAGTTATAACAGACCGCCCCACCCCTTGACAGGGCTTGTGTATTGCGCCGATTGCGGCAGTAAAATGACGCACCGGCAGCCAAGCCCCACCAAGAAAAAGAAGTATGACGCAGACGACGCTTATATATGCGGCAGTTACCGACAGCGCACAAAGGATTGTACCATGCACTTTATCAAGACTTCCGTTTTGTGGGAACTGATTTTAACGGCAATACGGGAGGTCAGCGATTATGTGCGGCAGGACGAACAGGCTTTCATAGACAAGGTACAGCAGACCTCTACTGTCCAAATGGCAGAAACGCAGAGGGAACAGAAACGGCGGCTTGCAGAAGCCACCGAGCGCAACGGGGAACTGAATACCTTAATCAAGAAGCTATATGAGGGCAACGCCACAGGCAAGATACCCGATAAGCATTTTGAACGGCTGTTAGCCGACTATGACAGGGAGCAGACCGCACTGGAAACCGAGATTGAGGGCTTGCAGGAGCAGATTGACAGCTTTAACGAGGACAGCACAAAAGCCGATAAATTCATAGCCGTTGTGCGGCGATATACGGATTTTACAGAACTTACCACCCCTATGCTGAATGAATTTATAGAAAAGGTGGTAGTCCATGAAGCCACAGGAGGCAGGACAGACAGAAAACAGAAAATTGATGTGTATTTTAACTTTGTCGGGCAGGTGGAACTACCGCCGCCGGACAGGGCATGACAGGCAGGAAAGGCACTTCTTAGGGAGTGTCTTTTCTCTTGCCGGAAAGGAGCAGATATGAGATTGAGCCGATACGAGAAAGAAACCATTATCCTTTTGAACGCCGCCGAGGATACCGCCAGTATCTACACCGCAGACCCCGTATGGAAACGGAAACTTGATAAACTGGTGGAGAAAAACCCACAGTGCTATCAGTGTGTCAAGACTGATGAAGTCAGCAAGACCTATTCCATGCCGAAGCGGTTTATCAGCCTGCGGTCAAAGGAAAAGACCGTCACGCTCACAGCAGAGCAGAAAGAGCAGGCAAAACAGAGATTGCCGAGGACGGACAAATGAGGGCGTTTTGGGGGCGTTCTACGCTTCAAAAGCCCTATTCCAATAGCATTTTAAGAAGCCGGAAACCGCATAAGGTATTAGGATATTCCTACCCCTTGATTATGCCGTTTGCGCTGTTTGAGGTGGGAAAGGAGGATTGATTGCATGAGTTTTCCGTACTTCTACGGCAGAGCCGCCGAGCAGTACGCCTTTTACCGCATACCGAAGCTGCTGTTTTCAGATGAACGCTTTGAAGCCCTCTCCACAGACGCAAAACTGTTGTATGGTATGCTGATAGACCGCATGGAGCTTTCCATGAAAAACGGTTGGACGGATAAGGACGGGCGTGTGTTTATCTACTTTACACTGGAGGACGCAAGGGAACGGCTAAAATGCGGCACTGAAAAGATTGTGAAGCTGTTTGCAGAGTTAGACAGCGAGAAAGGTATCGGGCTGATTGAGTGTGTCCGGCAGGGTTTAGGAAAGCCGAATATTATCTATGTCAAGAACTTCATGGACGATACTTCCCTTTATGACTGGTAGGCGTGGGAAGGAAAGGGTTTGGGAAAGGAAAGGATAGGATTGATAGATAAGTCTGTTATACTTGTATTGATATAATCAGTTTTATACACTTCGATAACCGAAATTCCAGAACTTCGGAAATCGAAACTCTTGAACTTCGATAATCGAAAGTCAAGGACTACGGAAAACGAAAGTCTGGTGCAGGAACATGAAGCCAATAAAAAAAAGCGGTCAAGTGCCGTTCTCCCCCTCTCCTGTCTGCTTTGCGTAACTATCACACGAACAGACAGGAGGAAAATCAAAATGAATGAAAACATAGAAATCTTACAACGCCAGTTTGACGCATATTGTACGAAAGTCTTAAAATATGCTTCTATCAGCTATTATCACGCCAACCGCCGCCGCATGGAGCATGAAGTGTCCTTTTCTTCCCTACTGGAAAAGGATTTAGCCGAGGTCAGCACCACAGACCGCTACCCTTGTATGGTTTACCATTTTCAAGTGAGGGAATGGCTTGTAGAAGTGCAAAACGAGCCGTTAGGACACGCCATAGAACGGCTTACCCCATACAGGCAGGAAATCATCTTATTGTATTTTTTCTTAGGCTTTAAGAACAAAGAGATTGCCGCCCTCTATGGCTGTAATGCCAAAAACATCAGCTACCACAAAATGAGGGCTGTCCGGCAGATACGGGCAGAAATGGAGGTGCGCCGCCATGAGTGAAAGATACAAAAACCGCTATCTGCCCGTTGAGGTAATCATAGCCGCCACACAGGGAGAAGCCGCCGCCATTCAGACGGTACTAAAAACCTATGAAAGCTATATCCGCAACAAATGTATCAAGACGGTTTATGACGAAAGGGGGCTTGTGTATTACGGGATAGACACAGATAAAAAAGACTTCATGGAACGCCGCTTAATCCATGCTGTCGTGGAGAATTTCAAGATAGACAGATAAGGCGGCAGTACAGACAGGGGCAGTCAGAAAAAAGCTGATTGCCCTTGTTGAATAGGGATAGGAAACACAGGAGAAATATGATAGAATAAAGAAAATCTATAACTTGAATTTTATTATTCGGAAAGGAGCAAATGTAAATGAAATCAAATAGAATTAAAGGCAAGACTACTATAGGTGTATGTTCTCCTTCGTTTCCGATTTCAGCGACTGAGCCTATTCGCTATGAGAGAGGAATAAAATACTTAGAAAATAAAGGCTTTATGATAAACAATGGACTTTTGTATAAGAAAAAAGACTTTTATCGTTCTGGGACGATAAAAGAACGGGCAGAAGAATTTAATAATCTCTTATATGATGAGAATATTCAGATAATAATGACATCAATAGGCGGCAATAATACAAATTCTATTCTGCCATATATAGATTATGAGTATATAAAAAAACACCCTAAAATAATTATCGGATTTTCTGATGTGACCGCTTTGTTACTGGCGATTTATGCAAAAACAGGTTTAGTGACTTTTTACGGTCCAGATATAGCATCGTCGTTTGGAGAATTACCACCTTTTGTAGATTGGACTTTTGAAAGTTTCAACTCATTTGTAAATGGTATATCTGTACCGTACAATTATGAAATGCCTATTGCATGGACAGATGAATTTATTGATTGGAGCAAACAAGATAGGGCAAAAAACCAATATTCTAATCAATGGGTTTGCGTAAAACAGGGAACTTGTCAGGGTAGATTAATTGGAGGAAATCTAAATACAATGGAGGGCTTTTTTGGTACAGAATATATGCCTGTAATAAACAAGGGAGATATTCTATTTATTGAAGACGCTGAAAAAGACGCATATACAATAGAGCGTTCTTTCTCTTTGCTTAAACTTGCAGGCGTGTTTGACAAGGTAAGCGGAATAATTTTGGGAAAGCACGAAAAATTTGACGATAATGGAACAGGTAGAAAACCCTATGAAATTCTTTTGGAAGTTATAGGAGATACTTCAATTCCTATTTTAGCAGAGTTTGATTGTTGTCATACTCACCCTATGCTAACAATGCCAATAGGGTGCGAGGTGCTTTTAGACGCAACAAACAAAAAAGTTGTCTTAATGGAAGAACCGCTGAATTAAAAAGTATTAAATTTTATTGAGTATGTGACATCTAAATAACTGCTACCCTTACAGTAGCACCACCGAGCAGGAAATCCCGAAACGGACTTCCTGCTTTTCTTATGCCCGAAATCAGAAAGGAGATTTTAACCATGACAGACATTGAAGAAAAGATTGCAAAAGCCGAGGAAGAAATCCGGCAGTTACAGAACAGAAAGCGGAAACTTCTCAATCAGAAAAAAGACGCAGAACGCAAGGCAAGGACACACCGCCTTATTGAGCGTGGGGCGATACTGGAAAGCCTGTTAGAGAAGCCGGAGCAATACAGCAACGAGCAGATAAAAGACTTGTTGGAAGTTGCTTTTCAGACCGCACAGGCACAGGAGCATTTACGGGAAATCGGAAAAGAAAACGGGGAGAATTAAATCTCCCTTGCTTGACAAGGGCGCACTTATACACCCTTACGGGTGCGTGCGCTCTGCCGAGGGCTTCTATCAGCGTTCCGCTGATACAGGGGAGCTACACTCCCCTACGGGAATTTCATTCCCTACCCCTTGTGTACTTCACGTCAGACGATACCCTGCTTCGCAGTCTATCATCTGCCATGAAGTCTGAATATGCCGCCCGAAAGGAGGTTGACAGCGTGGCGATATATCATTGCAGTATCAAGATAATCAGCAGAGGGAAAGGCAAGTCAGCCGTTGCCGCCGCCGCTTACCGAAGCGGGGAAACCCTCACAAACAACTATGACGGCGTTACCCATGACTTTACGAGAAAAGGCGGTATTGTGCATACGGAAATTCTCTTGCCGCCCCATGCGCCGCCGGATTTTGCAGACCGTTCTACCCTATGGAACAGCGTGGAAAAAATCGAGAAAGCAAAAAACTCACAGCTTGCAAGGGAGATTGAAATTGCCCTGCCCGTAGAACTTGACAGGGAACAGCAGATACAGCTTGTACGGGAATATGTGAAAGAAAATTTTGTGTCTGTTGGAATGTGTGCCGATTTTGCCATTCACGATAAACAGGACGGAAACCCTCACGCCCATATCATGCTTACTATGCGCCCGTTGGAGCAGTCCGGCGAGTGGGGAGCAAAGTCAAAAAAGGAATATCTTTTAGACAAGGACGGTCAGCGTATCAAGCTGAAAAACGGCACATTCAAGAGCCGCAAGGTTGATACGGTTGACTGGAACAGCCAAGAGAAAGCCGAGGTATGGCGGCAGGCGTGGGCGGATATTGCAAACCGCTATCTTGCCGCACAGGACAGACCGGAACGTATAGACCACCGTTCCTATAAGCGACAAGGCATAGAGCAGATACCAACCGTCCACATGGGCATTCCTCCAT
>URXI01000297.1 GCA_900551775.1 uncultured Eubacterium sp. | reverse complement strand
CCAGCAGGTCAAGGCGGAATTCATTGAGGCCCAGATCCATGATGGAGATGCCGCTGGACATTTCCTCAATATCCACCACCTCCTCCTGCAGGCGCTTAAGCTGTGCGCGGCGGTACTCCAGGTCGCCCTTTTCCTCGGCATTGAGCAGATCATCGTCGCCGGTGGAGGTCATCACGGAGATTTTCATGCGCGTCTCCACGCGGGACTTGAGGTTGATGTATTCGTCCAAGTCCATATCCGGCCAGAAATTCACCAGCTGGATACAGGCGTTCTTGCTGCCGATACGGTCAATACGCCCAAAGCGCTGAATAATGCGCACGGGGTTCCAGTGAATATCGTAATTCACCAGGTAGTCACAATCCTGGAGGTTCTGGCCCTCGGAGATACAGTCGGTGGCAATGAGAACATCAATTTCGGCCTTGCTGCCGGGCATGAGAATGTCGCGGCTTTTGGACACAGGCGAAAAGCAGGTCAAAACGGTGTTCAAATCCCCACGCAGCTTCGGCAGGTTGGTTCTGCCTTCCACGTTGCCGGTGATTTCGGCGGTATGCAGTCCGAATTCCCGCAGAACAAACGGGCTGACATTCTGATAGAGGTAGTCCGCCGTATCGGAAAACGCCGTGAAGATGATGATTTTTCGATTGCCCGGGTTGATGGGATGCGCCTGCTTTTCCCGAATCAGCGCTAGAAGCGTTTGCAGCTTGGTGTCATGCTCCGGCGTGATGTCCCCCACAAGCTCCGTCAACAGCTCCAGATTTTCGGCGTCCTGTTCCAGCTCATGCAGCCATGATTTATAATCCATGTCCGCCAGGTCAATGCGCACCTTTTTACCAACGGTAAACAGGTCGGTGTTCTGATCATCCGCATCCAGGTCGGCTTCCGTGCCGACATCCAGCAAATCCAGGTGCTTCTCGCCGCCATGGTATGCGTTAATCGTCTCAATGGTTTGGGTAATGAGCTCCCGTATGCGCTGCAGCGTCAGCCGGAAAGCATAGACGGAGGATTCCAGCCGCTTGAGCAGGTTGATACTCATCAAGCGGCGGATGCCTTCCTCACGGCCCACCTGTGTGAGCGCGGTTCCCTTGTTGTGGGTCAGGTCGATGTACTTGGCCACCTTGCTAGGCAGGATAAAATTGCTGGGCGTATAGATGGCCAGGTTGAGCATGAGCAGCACATCATAAATATCGTTATAATTGATGGCTCCGCTCAAGTCTGTCAGATTGGGACGCATGGAGATGGGCTTGAGGCGTTCGGGGAACTTGCCGATTTCTGCTGTGGAATAGTATTTCTCAATATGCCTGCGGCTGCGGGCAATGGTGACGCTGTCCAGCACCTCAAAGAAGTCAAAGTCGAGGGTTTTCAGCAGAGCATCCGTGGTGCGCTGCTCCGCCGGCAGCTTGCTCCACGCATTGAACGCCTTTTGTGCGTTGCGGAAAATTTCGTCGATAGTATGTGAAGTGTTCAGCTTGTCGTTAATTTGTCGGGCATCGCCTTCATAGGCCAACGCCAGCTGATTGCGCAAATCATAAAAGCGGTTATTGACCGGCGTGGCAGATAGCATCAATACCTTGGTGCGCACTCCCGCACGGATGACTTTGTTGAGCAGGCGAAGGTAGCGGTTTTCACGGGCATCTTCACCGGAAACCTCGCCGCCATTTCTGAAATTATGCGACTCATCAATGACAACCAGGTCATAGTTGCCCCAATTCAGCCGGGCAAGGTCTATCTGGCCGGACATGCCCTGCTCACGGGAAAGGTCGGTGTGATAGAGCACATCATAGCGCAAGCGGTCCGCCGCTATGGGATTGTTGATGTAGTTGCTTTTGTAAGTCGTCCAGTTTTCCGCCAGCTTTTTGGGACACAGCACTAAAACGGACTTGTTGCGGTTTTCATAGTATTTGATCACGGCCAAAGCCGTGAAGGTCTTGCCCAAACCTACGCTATCCGCCAGGATGCAGCCATTGAATTTCTCCAGCTTGCTGATGATGGCCAGCACGGCGTCTTTCTGGAAATGATAGAGCATGCCCCATATTTTGGATTGCTTGAAACCAGTAGCTTCGTTGGGCAAGACGTCCTCGGAAATGTCGTCCAGGAATTCATTGAAAATGTGGTAGAGGGTGTAGAAATAAATGAAATCCGGGGAATTCTCGCGGTAAGCTGTTGAGATGCTCTCGATAACGTAATCCGTTACATCCTGAAGCTTTGTCGCATCTGACCATATGGTATCAAACAGCCGGAGAAAATGACGGCCATTTTCAGCTGCTTCTGTACGGGTTACAGCACAATATGCATTATTTCCACGCTCACAGCCCAGGTCCACGGTGGTGAACTCATTGATGGGCATATACGTGCTCTCATCCACATTCATAAAGCCCATCATTTGTTCCTGGGATACGTTTGAACGAAACGAAACCTTCCGGCGTATCCAATCGGTGCACTCTTTGGCAATGGCCTTCTGCGTCATTGCATTGCGAAGGCGGACCTCAAATTCAGTGCCATAGAGGCTGCGTTCGCGAGTTAAGCGAGGAATATAGAATTCCCGTTTTTCCTTGGGAGCTTTTTCTTTAATGAAGGTTGGCGATGTGAAGATAAAACGAATCTCCTCCACCGATTCAAGCTGCTTTTTCAGCTCCTGATAAGCATAGATCGAAAAGCAAGCAGCAGCAATGGACAGCCTGCTCCCTTTATGAATCGTCTGTTGGAGATCGTCGCGAACAATCGCGTTCACGTTATCCAGTATCTTCATTTTGCATCCCCGTCGTTTGGCCTGTGAGCAAGCCTCAATGCGCATCGTCTTGTGTACTCATTTACACATTTTACATTTTATCGAAAAGGGAGGCCTTTTGCAAGATAAGATGCGTTGTTTACGATACAGCCATTGTAGGTTTATCAAACATATTGGACAGGGATGCAAAGAGATCATGGGGAGAAGTCCAATAAATAAGGATGCATTGGACGAAAATTACTTTGGTCCTAGCTTCATAAAGAAGGTTTCGAGATCACGCGGAGTGTCCGGAAAGCGGTTGATAAACGCAAGGCCCCGATCAGTGCAGAGCGCTACGTATTTGAATTCTGCTGCAGCCTAGCTTTCCTGCATTCATACCAACGGTAACGGATGGCCTCGCTTGGCTAGCCCACCCGCCGGATTACCTCATCCACAGAATCCCACCGTTCACACTCCTTCAAAGCCATTCTTTGAGCTCTTTCGTATACATAGAGTTGACTCCCTCTAGCATTCAACTTTTTTCCTCACCCCAGTGCTTAAGGTATCTATAGCTATTGTAATAGCAGCTCCTAAACACAATAGGATGCGCAGAACGATATGTTTTTTTACTACCGCTCATCCCTGAATAGCCATCTTAATCTCCTTGTAATTCCACATATGGTTCCAAGAGCGCATTGGTATATGTATGCCTCGAGCGCGCAAGACTTGCGGACACTTATTCCTGTCCACTTGCCATGAGTTGTAGAGCACAACGATTTTTATTCCTGCTTCAATCGCCTGATCGCATTCATACTCTATATAACTACGCTGGTCAAGAGTGTATCCTCGTGCACAATAATTGCCGAAGCTATTCTTGCTTGGACAATACGCGCAAGAACCACTACGAAGGCTCGCTGTTTTATCCCCAACAATCAAAACAAACGTCTTAGATGCATCCATCCTGGCCTTAAGAGACCTCTTTATACTGCAATTTAAACTACTGTCCCTTGCTTGCATTAGATCATGTGCATCCGTAAAAGACAGATTATAATAACCACTTTCATTCCAGTAATGCAGCTGATCCACGGCATCTTTATCTTCATCCCAATCAGCTGCAATATAAACTCGTGTTCTGTAATACATAATAAGCCCTCCGTTTCACAAATCTTTTAGCACTTTCTTAGCGATTCCAAGGACCTCACATTCATCAATAATGATGTCCTCGTAAGCAGCATTTTCAGGATGAAGCAGATATTTCCGCTTGCTTTCCAAACGATAAAATCGTTTTAATAAAACAGAATCTTCAACTCTAATCACGGCTATTTTTCCATTGTCCGGGGAAGGGTGCTTTTCAACAATAACAATGTCACCATCTTCAATACCAGCATCTACCATGGAATCACCTGATGCACGTAATGCAAAATACTCTCCATTACCAATCATTGATTTGGGAATCTCAATATATCCTTCAATATCACAGTCCATAAAGCCAAACTTTCCACAAGAAATCTTTCCATAAACTGGAATTAACGCCGTGCTCACGTTACCATACACCCCTTATACATGCGATCAATCAGAATACTCAGTTAATCCATATAAGTTTATCATATTCATATTGCCCTGGTATACCACTATGGATATAGTAACATTCCAGTTGAATTTTACTCCACTAAATCTTAAAGAAACAAGTAACAATTCCAATAGCTGCTGCTCGCTAAGGTTCATACCACGCAAGCGGGTAATTCCTGTACCCAGTAAAGGTAAACTAATAGAATGGCCGTTATGAATAATATCGAGGTTTTCCCACATATTAATCAAGCAATTCCATAGCTGCTTATTATCCAGATATGCACAGTTGTTTTTATCAAATTTGGAAAATGCAACAAGAAGATAATCATTGTGTTTATATACTGTTCCCAACTCATAAGCCACTTGTGAACCAACAGCTCTTTTGGTATCAACCACTGCAATATGCTTTTTTAAATTCCGATCACTATCTATCAATCTTCGCAGTTCTTCTGCAGAAACACCAGAATATTTTTGAATGTATTGCCCATGAAGCGAATCTAAAGAAATAACTTCATCATCCATAATGGTGTCAAAATACTCATTAAACGGTATTACTTTTAGCGTGTCGGATTGCTGAAAAATATCTCCAAATTTAACAACTATACTAGTTGAGTTTATTTTAAGCCGCACACTTGTTGTGTTGTTTGCCTTCCACCAGAGAAAGCAGAAAAGGGCAATTAAAACTACTACAAAAATAGCGGCCAGCCAGATTTTCAGTGCACTATTATCAGGAACCGAAACAAACATTAATATTAGCGATAATGCAGTATTGATAATTGATACATATCCGCCAAAGGATTTCCAAAGTTTTTTGTTTGTCGGTTTAACCTTCATGCATACACCTCCATTCTTGCGATTTTACTTATTATTCCATATATGATATGTCATATTTTGTAATATTGCAAGACTTTATAAAATACCTTTTTCAAAATTATTGTAGCGCTATAATACATATTGGACAGTGAAGAAAAAAGGATGAGACTTGAGCGCCCATCAAGTATAGTTGAGTTGCGACACCAACTAAGGAAGGAGCTCAAGCCTCATGAACAGTATAACA
>URXI01000296.1 GCA_900551775.1 uncultured Eubacterium sp. | reverse complement strand
GTTCCCCGTTTTTACATCCAGCAGGATGCAGTCCGCGCCGGAAGCCAGCTTTTTACTCATGATGCTGGAAGCGATCAGACTCAGATTTTCGACAGTACCGGTCACGTCCCGCAGTGCGTAAAGTTTTTTGTCTGCCGGCGTGATATGCGCCGTCTGTCCGATGACAGCAATGCCGATTTCGTTGACCTGAGAGAGGAACTGCTCCGCCTCGAGAGAGGTCCGAAACCCTAGAATGGACTCCAGCTTATCGACAGTTCCGCCCGTAAAGCCCAGGCCCCTTCCGCTCATCTTCGCGATAGGCACACCGCAAGCAGCAGCAAGGGGCGCCACGATCAAAGTCGTCTTATCGCCCACACCGCCCGTGGAATGTTTATCAACCTTGATGCCTTTGACGCCGGATAAGTCGATGTTATCGCCAGAATATCTCATAGCATTGGTCAGCTCAAAGGTCTCTTCTTTATCCATCTTTTGAAAATAGATGGCCATGAGGAGGGCAGATGCCTGGTAATCAGGAATCTCCCCGCCTGCATAGCCTTTGATGAAGTATTGAATTTCTGCCTGTGACAGCTTTCCCCCATCTCTCTTTTTCAAAATGATATCATTCATATTCATTCTAAAATATCTCCTTCAAAAAGCTCTCGCCGATGAGGGTCGGCTCCGCATCCAGATACTCCGCGATAGTGGCTCCGATATCTGCGAAAGAGCTGCGTACACCCAAGTCGACACCAGCTTTGATCTTCTTTCCCCATACCAAAATCGGCACGTATTCTCTGGTGTGGTCCCACCCGCTGTGGACAGGGTCGTTGCCGTGATCCGCGCAGATCATCAAAAGGTCGTTGTCTCCCATAGCCATGATGACTTCCGGCAGCCTGCGGTCGAATTCCATAATGGCCTTGCCGTATCCGACAGGGTCTCTTCTATGTCCGTATTTGGAATCAAAGTCCACCAGGTTGGTGAAGATAAACCCCTCTAAAGGCTGCTTCAGCGCTTCTATGGTCTTGCTGACACCGTCCATATTGTTCTCCGTATGCACCGCCTGGGTCACACCCCGGCCGTTAAAAATATCGCTGATCTTGCCGATGGCATAGACGGTCTTGCCCGTTTTCTTTACCTTATCCAAAAGGGTTTCTCCACTCGGTGAAACCGCATAGTCCTTACGGTCAGAGGTTCTGACCCTTTTGCCGTCCTGGATGACGTATGGTCTTGCGATGACCCTGCCGCATGCCCAGTCTCCTGCCAGAAGCTTCCTCGCGGCTTCGCAGATTTCGTAAAGCCTTCCCAGTGGAATGACATCGGTATTGGCTGCAATCTGAAAGACGCTGTCAGCAGATGTGTAGACAATGGGCTTTCCGGTCTTTTCGTGTTCCGGTCCCAATTCTTCGATGATTTCCGTGCCTGATGCCGGATAGTTGCCCAGGCATCCGATGCCGATTTTCTTTTCAAATGCATCCATGAATTCCTGCGGGAATCCGTCCGGATATGTCTTAAACGGCGTCTTCGTCTCAAGCCCTGCAATCTCCCAATGTCCCGTGATGGTATCTTTTCCAGTGGAAAGTTCTTTGATTTTGCCAAAATCTCCTACTGGCTCGTCTATTTTCAAACGCTCCTCTGCAATGCCGGGGATATTACCTAGTCCCAGCTCCCGCAGATTTGGAATTTCAAATTTTTCGTTCTTCAAAACAATGTGTCCAAAGGTGTCCGCTCCTTTATCGCCGTACTTCTCGGCATCAGGCAGCGCTCCAATTCCCATACTGTCCATTACGATTAATGTTACCCTTTTCATATTATTCACCCACCTTTATAATTAGCTCTGGCTGCCCTTCGAGATAATCAAGGGAAACCAATTTATATTCTACCCGGTTTAAGACACCTTTGATTCCATTCTTAAAAGCGTCTTTGCCGTGTAAATGTCCGTATACACAAGTTTTTACACCGTATTCCGTCAGCATTTCAGTAAAGCCTGATCCCTGCATCTTGTCATTGGTCGGCGGATAATGAAGCGCTGCAATAATCGTTCTGGCACCACTGCTCTTTGCCTCTTTGAGTGAAAATTCAAGACGCAGAAGTTCCCGGTTGAAAATTTTCTGATCGTGTTCGTCAAAGCCTTCGGTTCCAGGACAAATCCATCCCCTGGTTCCGCAGATGGCGGTGTCCTCGTCAGCCAGATAGCAGTGATTCTGCAAAAAGGTCATATCGTCATATAGCAGGTTCAGCCGTGTCACAGAAGTCCACCACAGATCGTGATTCCCTTTGGTAATCACTTTTCTGCCCGGCAGCTTGTGAATCCAGTCAAGATCAGCAACAGCCTCTTCCTGCCGCAGGCCCCATGACACGTCGCCAGGTATGATGACCACGTCTTCCGGTCCGACCAGGCTTTCCCATTTTTCTTTTACTCTTTCGTGGTGATTGACCCATCTGGAACCAAAGATATCCATGGGTTTTTCTATCCTTTCATCAAAGGACAGGTGCAAATCGCCTATTGCATAAATTCTCAAGGTTTATTTCTCCTCTAATTCAAGTAGTGCGTTAGATTCTTCATCCGTCAGTGTGGTGACTTTGCGCAGCTTGCTTCTGATCATTCTCGATCTGGTACCCACGAGTTTATCTAAATCATCGCCCGCCTGATTGATTTTTTTCTGTGCCGCTGTCAAAACATCTTCAAATTTGCCGAATTCGTTTTTGACTGCGCCCAGGATATCCCAGACCTCGCTGGAATGCTTTTGGATTGCCAGGGTTTTGAAACCCATCTGCAGGCTGTTGAGCAGCGCCGCCATGGTGGTCGGTCCTGCGATGTTGACTTTGTAATCTCTCTGCAGTACCTCCACAAGTCCTCGCCTGACCACTTCGGCGTAAAGCCCTTCAAAAGGCAGAAACATGATGCCAAAATCGGTGGTGCCCGGCGGTTCTATGTATTTCTCTTTGATATCTTTTGCCTCTGACTTAATCACACGTTCCAGGTTTTTGCCCGCCGCGTCGATGGCCGCCGTATCTCCGGTATCGTAAGCGTCCTCTAATTTGGAATAAGCATCTGCCGGAAACTTGGCATCGATGGGCAGATAGACGAATCTGTCGTCTTCTCCCGGCAGCTTGATGGCATACTCGACCCGCTCTGCTCCCGTGCTCCTGGTCGTCACATTTTCTTCGTATTGGTCAGGAGAAAGAATCTGATCCAGAATCGCGCCCAACTGTATCTCTCCCAGGATTCCCCTCGTCTTCACATTGGAGAGGACTTTTTTCAAGTCTCCGACCCCTGTGGCTAAGGTCTGCATCTCACCCAGTCCCTTGTAGACCTGCTCCAGTCTTTCACTGACCATCTTGAAAGATTGTCCGATGCGGTCTTCCAGAGTTTTCTGCAGCTTTTCATCCACAGTCTGCCGCATCTGTTCCAGCTGTCTGTTGTTATCCTCTGTCAATTCTCCGATTTTCTTAGACATAGTATGGCGGATGTTCTCCAGCTTTTGCTCATTTTCCAAAGCCATGTGATTGAACTTCTCGTTGAGTTCGTAGAGCCGCCTGTCCTGCATCTGCGTGATTTCTTTCTGATTGCCTGTGACCATATCGCCAAAGTTCTTAAAGGAATTGTTGATGTATTGAATGGTTTCGACCCTGGATTCTTTGATTTCCCGCTTTATGGTAGAAAACCTGCTGTAGACGAGAAACAGCATGACCAGTGTCAAAGCCAATAGTATCACCGTTATGATTTCAATTGCTCCCACCTGATGTACCTCTTTCTTTCATGAAATCTGTTTTTACACATACATATATAGTATACCATTCTTTGAAAGGATTAAAAAGGAGAAATGAACAATATTACAACTCTTTTCCATGGGATTTTATTTGGTGACTTCGGCCTCCTGACTCTGACGCCCAGGTATCTGTTTCTGGTGCTGTTTCCTATTATGGTATTGTTAGGAATTTTTGGACAAATATTACCGAAAATTCCATCTCTGCAAAAAACAAGTCCCCTGATCAATCAGTTCTTTTATAGCTTCATCGGTCTTGGCTGCACCACTGTAGCCCTGGCCTCTTTAGATTACGTAAAAAATCCGCCCATGAGAACGCGCATGATCTGGCTGCTGATCCTTGTCGTACCCTGTTCCTCACAGCTGGCCATCATCGCCACCTTTGCCGCCATGGTTACTCTGCGCGTCTTTCTATTATATCTGTTTTTCTGTTTTATTTTCATGGCAGTCATCTATTTTGTCATCTCCAAAGTGTACCCCTTAAATCAAGGTTTAGTGAAGATATCCAGTGACTCGTCCTATTTCAATCTGTTTCGCATCGTCAAGGAAGCGTTTCTCTCCGTGGCAGATACCGCACTGCCTTTTTGCGCAGGCAGCATCATCATCAGCATTGCAGCCTACTATGGCATACTGGATTTTATTGCTGACGCCTTCGGGCCTTTTATGGAAAGTTTTCTCCACCTGCCAAAGGAGTCCGCCAGCCTCTTCGTCCTCAACATCCTCAAGCGGGACTTCGGCTCCGCCTCCCTCTTGTCCTTTGCCGGCAAAGGCGCCTTCGATGCGGTTCAGCTCATCGTCATGATGATGATCATGACTTTTTCGGTACCTTGCTTTAACTCCAGCATCCTCCTGGTGAAACAACAAAAGCTCCCCAAGGCCTGTCTGATCTGGCTGGGAAGCTTGATAATTTCTTTATTATTGGGCAAGATCGTCAGTATGATACTCGTCGTATCCCTGTCCTAAATTGTTCAGATCCTCAAAAGACCGCATGAAAACTCGCTGCATCTGGCTCAATGCCTGGGTATACTGCTCCACAGTAACCCCGCCGTCCTTGTACTGCTTCTTCTCCGCTATCTCGTAGAATTCTATGCTCAGGTCGCAGAACAGGCAGAAGGATCCAATGCTCTTTTTCAGCAATTCTACCAGGTCCTTAGATTCTTCGTCCGTCTCTGGTATCTCTATGGCATCCACATCCAGTGCCTTGGCAGTCTCCATGTGGCTTCGGAAACTCTCGATGTATCCGCCAAAAGCTCTCTTCTTGAACAGTCCCAGCTTCTTTGCAGCCTTCATGGCAGTGGGCGATGTCACCTGATAAATCTCTAAAATGCCGTCCCTATATTCTTCAATAAGTTGTTTCAAAGCGATTCTGTAATCCATGTCGTCTCCTCCTTGTACTTAAAGCTATTGTACTACGTTTTACTGCCAATGGCACTATTTTTTGCTAAAATCACAAAAAAAGACCATTTTGGAAAAACTTTTGTAACCATTGAAATTCAGCCAATTATTACACAATTTCGGCAGGATTTTTTCAAAAAAACTTCTGTAACCATTGCAAACACTTGCTCAAAAACTTTTTTCCAATTCGGCAAAAAAACGCCTTTTTGGCAAAAATCGAGGGGCACACCGAATCAAATAGGATAAAAATGACGGC
>URXI01000295.1 GCA_900551775.1 uncultured Eubacterium sp. | reverse complement strand
AGGTATTGTATTTTAAAGCCACTGGAGGAAAACGGTTCTTCCGCATGGCGCCCCTGCATCATCACTTTGAGATGGGCGGCATGAAAGAGAAAAACGTTGTCGTCATGTTCTGGTTTATCGCCCTCATCTGCTGCGTATTAGCATATGTCATTATGTCGATTTAAAATTTAGAAAAAATAAGTTAGGGTGGAGATATGAAAGCAAATTTAGATAATATGAAAAATATCATTGAAGTTCAGCATTTAAAGTATAAATACGATCATCATGCAGATGATTATATTCTGATCAGACTGGAAGCGGAAGTTTATATCCAGGATTCAAAGAAAGAGGACACCATCGATGCGCAGCTGATTTCTTTTCTGCGGGGACGAGGCGTGACTTGCTATTTTAATCAGATTCCGCCAGATATGGGAGCATTTGATCTGCTCATCGTAAGTCCCGGGGTGAGCCCGGAGCTGCCTTTCATTGCGGAAGCAAAGGAAAAGGGCGCAGAGATCATCGGCGAACTGGAAATCGCCTACCGAATCGGCAGTGGAAATTACATCGCCATCACAGGCACCAACGGAAAGACCACCACGACGACACTGGTAGGAGAGATTTTTAAAAGTGCCAGAAGAAAGACTTACGTGGTGGGAAATATCGGCGTAGCTGTCATCTCTGCATCTATCGACGCCGGAGCAGACGACTGGCTGGTGACAGAGACCAGCAGCTTCCAATTGGAAACGACAAAATATTTCAAACCTGCAGTGTCGGCCATTCTCAATCTGACACCGGACCATCTCAACAGGCATCACACCATGAAGGCCTATGGGGATGCCAAGGCGAAGATTTTTGCTAACCAGAGTGCGGACGGTTACCTGGTCATCAATTATGATGATAAGGAATGCTATAAACTGGCGTCGGGATGTAAGGCGAAGGTCGTTCCCTTCAGTCGAAAAAGCCAGCTGGACTTTGGCGCATTTGTAAAAGACGGGCGTATCGTCATCAAAGGGGAAAACGGAGAACTCACGGACATCTGCGGCAGAGAAAATCTGAAAATCATCGGTGACCACAATTTGGAGAATGCTCTGGCTGCAGCGGCGATCTCTTACTTTGCCGGCATCGATGCAGAAACGATCGGCAGGACCATCGAGGGGTTTGGTGGTGTAGAACATAGGCTGGAATTTGCAGGTGAAATTGAAGGCGTCAGATATTACAACGATTCAAAGGGAACAAATATCGATGCGGCTGTGACGGCCCTTGCGGCCATAGAGAAGAATATCGTTCTCATCGCCGGAGGAGATGCCAAAGGGCAGGACTTCGACGAGTTTATAGAACATTTCGGGGGGCGCGTAAAGAAGATGATTCTTCTTGGCAGAGATGCCCACTTCATCCAGGAAGCAGCGGACAGAAAGGGATTTAAAGACTATGTCTTCTGCAAGGATATGGACGATTGTGTGCGCAAGGCATATGAGCTGGCTGAACCGGGAGACAATGTACTGCTCTCCCCTGCTTGTGCCAGCTGGGATATGTACGATAATTTTGAACAAAGGGGAGAACACTTTAAAAATTGTGTTAACAGGTTAGAGGAATAATGAATTTGAAATTAAAAGGCAGACAAAATTTAAGAGCGAGCGACTTTGTTATCGTCTTGCTGGTAACAGCGCTTGTCATATTTGGTGTAGTCATGGTGTTCAGCGCCAGCTACTACTATTCCATCAATAATGCGGGATCGCCCTACGAATATCTGAAGAAGCAGGGACTCTTCGCCGTGGTGGGGTTTGTGTTGATGGCGGTTTGTGCGCAGCTGGATTATCATATATACAGGAGATGGTCCGTCGCGATTCTTGCGGTCAGCTTTTTCCTGCTGGTGCTGCTGCTCTTTCCGGGACTGCCTTTTGTCGAGACGATCAATAATGCGACCAGATGGATCTATATCGGACCGATATCCATCATGCCGGGAGAAATTGCTAAGATTGCGGTCATCATCTTCACGTCGGCATTCCTTGCCAGCGAACCGAAGCTGATCCTCTCCTTTCGGAGAGGGATCCTGCCGCTTCTGCTGCTCATGGGCGTTTTCGGCGGACTGATCATCAAGCAGCCGAATCTGTCCACTGCCATCACGGTCTGCGGCATTATCGCGGGCATCATGTTTCTGGCAGGACTGGAGTGGAAGTACGTGGCAGGTGCAGCCATTTTCGGCAGTGCAGGGGTCACGGCATTGATCCTGGCTGGAGACCTGATCGGTGCGGATCACTGGAAAAAGAGAATTACCAGCTTTATGGACCCTTTTGCCGATCCGCTGGGAGAAGGGTTTCAGGTGGTACAGTCCCTTCTTGCCCTTGGAACAGGCGGGCTTTTCGGCCTGGGGCTAGGAAAGAGCATCCAGAAGAACCTCTATCTGCCCGAACCGCAGAATGACTTTATTCTGGCGATCATCGGCGAAGAACTGGGACTGGTGGGAATTCTGATTTTGTTCCTGGTCTATGTGGTGCTGATCTGGCGATGCTTCCATGTCTGCCTCAACGCACCGGACCGGTTTGGCATGCTTCTCTCAGGCGGCATTACGATTATGATCGGTTTGCAGGTCTTGATCAACGTGGCTGTCGTCACTTCTTCTATGCCGGCGACAGGAATCACCCTTCCTTTTGTCAGCTATGGGGGAAATGCGCTCTGGCTGTTTATGGGATCTGCGGGAATCATGTTAAATATATCGAGACAAAGTATTACGACAAGTAATACGACTAACGCCTAGCCACTCACTTCGTTCGTGGGGCGTTAAAGCATAAGGTCTCCCCATCAATTTCTTTCAGAAATTGGGGCGAGAACCATTAGGAGGAAAGGTATGAGAGTGATTGTAACAGGCGGAGGCTCTGGCGGCCATATTTATCCGGCCATCGCCATCGCCGATAAAATAAAAGAGAAGGAACCACAGTCTGAGATTTTGTACATCGGTAACGATATCGGTCTGGAAAAGGATATCGTGCCTGCCACGGGCTATGCCATGAAGCTGGTGTCTGCCAAATGGCTGGACCGCAGGAATATCTTCAAGATCTTTGACACGGGATTTTCTACCATGAAGGGAGTCTGGCAGGCGCTTCGAATTATGAAGAAATTCAAGCCTGACGTGGTGATCGGAACGGGCGGTTTTGTCTGTGTACCCGTCATGTTTGCCGGGCACAGATATGGCGCAAAGTGTTATCTACACGAGCAAAACGCGTTTCCGGGGGTGGCGAACAAGTCGCTGGAAAAATTTGCGAACAAAGTGTTCCTGGGATTTCCGGAAGCCAGCCAATATTTCAGAGAGCCTGAGAAGCACGTCAATGTAGGCAACCCGGTGAGGAAGCGGTTCTACGATGTGGAAACTGCTGAAGCCCGGGCGAACCTGGGCATTGATAAGGACGATTTCGTGGTCTTTTCTTTCGGAGGCAGCCAGGGCGCGGAGATGATCAACAACGTAGCCTTCGACCTGATGGATGCCATCAACGGGCACAAAGGCGTGACCTTTATCTTCGGCACAGGCAGCCAGTATTACGATGCCATATTGGACAAGGCGAAGAAACGGAATATCGAAATCCAGCCTAATATCAGAATCAAGTCGTACATAAACGATATGCAGAACTATTTAGGCGCTGCAGATCTGATTATCAGCAGGGCAGGTGCCCTGTCTGTGGCAGAGACGACTGTCTGTGGAAAGGCGGCGATTTTGATCCCTTCTCCGAATGTAACTGGCAACCATCAATATTTCAATGCCAAGTCAGTTGCTGATAAGGGTGGAGCGATCCTCATTGAAGAGAAAGACCTGACTTCTGAACTGCTGATCGAGGAGGTCATGAGATTAAAAAATAATCCCCAGCTTTTGCGGAAAATGTGCAAGGCCAGCAGGGAAAGTGCACCGATTGATGCTACGGAACTGATATATTCGGAGATAAAAAAGGATGAGTGAATACACAGGCGACATAGAATTTAAGGAAATAGAGCGACAAAAAAAAACCAGGAAAAAAAAGAACTATCTGGCGAGAATACTGGTGGTTTTAGCGTGCCTGGCAGCTGTGGCTCTTTTCTTGTCTTCTGGTTTTTTTGATATTCAGAACATTGAAGTAGAGGGGAACAAGTATTATACTGATGGTGAGGTCATCAATCTGGCAGACGCGACTCTGGGTGTCAATTTGTTCTGGGGGGCGGGAGATTCCAAAATCAAGGAGAATTTGGGCAAGAATCCCTACTTTTCTGACATCAAAGTGAAGCGTAAATTGCCGTCAACGCTGATTATCGAGCTGAAAGAGCGGGCGCAAATTGCCGCCATCGTTTATGGGGACAAGTATGTTGTCATTGATGAAGAAGGTACAGTTCTCCGCAAGAGTGAAGTAGACCCGAAGGTGACGCTGCTTACGGGTCTTACCATCAACAAACTCAATGTGGGAGAAATGGTAGGGGCAGAAGAAACCTCTACATTGGAGACTACTTTGAAGATGTTGGCCTCCATGAAGGAAGGGGATATTTATTTTAAGAAAATCGACGTGTCGAGAGTCGTGATCAAAGCTTATATCTATGACACTCTGATCGTCAAAGGGACGCCGAAACAGATGATGAAAGCCATTGACAGCGGCAAATTACAGATTGTTGTCAATGATTTATTCAAGAAGGATATCACTAGAGGGACGATAAACCTCGGAGATCATAAGTATTTGTCGTTTTCACCAGGAATTTGATTAAAAAAATGATGCAAAGGGATAATTTTTGTGATAGAATAGATTATATTATGGGATGCAAGGAGGCTATTTATAATGCTGCAATTTGAGACAGGCCAAGATAATTCAGCAGTCATCAAGGTCATCGGCGTTGGCGGCGGCGGCTGTAACGCAGTCAACAGAATGATGGAGGCTGATTTAAAGGGAGTGCAGTTTATCGCGGTCAACACAGATAAACAAGCTCTGAATAGATGTAAGGCAGAAACGAAAGTTCAGATCGGTGAAAAACTGACGAGGGGACTAGGCGCAGGTGGCAATCCAGAAGTTGGACAGAGATCTGCTGAGGAGACCCTTGATGAGATAACAGATTTATTAGAAGGATCAGACATGGTCTTTATTACCGCAGGAATGGGAGGCGGTACGGGCACAGGCGCTGCGCCGATCATCGCGAAGGCTTCCAAAGATCTTGGAATCCTGACCGTAGGCGTAGTGACCAAGCCGTTTTCTTTTGAAGGGGCTAAGAGAAAGAAACAGGCAGAACTCGGCATAGAATTTCTGAAGAGATATGTGGATTCACTGGTAATCGTTCCTAATGATAAACTTCTGTCCAACTGTGAAAGAAATACCTCCATGCTGGATGCTTTCAGAATGGCAGACGATGTTTTGCGCCAGGGCGTGCAGGGCATTTCAGATTTGATTTCGGATTTTGCACTGATAAACGTGGACTTTG
>URXI01000294.1 GCA_900551775.1 uncultured Eubacterium sp. | reverse complement strand
TCCTTAGCCAATTGTAATTTCGCCCGTCTCGCTTTCCGTCTGGTTATGATAAGCGTAAATTTCCGCAATTTCCTCATTTTCAATCAGACAGTCTTTCGCCTCTGCTGCTCCCTGGCCCGTTTCCTCTGCATGCTGATAGATTAAATACACGTCCCGGTCCAGTTTCATGCTATCGATTTCTAAAGCAAGTCCACACAAGGTCGCCGCATGTCCGTCATGACCGCATTTATGACCAATTCCTGGGAATCTGGATCGATAAGGTTTCTCAATTTGGTCTTCTATAGGCAGCCCGTCGATGTCAGCTCGAAATGCGATTGCTGCTTTCTTGTTCAGGTCATCGCTTCTATAGACCGCATAGAAGTATTTTCCCTTATCACATAGTGTCAGATTTGTATGTAGTTTAAGAAAGTCCATCAAGGTATCTTTTGTCCAATATTCCTGGTAAGATAATTCCGGATGCGCATGCAAGCGATGACGCAGCTCCACTACCTTCTCTAAATTTCTTTCCTTCATCAAAGCACCTCTATGGTTTCTTCCGGTGGATTGACTCTGACGGTATCTCCTGTTTTGATATTCTTTGTGACATCACATTCAAATCGATCCATCATCGGAATTTCTCTGCTATAGAATTTTTCAGAAAGGATTCCGCCTGTTGCTGTGATAATTTCACTATCATTAAAGAGAATCGCTTTCGGTGCACAGCCGCATCTGGCAAGAATAATGGCTGCGCCTACCGTTGATCCTCTTCCTTCCGGATAAATGAGAATTTTGTCCTTGATGTTCTCGCCATATAAATCATGCCACTCGTCGATGACAACTCCGGTTTTCGGATTAACACCGCCGAAGAAGCCAAAGGACATCCTTGATACCAGGGCTTCGCCCTTGACCGCGCCTCCCCCTACAACAGTACGACCTTTATATACTTTCATTTTTTACACCTCCTTTGTCCAAACATGACCGCGAACTGCCGATTCAACACATTCCTCTACACTGCCAAAAACCATTTCTGTTCCGCATTCCATCGGTCCATAATGGACACATTTGCCAGAATCTGTCATCATCACCTTGAATCCCCATTCTGCAATAGGCGAAATGATCATGCACGTCTCTGCCCTGATTGTGACCCCCAGGCTCTCAAGTTCCTTACGAATGCCCATTTTTTCTGCCAGAGCAATGGCAGCAGAATTTGCATAAATCCACAAGGCGACGTTATCACTGATTTTACGGCCATTCAATAACTTTTGCACAGTAATAATTTCGTTGATGGTATAATGTGGACACCCAAGAGCTACGATATCAACATTTTTCCCTTTATGGGTGTTCATCTTTTCTCTTGTTTCCAGTAAATCCTTTTTCGTAAATGTAATAGTCTGCTCAGGATGGTTTCCGCCAAAGGCTTCCTCCAGGGTTCTCGCCTCTGGGGTAATACCCACTATATGGAGAAGCGCTACAGACCCTGAAGCCGCTGCAGCCGCACATAACGCCTTGAGTTCCTCTGTCTCAGGAGTTCCTATCATGCCGACTACTACTCCGATACGGTTTCCTAAGAGTTGCCCCAGCCTGAATCCAAGAGCCGGATATTCCCAGGCCTGCAAGGGTTTGTCCATTTTGAGTTCAATCAGAACCTGCCCCCGCCGCTCAGCCGCAAGATGCAGCCCTACTTCTGGAGCAAGACCCAGAATTCCGCAGCAAATATCAACAATGGCTGACTGTCTATTCGTCCTGGCACCGAGGACTGTATTAGCAAAGGCAACAGCGCTGGATTCAGACCATGCCACATTTTCTCCAAACTTTGGCATGTTGAAGCCGTAATACGGCGTACAGGTCCATACGGGGATGACACCCAATCGGTTAACCGCCGCCTCTAACCTTTTCTGCATGACGGCATATTCTTTTGGGGTTTTTGCACCCTCCCAATCCTCTGCATCCATCCCATAAGGATCAATAGTAGTCGCAACAGTAAACCTGCCGCCCATATCGGCGATTCTTTCTGCCGCCTCCACGCCAGCATCAAAAGCGCTCTTGTATGCGTGCAGTACCAAATGTACACTTTGGATTGGAATCAGTCTCTCCGCACCAAATCCCTCTCCAACCTTTACCAGGATTTCCATAGCCAGTTTCCGTGCCGGACCCTCATTTCCGTCCAGTATGTTCTGTTGCTCCGGCGTTAATTGTAATGTCATAGTCTTCACAACTCCTTTCTCTGATCTCTACTCACTATAAACGCAACAAATGTGCCAAGAAAGCTTCCCTGCAAACGTAAGTATTTTCGTCATTTTTCTCCAAACAAAAAGTGCCAAAAAAGACACTGGTGTCAAATCTGGCACGATTATTTGCCATATTTGACACCAGTGTTATCTCTGACACTTTTACTCACCCTGCAGTTTCCTGTAAAAGGTTCTGCGGCTGATACCCAGCTTTTCAATAGCCATTTCACGATTCCCATTACACCCTTCGACGGCAGCTCTGATCAGACGCTGCTCATATCGTCTGACTGCTTCTGCAAAGGAGACTTCTTCAAGAAGGAAGCTGTTCTGCAGGTCGTCGACCAGACTCTCTTCACAGGCGTTTTGGCTGCTTTCACTCTTATCTAGCGGCAGTGGCACAGACCTGACAGTGCCATCGTCATCTGTCATGATGACCATTGACTCGACGTAATTCTGCAATTGCCTCACGTTGCCCGGCCATTCATATGCTTCAAATTGATGATAAGCTTCCGGCGAGATCGTGATGTGTTTCCTGTATTTCTCATTGTTTTTCTGCAGGAAATGATTGATTAACGGGATGATATCCTCTTTTCGTTCCCGCAGCGGCGGTACTGTAATGCTGACCACATTGAGACGAAAATACAAATCCTGTCTGAACTGCTTTGCTTTGATCATTTCTTCAAGATTCTGATTGGTCGCCGCGACAATCCGCACATCTACAGAAATACTCTTGCTGCCGCCAACCCTCTCTATCTCGCCCTCCTGCAACGCCCTGAGCAGCTTTGCCTGCATGGCATAGGGCATGTCTCCGATTTCATCGAGAAAAAGTGTCCCTTCATGAGCCAGCTCAAATTTCCCCAGCTTGCCGCCCTTCCTTGATCCTGTAAAAGCTCCTTCCTCATAGCCGAACAGTTCGCTCTCGATAAGGCTGTCTGGTATTGCCGCACAGTTTACCGTGATGAGAGGTTTTCCGCTGCGATGGCTGTTTTCATGAATCAGTCGGGTAATCACTTCTTTGCCGACACCGCTCTCCCCTCTGATCAGCACGGAAGCATCGGTACTTGCGATGGTGAGCGCTTTGGTGAGCACTTTATCATAGACTGGGCTTCTGCGCACGATTTTCAGGTGGCTGAGGGACTGTTTTTCGTTGAGCTGATTGCCGTACTCCCGAGCGATTCCCGCCATTCTGTGAAACTCCTGGTTTAGCTTGTCAAACTCACTGACGTCTTGAAAGATAGAATAAGCGCCTTTGATTTTTCCATTTTTTACAATGGGGTAAATCCGCATGGCGACAAACTTCCCTACAGAGTGAATCAGCTGCCGATTGCGGTAAATGGGCTCCCCCGTTTCCAAGACCTTTAGGAGGATGGCATCTGGTTCTACGACATGCAGGTTCCGGCCAATGGTCTTTCGTTCCGACACGCCGACGATGCGGCTGTATGCCTCATTTTCAAAGCAGATGCGGCCATCGGCGTCTACCACAATCACCCCGTCGTCCAGCTTGTCTAAGATATCGCTCAAATTCAATTTTTGCGAGGATTCAATCAAATAAATCAAATCTGCCGTCCTCATTTCACCGACTTTCTTTTCCTTTTCGTCCAGTACCTCCAGCTTTTGCGTATCCCTGATGCGCTCCAAATCGATATCAGAGACCAGCTGGCTGGCGTAAATATGTTGTTCTAATCGTTTCTCGTCCACATTGGTTCTCATAATCCTACTGATTAACATGATGACAGCCGCCTTTCTTTGCAGTTTAAATCGGTTTTATCTCTTATGATAACAAACAAAGCAATTTATATGCCAATTTAAAAGCTGGATGGAATGCAGGAAATTACTGACCATGACTTCCATATTCTCCCTAATTCCTACGGTTTACGTCAAAAACGCACAGTTCATGCAAATAGGCTTGCCCCCCCCCCACGATTTTGCTATACTAAAGCAAATACTGCGAAAGAATCCACCTAAGGAGGGGAAGACTATGTATAAACAACCCATCTCTAAGAAAAAGCGCTTTGCCAGCCTGCTCACCGCACTGCTGCTGGTATTTGCCATGTCCGCGTCCGTCCTGCCACAGCAGGTGTGGGCGGCATTTGGCGATACTATTGCGGATAACGGTATCATCTACACCGTCACCGATGAAGACAAGAAAACTGCCGCAGTGACCGGTGCAGACAAGAGCATCTCTGGCGATATCAAGATTCCAGCCCAAGTGAACATTGGAGGGCAGGACTACGACGTCACTTCCATCGGGTACTCTGCGTTTAAACACTGCTCCAGCCTGCGATCCGTCACCATACCGGACTCCGTCACTTCCATCAAGATGGCCGCGTTTTCCGGCTGCTCCAGCCTCACTTCTATCACCATTCCCAGCTCTGTCACTTCCATCGAGACGGCCGCGTTTGAATCCTGCTCCAGCCTCATTTCCATTGATGTGAACAGCGGGAATCAGCACTACAAATCTGAAAATGGCATCGTCTTTAGTGAGGACGGCAAAACCCTGCTCTTCTATCCTCCCGGCAAAATTGGTCCTTATACCATCAGTGACACTGTCACTTCCATCAAGACGGGTGCATTTCCCGGCTGCTCCAGCCTGACCTCTGTCACCATCCCCGGCTCCGTCACTTCCATCGGGAGCCGTGCGTTTTCCGGCTGCTCCAGCTTGACCTCCGTCACCATCCCCGGCTCCGTCACTTCCATCGAAAGCGGTGCGTTTTTTGGTTGCTCCAACCTCACTTCCGTCGCCATACCGGACAAACTAATCACTTTCGGCATGAACCCCTTTACTAATGCCGGCGTCTCCACCGTCTTCGTCGTGATGAACGATTCGTCACAGAGCATCCAAAACCTAAGGCTTCCTAATGATTTGACGGGTGCCACAGTCTACCGCTGCAACCGTGCCTTCGGTCCCAATGCTGCCAGCGCCCTCACCCTGAAACAGGGCGAGACCTGCGACCTGATAAATACCCTGGGCATCACCGACACCGTAAACAGCGGCACATCTGGCACCACCCCGGCTCCCGGCGTGGTCCTCCCCTTCGTCCTGGCAGGGAACAGCTCCCGGTCCACGTCCATTGACAATCAGGGGACGCTCCATATCGCCGCTGACGAAACCGGGCCGCTGACTATCGACGCCTGTGGGAAGATCATCACGGTCATCGTGGAATCCGCATACCAGCCGCCTGCCCGCTACTGCACCCTGACGGCGG
>URXI01000293.1 GCA_900551775.1 uncultured Eubacterium sp. | reverse complement strand
GATGAAAAGAAGGATTCTTTGAGCATGTCGTAGACCTTGAGTCCGTCGTTTAAAGTTTTTTCCGGATTCCCGCTGAGATCCAGCATGGCGGCAATCGCCAGCTTCACCGTGCTGCGAAAGTTGGAAAAAAGACCTGCACGCGCCTTGAGCAGATCCATCGCCTCCCGCAGAACTTCTTCGTTGACCCTGCGGCCTTTTGCAGTATACAGCGCCGCACAGAGAGGATACATATAGGCGCTCTCCCATGGGAATTCCCCTTTGATGCGATCCCTGTTTTCTATAAATAATTGGCAGTTTGCGTTTGTCTTTTCGTTCATGACGTTCCCCTTTCTTTATGCTCTTCTATTTTACAATGTAACGGCGGGGAGAACAAGTGTTTTTTCTTTGGCAGCAAAAAGAGCACTCCCAGACAAGCATATTTTTCTATTCCTATGTTATTCTATAGAGGAAAAGGAGGTGCTGATCATGCACGCATGGGAACAAATACAAGTAACCATAGATTATATTGAAAATCATATCGCAGAACCCTTAGAGATTGAAGAGTTGGCAAAGATGTCCGCTCTATCACCATTCTATTATCAAAGGCTCTTTCGCCGGTTGGTGAAAAAGCCGCCAGGTGAATACATCAAACTGCGCCGCATGGCCATTGCGACGGAAAAACTTCTGGAAAAGGATCGGCGGATTCTAGATGTGGCCCTGGATCTAGGATTTGCTACCCACGAACACTTCACCAGGGTATTTAAAAAGACTTTTGGCCTCACACCGGAAGAATACCGACAAAATCCGGCCGTCTTCAATCGAATGACCAAACCGCAGCTCCTGCTCCATTACACGCTGATAGATGAAAACGTCCCTTTGATCAGCGACGGCATCGTTCTGGAAATCGGCAGAAGACAGCTGCAGAGCGCAGAATCTTTTGTAGGCTTGTCAGCAAAAGCGCCGCTCCAGTTCATCAACGATCTCGGCATAGAGTCGGGTCCCGATCCCCTGGATGCCCTTTGGCGGACATTTCACGATCAAAAAAATTTCATCCCCGCTTTAGTCCAAGGCGGCGATGAAATAGGAATCACCTATGCAAGTGATGAAGAAGGGTTCTTCAACTATTTTGCCGGCGGAAGAGCCTCTGCAGGTGCCAATGTCGACGGCTTTCAGAGCTGGCAGCTGACACCGGGAGAGTACGTCGTCTGTACCTTTGAAGCAGAAAACTTTGAGCATCTGGTCATGGACGTGCTCTATAAAGCCCATCAGTATCTTTTCGGCTCCTGGCTTCCACGCCACGGAATCACGGCAGAGCCCTTCTCTGCAGAGCGCTATCAAAGCCACAGTCCCGATACCACGCAGATGGAAATATGGGTAAAGACCATATCATCATGACAAAAGCCGCGGCAGAAGTCCGCGGCTTTGTTCATTTCATAACTTTTCTATCTCATGTTCAGACAGCTTGGTCAGCCTGCATATCTCTTCCACAGGGTATCCGTCTGCTTTCATCACCCGGGCAATCGCTTTCCGTTTCTCTCTATATTTTAACTTTCATATATGGCCGCTATCTGGCGTATTCTGTGTTTCATTTCAGACCGGATATGCGGCGGCTCCAAGCACTCACATTTATCCCCAAAACTGAAAAGAATGTTGTAGTGATATTCGTTCTCTATAAAAGGGAAACTGACAATGTAATGTTCATCATCGTCTGGCGAAAAATCTTCATAAGAACAAAAGTCAAGGACTCTGTCTGTCACGGATTTATGAATACGGATTTTTATTTTTGTTTGTATCGTTTCTAAAATTTCCGCAAAGTCTAAATTCGGTTTTTGACAATCTCGCGGCGTAAAGGTTTCCTTCTGCATTCGTAGGTTTGAAATTCGGGATAGTCTGAATAAGCGAAAATCATTTCGCTCCCCGCAATACCCGTGCAAATACCAATGGCTGTTTTTCAATACAAGCTGATATGGTTCGACCGTCCGTGCGGTTTTATTTCCGTGGTGGGCTATATATTCAAAGGTCAGCCGCCTCTTTTCAGACAAAGCAGTTTTAATAAGGTCTACGCAGGATTGCAGATTCCTGTTTCCCATCCACGGGCTTAAATCAATACAGATTTGGTTTGTTTTTAATTCAATGTCTTTTGCTCTCTCAGCGGGAATAAAACTTTTGACCTTCGCAAGGGCGTGTACCAGTTCATCACCTCGCATCACACCCGAGAGACTGGAAAGTCCCATCAAGAGGGCAGAAAGGTCGTCAGTCGAAAAGACCTTTCTATCAATTTTATATCGCTCCATGATTTCAAAACCGCCGCCCACTCCCGATGTCGAACGAACCGGAATCCCTGCCATGTTGATCGCATCTATGTCGCGGTAAATGGTGCGGGGCGATACTTCAAACATATCTGCCAGCTCCTGTGCCCCAATGCGTTCTTTGTCAAGGAGTATCATAATAATACTGACAAGCCTGTCTACTTTCATCTGCTCACCGCCATTCATCATTTTTTGATTGTTGCCATACTGTTGTCAACAATTATATGGTACTATAAAAATACAAGCAAATCAATAAGACAATAGAGACGGAGGAAGTTTATGTATACAATCTATATTTATGTTCTTGATACCTTAGCTGACTGGGAGATAGGCTACGTTACTGCGGAGTTGCATTCTGGTCGTTTCTTTAAAAAGGATGCGCCGCGCGTATCTCTCAAAACAGTCAGCGATTCAAAATTGCCAATCCATACAATGGGCGGGCTGACAATCCTGCCGGATTGCTCGATTGATGACATGATTATAAGTGAAACAAGCGTGTTGGTGTTACCAGGTGCAGATACCTGGAACGACCCAAAACACGGCTCCATTATCGAAAAAGCAGGCGAATTTCTCTCTTTAGGGGCGACTGTGTGTGCAATCTGTGGAGCAACTACTGCCCTTGCCAGCTTCGGGCTATTGGATCATCGTCCCCATACCAGTAATGGGCCGGGCTTTCTTGAAATGTTTTCTCCTGGTTATAAAGGGCAGAGCTTCTATATAGACAGGCCCTCTGTAGCGGACAACAATTTGATTACTGCAAGCTCCACTGGGGCTTTGCCGTGGGCGAAACAAATTATTGAACATTTGGGTGTTTTTGAAGCGAATACTTTAGAAGCCTGGTACGAATATTTCCGTACTGGAGAACCAGAACGGTTCTTTGCACTCATGCAAACTTTACCCCATAGCAGGGATAACTGAATAACTAAGAAAAGAGCATATCGTCAAATTGAAGATACGCTCTTTTGGTTATTTTTCTCTGACTGCAACCCATACTTCCACTGAATCGCCTTCCCCATAATACTCGATGTCCGGTGCGCCCGACTTCATCCGGCCTGTGAGATAGCCTGCATTGAGTGGCTTGTAATCTGACTTGGGCAGCCACTTTGTGATGGCCATTGCCTCGGTCTTTCCGATGGTTTCCACCGTGCACGGAAACACCGCCCAGGTCGCCGCCGGTACGGTATACGCATCCAGCCCCTCTGCTTCCTGATCGCTGGAAACGGCGATATAATGATCGAACCTTCTCGAGTCCGCCGGATCCGTATTGTAAACGCTGATTCCGAACAAGCCGTAAGGCGCCTGGTTCATCAAAGGCATCAAAGCCGCCTGCTGTCCTGTTTCCTGAAATTCCTTCCACTGGGCGGGAACCGCCTTTGTCCCCTCCTTGCCCTTGTTCGTCGTCTGTATGCAATGGCCGACGACCCGAAAGCTGCCTCTTTTTTCAATTCGAAATGGTAACTTCATGTATGCTCCTCCTCGCTGGTTTTCTTTATTATAAGGGATATCCTTCCCCTTGTCCTCTCACTTTCGGAGCCAAAACCGCGAGGTTCCTGTCAAATTTGTGACAGCAAAAAACCGCAGGGACAAACCTGCGGCTCACAAATCTTATTCTTCTTCCAGCTTGACCTCCGGCATCAGTTCATCGTCGATGACACCGAGGATCGCTTCCAGCTCCTTCACCTCTTCCGGCGAAAATCGCTCCCGGATTCTCTCCATCACAGTACCGATATAATCGTAGGTGACACCGTAAGTCTTGCGGTACTTATCCGTAATTTCCAGATAATACTCTCTCTTGTCCTCCTGGCTCTGCACTCTGCGGACATAGCCCTTCTTGACCAGGCTGTTGATCTTGTACGCAGCGTTGGGAGGTGAAATCTTCGCAAAAGAAGCGAACTCGTTGATGGTCGGCCTCCCCAGGGAATAGATGGTCTCGACACAAAGCACCTCCATGGACGAGAGCGCATCCTCCACATCAATATCCTGATTGAACACTTTGGAGTACAAGCTCAGTTTGAATTTCGTGTAAATATCAGAAAAATTCTTTTCCAGCATACCTCTCTCCATTTCTTACGCTTTATCGCTTAACTTATTCTATCAAATTTTGAGAAAATTTGCAATTGCCTTATTCGCCTGTGATCACAAATGATATCTCGCCCTGGGCGGCGACCTTGTCGCCCACCTTCGCCACCGCTTTGCCAAAGCCTACCGGCCCACGGATTTCTGTCATCTCGCAGTAGAGATCCAGCACGTCACCCGGCACCACCTGTTCCTTAAAGCGGCAGTTTTTGATGCCGCCAAAGACGACGATTTTGCCTTTGTTCTCTGGCTGCGAAAGGATGGCAACCGCACCGGTCTGCGACAGGGCTTCCATAATCAAAACCCCCGGCATGATGTGCTTCTCAGGAAAATGTCCCAGAAAATGCATCTCATTGGCAGTGACGCATTTGATGCCTCTCGCCCACTTCCCCTCTTCCATGTCGATGATTTTGTCCACCAGCAAAAACGGATATCTGTGAGGGATGATTTCCTGTATCTGATTTGAATTTAGTTCCATTATTATACCCTCCTGAAGATAATTGATGCATTGTGACCGCCAAATCCAAGGGAATTGGACATGGCATATTCGGTTTTCATCGCTCTGCCCCGGTTCGGCACGATGTCCAGATCGCATTCCGGATCCGGCACCTTATATCCTGCCGTCGGCGGTGCAAACTGATCTGTAAGCGCTGATACGGTAAACAGCGCTTCCACCGCGCCCGATGCACCCAGGAGATGTCCCGTCATGGATTTTGTCGAAGACATGAGCATCTTTGACGCCGCATCGCCAAATGCCGATTTTACAGCCAGCGTCTCGCACCTGTCGTTCATCGGCGTCGCCGTGCCGTGGGCGTTGACATAGCCGATCTGCTCTGCCGTCACGCCAGCATCCGCCATAGCCGTCGTCATGCATGCCGCCGCGCCGCTGCCGTCCTCAAGTGGCGCTGTCATATGGTTGGCATCACAGCTGACGCCATAACCCACCACCTCGCCAAGGATTCTCGCTCCTCTGGCTGCAGCGTGTTCATATTCTTCCAGTAAAAGCACCCCAGCGCCTTCGCCCATGACAAAGCCGCCCCGGTCCTTCGC
>URXI01000292.1 GCA_900551775.1 uncultured Eubacterium sp. | reverse complement strand
TAAGAGAACTTCTCCAAGATTTCATAACAGACTATATATTTTCACCCACAAGATAATTTAGAGTCCACCCACACGGACAAAAGAAGTGGGTGAAAATCGCCCACACCATAGTTTAGAGGTCACCCACACGATAATTTAGAGTGCCTTTTTTTGTCGGAACAGAACCGTCTGTTTCACTTGTCGTCTTCACTCTGCGGCAAATCTGGAAACAGGATGCGGAGATAATCCCGTCTGCTGTACAACACGCGGTCGATATAAACCTCACGTCCATTCACACGGTAGAACACCATGTAACTGTTGCTGACAAGAAATCGATAATCACTTTCGATATCAGTTATAGAGGACAGCGGTGCGCCTATCTGCGAAAAGTCCTGCAGCAGATCAATTGCGTCAAGGATATTATTGATCGTGTTTTCTGCGGCCTGCAGACTGCCTAACTCCGAAAAAATATATTCCCAAATTTCGTCAAGATCATTCAGAGATTGTGGGGAATAGTTGATCTTATTCTTCATTCGCTTTTTTCCTGAAATGTGCCCTCACATCCGAGGTGGAGAGCCACCCCTTTTCCTCTCCCGATTTTTTCCCTTTTGCCAGTTCATCCATGAGTTTCAAGGTCGCCATTGCCTTTTCATAGTCCTGCATGTCTATGATCGCATACCGTCCGCGTCCGTTTTTCGTAAGAAAGACAGGAGCGCCGACAGATACATCACGGAGCACATCACTGTAATTCCTTAAATCAGAAATTGGTTTAATATTTGGCATAACTATACACTCCTCCTATTATTAGTATAACGTGTTTTGCTGTAAAATTCAACATCATATTTTACAGCAAAATAAAATTTCCCCCTGACAACCCCAAAAAATACGAACCATAGATAGAAAATTAACGAAAAATAAACGGTTCATGTTTAGAATGAATCTATAAGGGAGGAGAAGATGACAAAGAAACTACTTTTTAATGGCAATATCATCACCATGAATCCGGGACGGCCGGAGGCAGAGAACCTTTTGATGGAAGACGGAACAATTCGAGGTGTGGGTCTGGCGGCAGCAGAAGTCAATCTGTTGAAAGACGCAGAAGACGTGGAGGCGGTAGACCTTGCGGGAATGACCTGTATTCCGGGCTTTCACGACAGCCACATGCACATGGTGGAATACGGATACAACAAAAAATACAGCATCGACCTGTCTGGCGCAGCGTCCATAGAAGAAGTCATCCAGATGATGAAGGATTTCATCGAAGAGCGAAAGATTCCGGAAGGCGCCTGGGTCATGGGCATGCGTTGGAATCAGGAGAATTTTAAGGAGAAACGACTGCTGACCAGGGAGGATCTGGATCGGGTTTCGGACAAACATTACATATTCACCAAGCGAGTGTGTATCCACATCGCAGCGGTAAACAGCAGACTGCTGAAGCTCTGCGGCGTGAACGAAGACACTTTCCTGGAAGATGAGAACATCGGGCGTGACAGAGACGGCAGACCTAATGGCCTGATCTACGAGGACGCTATCAGCGGTCTCATCCTGCAGAAGAAGCCGCCGCTGACCGTGGATGAAATCGAACATCTCATCGCGGATACGACGAGTGAAATCAAAGCCAGAGGATTCACCGCTGTTCAGAGTGACGATATGAAAGCATTTTCAGACTTTCAATCAAAAAAGAACATTCTACGGGCCTACGATAATTTGAGGAACCGGGGTACACTGCCCATTAGGATTTTTGAGCAGGTGCAGGTCTCTTCCATGGCGGAGTTCCTGCACATTCGCCAGCTTCTTGAGGAGATCAGAGAAGACGATATGTTCTCTTACAGCAGGTTGAAACTGATCTTGGACGGCTCCCTGGGGGCATCGACGGCAGCCATGGGAAAGCCGTACAAAGGCAGCACGGACAATTACGGCATCCTCAACTTCAGCGATGAGGAGATGAAGCAGCTTGTAGAATTCGCCTACGAGAAGAATCTACAGGTCATGTGCCACTGCATCGGCGATCGTGCCATGGATCAGGCAATCCGCATCATTGGCAGCTGCCAGAAAAAATATGAAGGAGACAGGCGGCCTCGGCTGGTACACTGCCAGATCTGCCAGAAAGACCAGATCGAAAAGATGGCGGCGTTTCAGATGATGGCGGACATCCAGCCCGCCTTTGTCCCTACGGACAGCAGGGTGGTCGCAGGCAAGATCGAAACAGACGAGAAATACGCCCTCTACCCGTGGAAAACCATGCTGGACAGCGGCATCCGCATCAGCGGCAGTTCCGACGCGCCGGTGGAGTCCTACGATGCGCTTTACGGTATCCAGACGGCGGTGACGCGGGCAGACCTGAATGGAAAGCCGGAAGGCGGCTGGCTCCCTTACGAGAAGCTGACCGCTATGGAAGCCCTGCGCCTATATACGGAGACGCCGGCCTATTCCGTGTTTATGGAAGAGCGGATGGGCAAAATAAAAGAAGGCTTTGCAGCCGATCTGACCATCCTGGATCAAAACCCCCTGGAGACACCAGCGGCAGAAATCCACAAGATCAACGTAGTGAATACCTTTTGTAATGGAAGAGGAGAGTGAGAGAATGAAAAAAGTTTTTATCAATGCCAACGGTTACGCCATGGACGAGGCGGAAAGCAGATTTGAAGCCGTCGCCACGGAGGATGGCATCATCACCTGCGTAGGTAGCAGCGAAGAAGTCCTGGCAGGCGCAGAAGATGCGGAAGTCATCGATCTGGCGGGAAAGACCATGCTGCCGGGTTTCAACGACAGCCACATCCACCTGCTCAGCTACGGTTACAGCCTGGAGGTTTGCGACCTCAACGACTGCAGGAGTCTGGAAGAACTGAAGGAGCGCCTGCGCAGCTACATCAAAGAGAAGGGCATCGAGAAAGGACAGTGGGTCGAAGGCAGAGGCTGGGATCAGAATCAATTCGATACCAGAGAAATGCCCACAAGGCAGGACTTGGACGAAGAATTCGGTGACTACTATGTGGTTCTGACCAGGACCTGTGCCCAGATTTCCGTCGTGACCACCAACGTACTCAAATTGGCAGGCATCTATGAAAATCCGCAGCAGATCGAAGGCGGCATGATTCTCACCGACGAGGACGACGTCGCGACGGGCCTGCTGACTGGCCTCGCCACAGAAATCGTCTACAGAATTATTCCCAAGCTGGGTGTTGAAAGAATTAAAAAATGCATTCTCGCTGCCTGCAGCAGATACATCACCAGTGGCATGACCTCTACCCAGACCGACGATTTTGAACTGCTGCGGGCGGGCAATTTCAAGGAAATCCTGCAGGCATATGAAGAACTGGACAGAGACGGCCTGCTGCCCATGCGGGTCAACCTGATGCTGCACCTGGCGACCCTGGAAGAACTGCAGGAATTCATCGACCTGGGGTACAGAACCGGCGACGGCAGTCCGTATTTTCGCATCGGACCGTTCAAGACCATCACGGACGGCTCCCTGGGCGGCAGGACGGCGGCGCTGCGAGAACCCTACAGCGACAACCCGGAAGGCATGGAAGGGAACACTGGCGAGATGTACATCACCAAAGACGAGCTGGAAGCTTTGACTCAGCGTGCCTTTGACAACGGCCTGCAGCTGGTGTCTGACGGCATCGGCGACAGAGCCATGAGAACCGTCCTTGACGCATTCATTAAAATCATCAAAGAACATCCTGATGAAGACCTGCGCTTCGGCATCGACCACTGCCAGATTACCACGGAAGGCATCATCGAAGATTTTGCCAAGTACAGCATCATCGGCGGTCTGGAACTGATCTTCCTGGCCTCTGACATCGCCATCGTAGAAGACAGGGTGGGCGCGCACCGGGCGGAGATGTCCTATAACTGGAAGAAGTTCAAGGATCTGGGCGTGGTCATCGCTGCCGGTTCCGACAGCCCGGTAGAAGAATACAGCCCGCTTCACGGTATCTATGCGGCGGTGACTCGCTGCAGCTACGACAGGGAGCCGGAAGGCGGCTACAACCCGCAGCAAAAATTATCCGTCAGCGACGCCATCCACGCCTTCACTGCGGGACCGGCCTACGCCACCTTTGAAGAGGGCCAGAAGGGAACCATAGAAAAAGGCAAGTATGCGGACTTTGTCGTACTGGACAGAGACTTATATGCGGTCGATTCTCTCGCCATCATGGACACTGACGTACTGATGACCGTAGTAGGCGGCGAAATCGTCTATCAGAAATAGGAGAAAACATGGATTATATTTTATATAATGGAAACTTTATATCCATGGAGGGAGAAACCGAGCGCTACCGGGCGGTCGCCATCTGCGGCGACAAGATTGCCCATACTTATGGGGAAAAGGACCAGTTTCCGGGCCGCTGCTTCGGCACTAAGATGATCGACCTGGGAGGAAAGACCGTGCTGCCTGGTTTTATCGACAGCAATATCCACATGGTGCAGAGCGGACTGCTGCAATACTGTGTCAGAATCAATGCCGAGACTAAGTCGGAGTTTTTACAGCAGCTGACAGACAAAGCGGCAGAATTTGCAGATGGGGAGCTGGTTTGGTGCATCGGCTATAACGAAGAGACCATCGATGTGAATCGGTGGGATCTGGACCAGGTCTCTTCCAGCCATCCTATCGTGGTCAGCAGGACGGAGTTTCACAAGACCGTGGTCAATACCACTGCCTACAATATGCTGCAGATTCCCAGCAGCCTGTCCGGCGTCCTCCGAGACGAGCGGGATATGCCTACAGGTGTGCTTAGAGGAGAAGCCAGCGGCTTTGCCAGAAGGAAGCTGTACACCAACTTCGTCAGCGATGACTTGCGCAGAAAAGCAGTCAGAGATATGGAGAGGGAGGTTTTTCGCTATGGCATCACTACGGTCAACGCCATGGAAGGGGGTGCCTTTTTCTCTGGCAGAGATATCGACATCGTCGATGACTATGCCAAAAAAAGCAATCTGGACATCCTGCTCTTTCCCCAGACCATGGACGTGGGCAAAATCAAAGAGATGGGTCTCTCGAGAATCGGGGGCAACATCTATCTGGACGGCTCCATCGGATCAAAGGGCGCAGCCTTGAACCGCAACTACAGAGGCAGCCACAATGGCACCCTGTATTATTCTCAGGACGATGTGAACCAATTTGTCCTGGAGGCCCATGCACGGGGGATGCAGATCGCTTTGTCCTGTATCGGTCCTAGAGCCATCGATCAAGCTCTGACCGCGTTCTCTTCCGCATTTGAGGCAGTGGGCGCAGGCAGTCACAGACACAGGCTGGAACTTTTCGTACTGCCCACAGCGGCGCAGATCGATGAAGCGGTCTCTCTGGGGTTAATCTTATCCATGCGTCCTAATTACGATGCGCTCTGGGGCGGCAGAGAAGGCATGTATGCGGCAAATATGGGGACAGGCTGGGAAGGCTGCAATCCCATCGGCCAGGTGATCAAAAGCGGCGGCATCGTCTGCGGGGGG
>URXI01000291.1 GCA_900551775.1 uncultured Eubacterium sp. | reverse complement strand
GCGGCATGCTGTTTCTGGAGGCAGACATCCGCTATCCAGTCACTTACAGCGTTGAAGAGGTGCTGGACTGTATGGAGAAAGCCCTCTCTTCTCATGATGTCGCGTTAAACGTCATCACCTCCATGGATCCCGTCTATATGGACAGAGACGGTGAGGTCATCACCAAACTGATGGAAGCCTACAGAGAAGTGACGGGAGACAAGACGCAGCCTCAGGTCATGGGCGGCGGAACCTACGCCAGAGCCATGAAGAATATCGTGGCATTCGGACCGGTATTTCCGGGCAGAGCGTGCACCGAGCACAAAAAAGATGAGTGGATTTACGTGGAAGACCTGGAAAAAGCCAGGGAGATTTACAGGCAGGCCATAGAAAAGCTTACCAGTGAATCATTCGGCCAGCATTGACTTCAATAAAAATTTATGTTAATCTAAAATAATAAATTAGATTTTCATAAATTTTTTCTTTTTGACTATCATTTTTAAGAGGAGGCGACCTTATGTATTACGAAAGGACCATAGAATCCACATTACGGAATATCAGTGACACGTTTCCTGTGCTGCTTTTGACCGGGCCGCGGCAGGTCGGAAAGTCCACATTACTGACGAAGATGGCTGATGAAAACAGAACGATTGTCTCCCTCGATCAGCCGACTTTCAGAGCGCTTGCCAAGAGTGATCCTGAACTATTTCTTCAGCGATTTGCACCGCCGGTGCTGATAGACGAGGTGCAGTATGCGCCAGAGCTATTCGATTATATCAAAGTTTATGTAGATGAACATCAGCAGAATGGAGATTTTTGGCTTACCGGGTCACAGACCTTTCACTTGATGGAAAATGTGACGGAGTCGCTGGCCGGAAGGGTCGGCGTCGCCAGGATTCTCGGGCTGTCAAATGGGGAGATCGCAGGAACTAATTATCCGCCTTTCACATTGACGCCTTCTGTATTCATCGACCGGATAGGAAAAACCGTACCGATGACGATAAACGAAGTTTTCCAACGTATCTTCAAGGGATCTATGCCTAAATTGTATAGTGATGAAAGGATTAGACCAGGAGAATACTATGAATCCTATCTGGAGACCTATATCAGCAGAGACGTGAAAAAACTCACACAGGTGGCAGATGAGACTGCATTTTTAAACTTCCTCACTATCGTGGCGGCAAGGACTGCGACCAACGTGAACTACGAGGTTTTGGCTAATGAAGTGGACATTACGATTCCGACAGCAAAGCATTGGCTGTCAATTCTGGTTTCATCGGGAATTGTGACGCTGATTCAGCCTTTTTCTAGTAATATACTGAAGCGCGTCGTCAAAGCGCCGCGAATGTATTTCTTTGACACAGGACTGTGCGCCTATCTGACACGCTGGACTAGCCCGGAGGTTCTGGAAAGAGGAGCCATGAGTGGTCAATTTTTTGAGACCTGGGTCGTATCAGAAATCTACAAAAGCTATATCAACAACGGGCAGCGGCCGCCACTGTATTTTTATCGCGACAGTAACCGCAAGGAAATCGATTTGATTCTTTGGCAGGATGGAATCGTAAATCCGATTGAAATCAAGAAGAGTGCTAACCCAAAGGATGCCGTGAAAAATTTCTCTGTACTTTCGCCACTGACCAAAGAGCCTTCAGAAGCAGATATTTTTGCCGGCAGTGCTCATCTGAAGACAGAGGTCGGCGCAGGCGCGGTCATCTGTATGGCAAAGGAGGTTCTTCCCATCGACAAGAAAAACTGGTATATTCCCGCCTGGCTGATTTAAAATCGACATTTTCGGCAATTGATGGTAAAATAAAACTATCTTTAGCGATACGAAATGCGAGAGGAAGAACAGATGAAAAAGAAAATCGCCCTATTAATCTCCATATTTTTCCTTTTCACCCTGATGGCGGGCTGCGGGCAGCAGGAGAATAACGTGCCGGAGAATCAGAGATCGGCGTTTAGCGAGCCCGTCTATGACTGGGGGAAGAGCACCGGGGAGAAGCTGATGGTCTGGGGTATCTACCCGGATCTGGAACGCAGCTACATCGTGAATGCCTTTGACCGATACAAGGAGCTGACCGGGAATAATCTGGAAATCGTGCAGATTCCAAAAGAAGAATTCGAAAAGCGCATGCTGGCCTCTGTCAAAGGCGAAATCGAGAAGCCGGATGTTTTTCTGAGTTACGGTGGCGCCAATATAGAAACCTATGACCCGGATGAAAATTTCTACGATTTTACGGATGCCCCATGGGTGGACGATCTGACCGACACCTCCATCAACCAGACCATCTATAACGGCAAAGTCATCGGACTGCCTCATTGGGAGGCGTCGATTTCGGGAACGCTCTATAATAAAGAAATCTTTGAAGAGTACGGTCTTGCCATACCGGAAAATCAGGAGGAGTTCATGGAGGTCTGCCGCATATTAAGAGAGAAGGGCGTGACGCCGCTCTATCTGCCGGCAAAGGAGATTTCCATGCTGCTGTATCAATTCCCTTTGGATGCCATCGTCATGGACGGTGATAATCTGGAGGAGCTCAACGAGGGGAAAATCGGTTACGCAGACATCCCTGAGATGAAGCAGGTCGTAACCTGGTATCGTGAGATGGCGGAGAAGGGTTATCTGGGACGGGACTATGAGAAAAACGACTGGAACGGCATGAGCGAGGCCATGGACAGCGGCAAATACGCCATGATGCTCTGCTGGGATACCTGGCTGTACACGGATTTCAAAGGCGATGCTTCTAAGTTCGGTCTGATGCCGGCCTTTGTGGGCGTGCCGGAAGAAGGGACCTTCGAGGGTCCCAACCTGGGCCTGTTTATCGTCAACAAGAACAGCGAAAGACTTGAGGCGGCCCTCAACTTCATCACGTTCCTGGCGGACCCCTACAACTATAACGAAGCCTTTGCCAACATTTACACGGCGCCGGTCTTCAAAAACCAGGTGGCAAGCATCTCTACGCCCCAATATCTGGAAGCGGAGCAGATGATCGAGCGAAAGTTCAGGGATTCCATCGCCTGGCTGCGGATCCGGGGGTTTTCCCAGATGGATGCCTCCTGCATTTTGGAGTACATGAAAAAAGACAGCGGGCTGACACCGGCAGACTGCCTTGCACAGATGGACCATCTCAGGACGGCGAGGATTGCGGGAGGTGACCAGACACAATGAAAATGAAGAACCCGATGAAGGACAAGAAACATTTCTTTTTTATCATTGCTGCCTTACTGATGGTCATCATCCTATTTGGAATCTTTGCATTCTCTTACATTGAGCGGTTTGACATGACGCTGCAGAAGGAAAATCAGGTCATGATGGCAGAAGTAGCTGACAACATCACTGCATATACAAAAATGGTAGTAAAGGATACGCAGAATTCGCTGCAGACAATAGGAAATACTTATCTGGTCATCCCGGAGGAAAAAAGATCAGCCTATCTGGAGGACATGGTGGAAACTCAGGGCTTCGTCTTTGCCGGATATGCGGCAGAGGACGGCAGATTACAGGCGACAGAGCCTTCGAGGAACGAGAATGTCTCTGACCAGGCGTATTTCAAAAAGGCTCTCAAAGGAGAGTCTTCCATCAGCGGTATTGTCCGCTACATCTTCACCAACAGGGCGGCATCCGGCATCATCCTGGCCGTGCCAGTAAAAGACCAAAGGGGAAAAATTTCGGGCGTGATGACTGCCATGCTGGATATCTCCAAACTGCAGGAAGCCTTGGGGACGGAAAGCTTTGGCGGCGAAGGGTATTCGTATATCATCGACAGGGACGGCAATCTAGTCATGCGCAACAAGAGCATGGACTACAATAATTTTTACCGGGTGCTGGACAACGTAGAAATCAAGTCAGGTGGGAACGCCGAAAAGATCAAGGCACGCATAGCGACAGGGGAATCGGGTACGATTCTCTATGACCAGCTGGGTACAGCGCGTCTTGGCTATTACTGTCCCCTGGGGCTGAACGGCTGGACCATCGTAAACATCGTGCCCAAGGATGTGATTACGGCAAAGACGGACATGCTGACCAAGGAACTGATGCACACTGGTATTGCCGCCATCGTTGTCTTTTTGATTTTGCTGGCGGCGGCAGGCGTGATCTGGATCGTGTCTCAGAATCAGCGCCATGCTGCGGAAGCCAAGTCCATTTTCCTTGCCAATATCAGCCACGAGATACGCACGCCGATGAACGCCATCGTGGGCATGGGTGAGCTTTTGATGCGAAGTGAGCTGAACCACCGGCAGAAGGAATACGTGCGCAGCATCCTCAACTCGGGAAGGGGACTGCTGACCATCATCAACGATGTTCTGGATCTGTCAAAATTCGAAGCAGGCAAGTTTACGATTTTGAATGAAACATATCAGACGGAGACTTTGCTCTATGACGTGGCCTTTCTCGCCGCGGTCAGAATTGAAGATAAACCGATCCGCTTTCTCCTGGACGTGGATAAAACCGTTCCGGCGCAGATGGTGGGGGATATGACGAGAATCAAGCAGATTCTTGTCAATATCGTAGGCAATGCGGTAAAGTTTACAGAAGAAGGCTATGTCAAATTGTCTATGCACTGCGAAAGAGACGGGGACAGGATTTTGCTGACTATGGCAGTGGAGGATACGGGAATCGGCATCAAAAAGCAGGATATTGACAAGCTGTTCGAGAGCTTCAACCGGGTTGATTCCCCTTACAACCACGGCAAGGAAGGAACCGGCCTGGGTCTTTCTATCGCAAGTTCCCTGTGCAAAATCATGGAAGGGGACATCACCGTGGAGAGTGAATACGGCAGAGGCTCTGTATTTACCGCCAGGATTGTACAGGCTGCCGCAGGAGAAAATCAGTTGATGGATATCTCCTCTGCAGGACACCCGAGGATTTTGATCTACGAGAAAGCCAGATCTCTGCGGGAATATTACGCCTTTTATCTGCAGGAGCTGGGACTGGATCATGAAATCTGCGGCGACTACGGGGCATTTCGGTATGCGCTTTCTAAGGGCGGTTTTGACATGGTCATGGCTGACAGGGTCACCGTCCATCAGCAGTTAGAAGGAAAACTGGATGGCGATTGCAAGCTGGTGACGCTGCTGCGGATTCAGGAACATGCGCTGATGTCAGACGAACCGGAGGATGCGGCTATTTTCGTGCCTCTCTTCGGTATCCAGCTGGTGTCACTGCTCAAGCGGCTTACCGCTGATGCCGCCGAGAGGAAGGGCGACGGCACGGGACTGCCGGTGCTGCCTTATGTGAGGATTTTGATTGTGGACGACAATGATCTGAACCTGCAGATTGCGGAAGCGCTGCTGCAGACCTTTGAAATGAAAATCGACTGTGCTGACTCCGGCATGGCGGCCGTTGACGCGGTAAGCCGAAAGAACTATGATTTGATCTTCATGGACTACATGATGCCAGAGATGGACGGCATCAAGACGATGAAAAAAATCCGCAACCTGCCAGACGGCAGGTACGAG
>URXI01000290.1 GCA_900551775.1 uncultured Eubacterium sp. | reverse complement strand
ATAGACATTTGCGCCGTTTGATCTGATCCATGGATTACTCGGTCTTAATGCGACAACCCCTTTTGATTGCAGTGAGAGGTGGTGCCGCAGAGGTGCACATCAGATGTTGATTTCACCCTCGGCAAGAATGACGGCGCTGCCGCCGACTTTGATCAGGCACTCGCTGCCCTCTGCATTGATTTCTGTCAAGATGACGGACGGGCGTTCCATTTTCTCTCCCTGGATGATCTTGCAGTGGTCCTTGGTCTGGACGATGTTGTTGAGATAGAAGTAATAGGTCAGGGCGCCGTTGGAGGTGCCTGTAGCCGCTTCTTCGTCGATGTCATACAGCGGTGCAAAGTTTCTCGTATGAGCTGTTATGCCGTCCTCTGCGTCCAGGGTGAAGGCGTGGACGCCAGTGACCTCGTAGCGTGCGGACAGGTCGGACAGAGCCTTCATATCAGGCTCCATGGCGTTAAGCTCAGCTTGCGTAGGCAGAGGCATCATGATATCAGGAAGTCCTGTTGAGATCAGCTTTGGCAGGAGTTTGATTTTTGCCGGGTCGTAATCAGCACCCATGACGCTGTAGAGCTCTCTGATTGCAGTTTCGTCTTCTATCGTTGCGATTTCAACAGGAGAAGCCATATCCATCATAACAAAGCCGTCTTTGATGTTGATGTTGAGATCACCTGCAAGGGTGTGGTTGATGCAGCAGCAGTTGTCACTGACCATGCCCAGATGCATCAGAGCGCAGAAAGATCCGATGGTGGCATGGCCGCAGAGGTCTACTTCGGCGGCAGGTGTGAAATATCTGATTTTAAATTCGTTTTCAGCCAGTTTCTTGATAAAAGCGGTTTCGGAATAACGCAGTTCTGCTGCGGTTTTCACCATGATTTCGTCGGATGGGAAATCAGCACCATCTGGCAGAATCACCACGCCGGCAGGATTTCCGCCGAAAGTCGTCTCTGTAAATGCATCGACAATTAAAAATTTCATATGATTCGTCCTCCTAATTGATTCAATAATCGTGCGACAAATTGTAATAACTATAGTATATTGTAAAACCTTTTTTTTAGCAAGAAGTAAAATAAATTGCATATAATAGTAATATAAACACAATAAAAACATGAAAAAATTGTGTTTGATTTACAATTTTGCGCGGCACCGTGTGAAATCAATGTGAAAACTATTGGCTTCGGGTGTATTCGACAATCAGGATGCTTATAATAGTAGAGTCGCTTAAAACAAGTGACAAATTTAAAACAGAAAAAGAGGAGAAACAAGAATATGGCAAAGAAGCTATTTGTTGTGTGGCTCTTGATCACCATGGTAACGTTCTCATCGATTTCTATTTATGCTACAGAACAGACACAAGGAGATTTTTTTATTCCAAAGACCCCGTTGATGAAAGTCAATGAGGAGGACGCGAAAAGCGTAAAAGAGGAAAAAGAAAGCCGCACAAAGACAGAACCAGAAAAACTGGAAACTGCCATGGCAGTCAAAGCGACTGCTGTCAGAAGTAAATTAGAAGACAAAGAATATTTAGAAGGCCTGTCCTCGTACATCCGCCATGTGAACCGCAATGTCGGCAAGCAGGAGTCGATGGATATGGCAGAGAGTTTTGTAAAATATGCTGAAAAATATGGAGTTGATGAGAAGATTGTCATGGCAATCGCTCAGAATGAAAGCTGTTACTACAGCGATGCAGTCAGCTGTGAAGACTTCAAGGGTCTCATGCAGACTGGAGACGGACTGGCAAGAAATGCAGGATATGATCCGCAGGAACTATTTAATCCTGCCGTGAGCATCAAGGTTGGTGCGAGGTATATCAGCATGAAGCTGGATGAGTTTGGAGATGTCAGTCTCGCACTTACCGCCTACAATCAGGGTTCAGGTTCCGTTCACTCAGGAAACTATTCTACTGGCTATGCAGAGCTTGCGATGGCAAGAACTGCTGCCATGGAAAACTACCTTGAAGAGAACGGATATGTTGAATAAAAAATCATTAGACTAATTTGAGAGCATTTAATAGAAAGCAGCTGGCGGCCGGGAATCTCCCCGGCCGCCAGCTGCTTTTTGTAATTCTTAAGAAATCTTAAGAATTATAGGCAGAAATTGTATTCATTTGTTGCCGTGCACCAATAAATAAGATGAAAATATGTTTATGATCATCAAAGAACTGAAAACCTTTGTGAAAAGCCTGTGAAATATAAGAATTTCTTAAGAAAAAGCCTTGCACATTGTTTATAATAAATAAAGCAGCAGGGCGAAATCCCTGCCGCGCAATCAAAATTCAGAGAAAAAGAGGAGAAGAAAGAAATGGCAAAAAAGCTAGTTACCGCGCTTTTGACGATTACCATCATCGCTTGCTCATCAATTTCCATTTATGCTACGGACACAAATAATATTGATACAACAGAAGCAAAATCTACAGCGACAACAGAGAATGTGGAAGCATCGGCGGACACTACAGTCAAAGTACAGAGCTCATCTACAAAAACAAACTCTAAGTATAAAAAGGGATTGGCTGCTTACATTAGAAAAATCAACCCCAATGTAAGTAAAACGAAATCATTGAATATGGCAGGTTATTTTATTTCAAAGGGAAAGAAGTACAACTTGGATGCAAAAGTCTTGATGGCCATTGCCCAGAACGAAAGCACATTCTACACCAACGCGAGGAGTCCCTATGGATATAAGGGGCTGATGCAGACCAGCGACGCGCTGGCGAGACAGTACGGTTATAAACCTTCCAGTCTCTATAAGGCACAGGTCAGTATTGAAGTGGGAGCCAGATATCTAAGGGCCATGAAGAACGAATTTGATACTTATACCAAAGCACTTTCTGCATATGCCTATGGTTCAGGAACAGTAAAGTCAGGAAATTACTCTACAAAGATCGCCAAGAAGCTGCTGAACACCAGAGTGCAGATCAGAAAGTATCTTGATAGAAATAACTATATTTAATTAAGGCTTATATTTACGGCACTAGCATGTAAATAGAATTTAAAAGACGCCGGGGAAGGCAGGCTCGCTTTCCCCCGGCGTCTTTTTGTCGTCCTTTATTTAATCGACATGCTTGTCGAAATGCCGGATCAGGAGCCGGTGCACTTCTTCGTGATCCTCCGCCTTGACGGCCTCCAGGATCTGCACATGCTCCCTGATATTGTCCTCACGGTTCAAAGCGGCTTTCTGATAGTTGTAGCGAGCGAGGAGGAAGAGCAGGGTGTACTGCTCGTCAAAGGCTCTGGACAGCTTTTCGTTGCCGATGACGTTGACAAAACAGCGGTCGAAAGCCAGGGCTGCGTTGATGGAGTCCGCCATCTCTTTTTCCTGGCTCTCCTTCTGATTTTCCAGCGCATCCTCCAGCATAGCGGTCAACTTTTTGGTAATGCCTTTGACGATACAGACTTGGTAAGCGCCTGCGATGAGTACGAGGAAAATCTGGTTCATCTCATTGTTCAGATCCTCGGTCATCTCGATGACCCGCACCCGGGAATTGAGAGAAGAGGTCACCAGTCCCTCCATCTCCAGCAGGGAAAGCGCTTCCCGCACGGGGGTGTTGCTGACTCCCAGCTCTTTGCAGAGGGGCAGGATCCGGATCTGGTCGCCCCAATCGTATTCCTGGGACAGAATCTTTTCCTTTATAATTTCATAAACCTGCATCCGCATGCTGACTTTGTTTATCTGCATCATGGAAACAATCTCCTTTAAATAATAGTATGCATAGTCCATATTTTAATACAATGCAAAAGAAATGTCAAACAATTGCGAAAACAGCTTGACAAATTTGTCGTCTAGTGTAAAATGTTAATAACAATATAAAGTGTGCACACTATTGTGGGCATACTTTTTGAGCGAAATAGGAGGAAGTTATCATGTCTGAGAAAAAACAAAATGAGGGATTCAGCTCGCTCTTCGGATTCCTTCTCACGGTAATCGGGTTCGCCGTCGGCGTAGGGAGTCTTTGGCGTTTCCCTTATGTCTGCGGGACCAATGGCGGCGCGCTGTTTATCCTTACATATGTGCTGGTCATCGTTCTCGTCGGGATTCCTTTGCTGACCGCAGAGATTTCCATGGGCTATGTATCGCAGAAAACAGCCATCGGCGCATACCAGACCCTGAAGCCTGGCAGCAAGTGGTATATGGCCAGCTACCTGCATATCCTTGTGGCACTTTTGATCTTCTGTTACACGGTACCGATTTACGTATGGGTGCTGGCATACATCTGGAGAACTGCTACGGGCTTCTTTGCCGGCCTGGATGCGGCAGGCATCGCGCAGTCTTTTGAGGCCTTATCCGGCGACCCTAAAACCATGTTTTTATTCGCAATTATCAACTGGGCGCTGATCGCCATCATCGTCAGTGGCGGCGTGCAGAAGGGTGTGGAGAAGGTGAACAAATTTCTGCTCCCGGCATTGGCTGTCATCATGGTTGTCTGTATCGTCATCGGGCTCAATGTGGAAGGATCATCAAAGGGCCTCGCCTATATGTTCAAACCAGATCTTTCTTCTTTTTCCTTTGACGCGGTAACGGCCGCCACCGGTCAGGCATTCTTTGCCTTAGGGCTGGCGATGCTGGGTTCTATGATCTTCGGCAGTTACATCAAAGATAAAAAGGCCAATATTCTGAAGCAGGCGTCCATCGTCAGCGGCTCCATCGTAGCGGCGGGCCTTGCAGCAGGCATGATGATCTTCCCGATGGTGTTCGCATTTGGTCTGGAGCCAGGTGCGGGTACAGGCCTGACCATGATCACGCTGCCCAATGTGTTCAACTATATCACGGGAGGCAGGATTATCGGAACCCTGTTCTACGTGGGCTTTTACTTTGCAGCCTTGTCGTCTGCTATCGGTATTGGGGAGGCCATTGCTGCAGTCTTCATGGATTTGTTCCATATCAGCAGAAAAAAAGCGGTTGCTCTGGTCATGGCCTTTGCCGTGGTCATCGGCAGCTGCTCGATCCTGATTCCGGGATTCCTGGATACTGTGGACAATATCACTGGCAATTATCTGCTGGTCATCAGCGGACTTCTGATCGACATTTTTGTAGCCTGGATCTGGGGTGCGGATAACTTCCTCGATGCGATCCATGTAGAAAAGAAAGCCTTGCGCATCTGGCTCAAGGCCTCGGTGAAATATCTCTGTCCGATTGCCATCGTCATTATTCTGGCAGGGAACTTCTTGCAGTAAATTCTAATTCCATAATAGGTCTATAAAAAAACTCCCCCACGGCGCATTTTACCATCGCTGCGGGGGAGTTCCTTTTTTGACTGCTATAGGCATGCAGTTATAATTCTCTGACTTGTTCTACCGACAGGCCTGTAATTTCTGCAATCTCTGTTTCGTCAAAGCCTTTGGCTTTCATTTTTCTTGCGGCATCCTTTGCGCTCTCTTCTCGGCCCTCTTTCTTTCCAAGCTTGTAACGTACATCCAGTTCCTCTTCCAGTGTCATAATCTGTTCGATCTCCTTTCT
>URXI01000289.1 GCA_900551775.1 uncultured Eubacterium sp. | reverse complement strand
AAAGAGTACCCATGCCATGTCGCCAGAGAAGGGACTGAATGCCATCAGCCTGCTGATGAAGGGGCTGGGCGGATTGAGCTACACATTGTCGATAGACGATTTTGTGAAGAAATACAATGCGTACATCGGCATGGATTGGAGTGCAGAAAAATTCGGCTGCGGTTTTGAAGACCAGCTTTCCGGGAAAACGACCTTTAATATAGGGACGCTGCGCTGTGAAGGGGAAAGAGTCACACTGGAAGCGAATCTGCGATATCCGGCATCGATGGAAAAAGAGACTGTGGTGGACGCCATCGAAAAGACCTGCTGCCGGGCAGGGTTTGCCTATATCGAAAAGGAGTTCCTGCCGCCGGTCTATACGCGGCCAGATTCGGATTTTGTTGTCAAACTGATGGAAGTGTATCGCAAAGTGACGGGGGATCAGGAGCATGAAGCCTTTGCCATCGGCGGTGCGACTTATGCCAGAGCCATTCCAAACGCTGTAGCCTTTGGACCCCTGTTCCCGCATGAGGAGGAGCTGGCTCACGAGGCCAACGAGTTTCTGGCAATTGACAGCCTGGATAAGATGACGTGGATTTTTGCTGAGGCGCTGGAAGAACTGCTGGGAATGGGAGGCTGAAACGAAGCTTTTTTAAAGAAATGACGGGTAAAGCCCGCATCGTGACGGCACTTCAGTTCCTTATCCTGCGCAGTTTTCCGGCAAGGGCACTTTGCAATGTCACCTTTAGTGAAAAAGCAGGTGTGATGCACTTTTAAAAATGTCCATAATCTCCTGCGATGCAATTGCCTGGCGAGTTGTATACGGTATAGGGGTATGTGCCGGGCATTCTTTACAATAAGGTTATGCTTTTTGACACTGTTCAGAAGGTTTCGCATAACTTTACAACGGTATCAGAGTCCATATCCCTCCATATGCATTGAGGCAGGTGAAGATTTCCTGCAAAATCCATGAATATGCTGCGCCCCGGTTACTTTTGTTGATTTTGAACGGCCTTTGCAGCAGAGAAATGGACAGGAAAAGTAACCGGAATCAGATATACCCCCCTGTTGAAGCGCTTTGGCAATGGTCCGGTTATGCGAAAATGTACAGATGTGCCCAAAAAGCATAAACTTATTGTAACAGGCGGTCAGCCGGAGACATTTTCGCGTCGTTTACTAAAGACATGATCGTTTTTGAAGTGGAACATTGTCACCTTTAATTAAAAAATAGGTTGACAATAAAGGGCGGATGCTGTATACTTCCACTAACAAAAGAAAGGCGAGGAAGTATCTGTGACAACAATGACGACAAGACGAAATAAAACCTATGATATGGTATGTATTGCTATTTTTTCAGTGCTGATGGCGGTCTGCTCCTGGATTTCTATCCCTACAGCAGTGCCCTTCACCATGCAGACCTTTGGCCTGTTTTTGACTGTCGGGGTACTGGGCGGCAGACGGGGCACTCTGGCGATTCTGATCTTCATTCTCCTGGGCGCAGTAGGGATACCTGTATTCTCTGGGTTTACCGGAGGGCTTGGCATTCTCGCAGGAACCACGGGCGGTTACATCATCGGATTTATCTTTTCCGGCCTTGTCATGTGGGGTATGGAGAAGATGATAGGAAGAAAAACATGGGCGCTGACTTTGGCGATGGTCTTGGCCATGGTCGTCTATTTTGCCTTTGGTACGGCCTGGTTTATGGTCGTTTATGCCAGAACTGTCGGTCCCATAGGGCTTTCAGCCGTGCTGGGTTGGTGCGTCCTTCCGTTCCTCCTGCCGGACATCCTCAAGATGATGCTCGCATTGATGCTCAGAGGCAGACTTGGCAGGATCATCGAAAGGCAGGCATGAAGACATAGCAAACTCACAGGCCATATTTATTGAGCTTTCGATACAGGGTTGCCAGGCTGATTCCCAGGAATTCCGCAATCTGTCTCTTAGCCTCCAGCGACTTTCCATTGGTCTGCAGGAGGCTTTTTATCTTTTCTCTTTCGGATCTCTGTTCTGTAGAGGTATCCGTAGTCTGCGGCTTGGGCTGAGAAAGCCACCTCGGCAGGCTGGATGCATTAATAATACCGCCGTCAAAAGTATAGTTTATAGCATATTCTATTGCATTTTCCAGTTCTCTGATATTGCCCGGCCAGTCATATTGATAAAGCAAATCCAGGGCATCCTTTGAAAGTCCTTTCATTTCGCGATTTAAAATCTGTGCGTATTTGCTACAGAGAAAATGGACTAGCAGGGGGATGTCTTCTTTGCGTTCCCGCAGCGGCGGGATGGTCAGGGGAATGACATTGAGCCGGTAAAAGAGATCTTCGCGGAACGTGCCGGCTTTGATCTTTGCGCTGAGATCTTGATTGGTGGCGGCGATGACTCGCACGTCGACGGGAATTTCTTTGGCGCTGCCGATGTGCTGTACGGTTTTCTCCTGCAGGACCCGCAGAACCTTGACCTGCAGATTCAGCGGCATGTCGCCGATTTCATCCAGAAAGATGGTTCCGCCTTCAGCCATTTCAAAGATGCCCGGTTTGCCGGAGGCCTTTGCTCCGGTAAAAGCACCGCCTTCGTAGCCAAAGAGTTCGCTTTCCAAGAGGGCATCGGGGATAGCCCCGCAATTGATGGGGATAAAGGGATTGTCGCTGCGCAGGCCGGCATTGTGAATTGCTCTGGCAAAAAGCTCCTTGCCGGTGCCGCTTTCACCAGTAATCAAGACGGTGGAAGGACTTTTTGCGATGGCGCTGGCCGCGGATTTCGCATCTCGCATGACGCGGCTCTGCCCGATGATATTTGCGAAAGATCTATCATAGTCCCCTCGAAGAAGACGATGTGCGATGCGAAAGAGGCTTTCATCGGTGTTGAAAGATTCTACCGCACCTAGCAGTTCCCCTTCTTTTTTGACCAGGGTGACATTGGAAATCAGATGGAGCAGACTGCCGTCTGCGGCCTGGTATTCTGTGCTCTTTTCAAAGATGGAAGCCCTCTCTTTCAGAGCATGGCAAAGCAGGGAATCGGGAATGGCCTCTGTAATCTGTCTGCCCAAAGCGTCTGCAGCGACAATGCCCAGCTTCTGTTCTGCGGTTTCGTTAAAACAGGGGATGAGGCCTTCCGTATTGCAGGCGATAATCCCTTCGTGGACAGAAGAAATGATGGTTTTCAGATATTCGTTGGTGCTGCTGAGCTCTTCTATGATGATCAGTTCCTGAATCTTTGCAGCCAATATTTCGGCCATTTTGCTGGTGAACTTCATGAAAGAGTAGCTGTTGTTCATGATGTTGCTGCGCTGCTCTTCGTTGAAAGCCACCAGGCTGATCATGCCATAGCAGGTGCCATGAAGGAGAATCGGGTAGTAAAGTCCCGCTTTATAGAAGCAGCGGTCTTTTTCCGTGCACTCTGCGCAGAGCTGGTTCTTGCCGGGATCAGAGAGAATCAGCGCGCGCTTGGTTTCGAAGACCTGTCTGGTGATCTTTGAGTTGGTGTTGTTCCACTCCATGACAGGGGCCTGGAAGACGCGGCAGGTAGCGCCGGTCACCTTCCAGCTGTCATCAACGATTTCTGTCTCCACATGAAGTGCCTCGGAAATGACTTCTGCAAACTGCTGCACTTCCGTCTGAATCTGTTCTAAGTAACTCACTTGCGAAACCACCTTTCGTGAGAAATTGAGAATTATTCTCAATCGTGAGAAGGTACCTGATTACAAGTATTATACAGCTAAATGACGTAAAAAAATATGAAAATATTTCGCAATTTTGAGAATTATTTCGGCGAAGAACGTGCAGTTTCCTTTGGCGCTGCCTTGGCGCGTTTCTTGCAACTACATGTAACATAGATTGGAGGGAGAAAATATGGCATTTCATTTCAAGAAGGAAAAACGAGGGTATCACATCCTGGATGACCAGGGCGTTTTAGCCATTCACGAGGCGACCATGAAACTGATGGGAGAATATGGCGTGCGGATTTTTGGCCAGGAGGCGAAAGAAATCTATCAAAAGGCAGGCTGCGATGTGGATTTTGAGAGTCATATGGTCAAATTCCCCAAAGAACTGGTGGAGTGGGCCATCCAGGTGACGCCGGGCAGCTTTACCATGTGCGGCAGGGATCCGAAGGATGATTTTGTTCTCGGAGACGGGACGGTCTCTTTTACCAGTTTCGGCACCGGGCTGCAGATGTTCGATATCGACACGGGAGAAGTGCGAGAGACGGACACAGAGGATCTTGAGAGTTTTGCCCGCTTCTGTGACGCGATTCCGGAGATCAACGCCTTCACCACGGCGGTTGCAGCCCAGGACGCGCCAGGGCCGCTGAAAGATTTTTATGAGGCGGAAGCTATCTTTAAGAATACGACAAAACATGCCATCCTGGACGCTGAAAACGGGCACAACGCCAGAGCCATTATCGACATGGGCATTGCCATCGCGGGCAGCGCCCAGGCTCTGAGAGAGAGACCTTTCTTCACCCTCTGCATGTGTCCCAACAGCCCCCTGGAAATCCACGACGGCGCATCTCAGGTCATCATTGAGACGGCAAAGGCGGGACTGCCTATCAGCATTCTCTCCATGGGTCTGGCGGGCGGTACGACGCCGGCAACTCTGGCGGGGACCTTTGTCGTAACCAATGCGGAGATTTTGGCGGGTATCGTGCTGACACAGCTGGTGCACGAGGGAAACCCGGTCATCTACGGAAGTTCTACCACGGTTATGGACATGAGACGTGCCACTTCTCCAGTGGGCGCCCCGGAACACGGCATGTTCGGCGCCATGGCAGCAGAGATGGGGAAATACTACGATGTTGTGACCAAGGTGGGCGGAACGTAGGCGGACAGCAAGGTCATGGATGTACAGATCGGCCACGAAAAGACTTTGACAGGACTGATGCCGGTACTGGCCGGTGTGGATCTGGTCTATGGCCTGGGCATGATTGACATGGGCATGGCCATCAGTTACGAACAATTCCTCATGGATGCGGAGTTCGTGCGCATGTTCAAAAGAGCGGAAAAGAAAGTCGTCTGCGATGAAGACGCTCTGGCGCTGGAGGTGATCGAGGCCGTAGGGCCGGCTGGAAATTACCTGAGCCAGAGACACACCCTGGCTCACATGCGCGATGAGATTTCTACGACTACTTTGATCGACAGGCAGATGCGTGAGAAGTGGGAGAAGGATGGTGCAAAGGATATGCCTGCGCGAGCCAGGGAGCTTGCGAAGGACATACTGGCAAACCATCAGCCAAAGCCGCTGCCAAAAGACGTGCAGGATCAGTTACGGCTGATTATCGAGCGCGAAGGAGAGTTGTTATGCAGATAGAGATCAAAGTGTTCAGCGAAGAAGAAAAACGGCTGGTTCACAAGAGGACGATGGAAATCCTCAGAGAGACTGGCGTATGGATCAAAAGTGACAGAGCTTTCTTTGCGTTGAAAGACGCCGGTGCGCGCACCGATGAGGAACGCAGGATTGTCTACTTTACGGAAGAGATGGTGGAAGAGC
>URXI01000288.1 GCA_900551775.1 uncultured Eubacterium sp. | reverse complement strand
GGCTGCTTTGCCGCGTGGAGCGGGTGGTGACGGAGGCATTCTCAACGGTGGTGATGCTTGCCACACCCGGCGGGTCGGAGGGCTATTCCCGGCTGAGGATGGAGCTGCCGCAGGAGCGCTGGGCAGCCCTTGCGGGGCGGCGCGAGCTGTATCTGGAACTGGCGCCTGAGCGCATCCTCCCACTGCGCCGACCGCGGCGTTAGATTATCTTATCAGTATATAGTATTTGCCAAGGCAAAGTGTATGTTCAAAAGTCTGTGCAAAGCAGGAGGTAGGACAGCACGTTTGAGCCGTTTTTTGACGGCTTAGGACAGCGTTTTTACCGGTCTATAACCGTCCGACCACGCGTCAGATATCGCTCGGGACCGCTGCGCAGGGTCTCGACTCCTATGTCGATGCGGTTGCCGTCGTCGAAGAGCAGCAGCCAGGAATAGCTCTCGTCATATTTGGAGCGTATGCCGAAGCGTTCTCCGTAGCCGAAGTCGGAGTCCTGCTCCTGTATCAGCGCCACCCGGCCGAAGGCGTTCATCCAGCTCGTGTCCCGGATGAAGCTGTCCGTCTCCGTGACGACGTACATGACGTCAAAGTCTCTGTAGATATCCTTCGGCGCGTTTGGGTTGGCCCTTGAGCCTTTGAGGTATGCCGCGAGGACCCTCGTATCGGTCCGAGCGGTGCTGATGATGAGGTCCAACATTTCATTTTCGCCGCGCAAAGCCGTTACCTCCCCGTTACCTGGATGTTCACGGCATAATCATAGCACCATTGGCGCATGAAGTACACACCGGCATGGAGCGAGCTGTTGACAGGCACGTATATAACGGTAGGAGCAGAACGAATGAGGAGGTTTTTGGGGATGAGACGGAAAGACAGACAGGTAAGCGACGCGGCAATGCAGAGGGAGATCATACTCGCATGCAGCTGCTGCCGGCTGGGCTTTTGCGACGAGGGCGGTGCCTATATCGTGCCGCTGAACTTCGGCTACGAGGAGCGCGGCGGGAAGCGGACGTTTTATTTCCACGGCGCGCGGGAAGGCCGGAAGATGGAGCTGATAAAGGCCGGGGGACCGGTAGGCTTCGAGCTGGATACGGGCTGGCGGCTGAACGAGGCGAAGGAGGCCTGCGAGTATTCCGCGAGCTTCCGGAGCGTGATAGGCAGGGGAGAGGTGAGCATGATCGAGGACCGGGCGGGGAAGCTGTACGGTCTGGAGCGGATAATGGAGCACAACTCTGGCCGGGACGGCTGGGAGTACCCGGAGGAGATGCTGGACAGCCTGGAGGTGACGGAGCTTGACTGCAAGGAGCACGAGTGAGCCGTGCTGTGAGTCCGTCTATCGCGCGGGATATGGTGAAGAGCGAGCAGAAGCAGCCCTTCCGCTGTTTTGTGAAAGTGATATTTTCATCGTGCGCCTCCCGTTTTATTGCGTGCTGCAATACGGGTACGGCATTGCTTACAGGCATTAATAGTATAAGCGGTTCAAGTTTTGAACGCCAAGTTTAGCCCCGGCAATCTCCGGAGGAGGTACACACCATGGTAAAAATACTTTTCATCTGCCACGGCAGGATAGGAGCCTGACGGCGGGAATGCCTGATATGTCAGCGTTTTTCGGAAACGATCTCTGCGATTTACACCACACTTACACCACTTACACCTAAAAACTACCATTCAGGAGCCCTGACAAAAAGCCCCAGATCGAGCCGGTTCTGCCGGCCTGACCTGGGGCTTTATGTTTGCTTATTTAGGAGATTCTGGAAGGTTTTTTCGGTAATGTGTATCAGCTTCTTGACTGTACTGATTTTCCAAGAGAATTTACTAAAAAATGAGAATCAGCCAGAAAAATAATATATTTACCAAAAAATACCATACGACATTGCAGATGACCATTTAAGAAAAGTGGTTGAGAATGCTATTTAATTCTCTTCGTCCTCTGCATCTATATTCATTTCAAGTTTATAATAAATGTCGATATCACGAATAATGCCGTCAATGTCGTTATTATTAAGCTCTGAAGTCCACATTTGAAGCTCATTGATGGTAATGATTTCTTCAATCGCTTTATGATATCTTTCTTCCAAAACAATCATACCACTTGAACGCTGTTCGATGTATCTTTCCAATTCATCTAAAACACTTTTCTTGCTCTGCTTAGTCTTAATTACAAAGCTGATCGGGAAGTGCATGACTTTATCGATATCCAACAGATACTTATCGTAGTTGTTTACCTCAGTCACTTGGAAGAATCTACCTACTGGCCTCATAACAAAATCAATACCACCGTCATTTGCATTGGTCCTTCCTGTTTTGAACAATTCGAGAGCTACTTCATCAATAGTATCTCTTGTATACCCAAAGAATACGGTAATTTTTTTATAGTGATTTTTCAGAATGGCATAGCTGATAATCTCAAATATACGAGCTTCGGAATCCTCTGTAAGTAAAGCATTGATTTTAGTTTTTTTCTCAGAATAGTCTGTCAGACCTCTCAATTCTTCCAAGATACTTATTAAGGCATGATCTTTTGCCATCAAAAGATCGATATACTTTTTAATGATTTTACAGGAAACAAGGCTTATGTCATGTCCCTCGACATAGATGTAGTCAATATGGATAAGATACTTTCCGTTATTAACGATAATTAGGTCATTGACTGTATCCTTAATTTTGTTGTGAAATTCACCATTCACACGGGAGTTTAACGCATGATTCTGCAATTTACTCCCACCATAGAGACTGCGATAGAAATTGAACAGTCGCATATAATCATATCCCTCAAATTGGCGATAAGCTTCTTTTTTGTTATAGAAATCCTTTTGATAAAAGAACAGGATAGAGTAAATCGCATAAATGTTCGCCAAACTTCTACGAGTTTTGCTATTACCGTGAACCGCTTTCATTTTCTTGTCCAAATACTGAAGCATGGGACTTTTATCATAAATTTTTTGATAATCTGTAGGATACTCTGCTTTGAGAATATCTGCAACAAAAGTTTCTGTAATTTTCATATCATTCACCTCTTACATACTTTGATTTAGCATTTGTCTTACGTGTTTTCACTTTTTCAAGACTTTTTCCGTTCCTTGTCATGGTAATGCCGGTGCGTCTTAGGCCCATTTCATAATATTCCTCATTCAGATCAATACCAATTCCTACTCGTCCGAGGCGAACTGCCACAGCCGAAGTGGTAAATGAGCCTGAAAATGGGTCAAGAACAACATCTCCAGGATTGGATGATGCTTTGATTATACGTTCCAAAAGCGCTTCTGGTTTTTGCGTTGGGTGGTTTTCGTACTCCCCCATCTTGAACCTCACTCTACTAAAATCCCACACATTTCCGGGAACTTTTTGGGAACTGTAGGGCTGGGGCGGATTTTTTCTGTAATCGATCAATTTTCGTTTGGCTCCTGTTTTTGCTTCAACAAGAATATCTTCGTAATTGAAGGTGTAAGAAGCCTTACTTGTCTTTGAGATCATTAGGATAGGTTCATAGAGAGAGCCATACATTTTCTTTGACTGTACTCCGGAACTATCATACGACCAAATAATTCGACATAATACGTTATATTTTTCCGATGCAAACACATCCAAATACGGCATGTGCTGTGTCGCTGTCATAAAGTACATTGTTCCATTATCTGAGAGAACCCGCATACATTCATCAATCCATGTTTTACACCATTCTATGTAAGCATGAACACTGTCCCACTTGTCACTGTTGTTACCAAAATCCTTGCCAATGTTATATGGTGCATCAGCAAAAATAAGCTGCACGGACTTGTCTATCATTTTTTTTAGAACAGAAAGACTATCGCCGAGAATGGCCATTGAATTATTGTTATTCATATTCTCTTCTGTTAATTGAGTATTGAACAATGAATTGAAATCAAAGACTATCTCTGGATATGTTTTCTTAGTTGGCTCCGAAATAGATATATCGTTATCAAATGTCAATGTCAGTTGTCCTTCACTACAAATATTCATGTTATTTTCCTTCCTGTGCTATTTGCTGATTAAACTCGAGAATATCTTCTGATTTGAATTTTTTATTTTCCTGCTTGCTCCATCATTTTCTTTGCCAACCGCCGGAACTGCTCTGCCGTTTCCTCGTCCATCGTAATGAGTTGCTCAAACTGTCCAGCAATCATCCCAGAAACATCATCCATGGATACCGGCTTCTGCTGTTGCACTGCCAGTGTTGGATCATTGCAGCGGTGGCAGCTTCCCCTGACCCTCGTACCGGGGCAGCAGGGCTTTCAGCGCCTCCAGGTTGTCGCCCCGAATGATCATGTTCTCACTGCCGTTGTCCTCGCCGTGCTGTCCAGCCTCGTCATAACTGTACCGGTGCTCCAGCACCCGGAAGGGCACCTCCTGGTGGTGGTTGATGACTTTATCTTTTCCGATCCATTCAAGTGTTGGCATATGAATTCTCCACTTCTACATAATCTTTTGAGGGATAATAAAAGATTGGTGTTTGCCCATACAGATTGTCAATTGCACAGTCCATGGCTCTTTCAATATCTTTTCTTAATTCTGCAATTTCGGCTTGATCAAGAGAGAATTTATAAGAAAAATCCTTTATTGCGTCGTCTCCATAATGTACAGAAATCCTAAGAACGTATTGTGAGACCTTCCAGTAAAAACTTTCGAGCAACTCTTCTTTGGCCTTTTGATACTCAGGAGTTGTCCTGAAATTATATCGTGCATTCTCCAACGGAATAGTGGGTCCAGCGATGGTTCTGGCTCGTCCCATTAAGGAATTGTGTATCTCAGCCAGTTGATTTAAAAAGATGTCATCTATATTAGCAAACTCAACAAAAACAGGGGAAAGATCATTTGCTTTGACCTTAAACGGACGAGCAGTTTCAGTTGTTGTAACAATATTCCCTGCAACATTCTGAAAAACTGGGGTATTGAAAGAACTCCAGTCCAGTTTTAACTCTGCATTATCGGAAAGCCGTGTAATTTTAGCGGAGATATCACGAACGACAACAGACTGATTTTTTGCTTCTATGACACCGCCGATTTGTACATATGCGCCACTACGGTTATAGAAAAGTTTAAATTTGCCTGACGGGATAAAAGTTATTTTTAATTTTTTAAACAACGTATTCCACAACTTAATCGCCCATGGCTGTATCAGTGCAATTACTGCAATAACAGTAGCAATAATTTCATAGGTTGACATTACATTGCTTGTTTCTTGCGGCATACTGTTCCTCCTTATCCACTCAACACGTTTTCGATTTTATATATTTCCCGCTCTTAATCCTTCCGTCCGCCGGTTTTTCCGCATCCTCCGGTATCCCCCAGGTGCGGCCAATCATAATAATGCCGGGGATACGGCTCTCTTTGCAGAGGATCTGGATGCGGCGGGTGGAGATCCCCCACTTCTCGGACATTTCTTTGATGGACAGATACTTCATAAGAACCTCCCGGGACTCAGACATGTATTGCGTTGGGTATATTATAGTCGAAAAAGCGAATAAAATCAACAGTATCGTCAAAACAGGCACAGCACTCACCG
>URXI01000287.1 GCA_900551775.1 uncultured Eubacterium sp. | reverse complement strand
AAGCCGGCTTTGATTTACCAAAGCCGTCAAGAGAAATCGATTATCGCCTGCAGATCGTTTTAACATAATCCACAGGGAACATGGTGCGCTTAGAAACTTCCTCCACAGACATGCCGCAGCTGAAAAACCGTCTGATTACCGTGTCCATTTCCTCCGCAATTTCCACGATATGTCTGTCCGGGTCATATACCCGAATATCGCGCTGTCCCCATGGATATTCCTTGATGCCATGTACCCATTGTAAGTCAGATATGCTTTTCATTTCGGCATGCACCTTGTCCAAATCTTCCACTTCAAAATAGAGCTGAAAGTTATGTGACTGGTCTTTTACACTCTCAGAAGCTATACCGATCAGTTCGGCATAGCCTTGCTGAAGAGAAAAGCCATCGAAGGTCACGTGGGGGCCGATATCCATGATGGCCCTTTGGTGCAGCACTTTCTCATAAAAATGTTTAGAAGCGGCTATATCCTTAACCGCTAAAAGACAACCTTGGTATTTCATGTTTTACTCCTCCTTTGAGAGGATTGTACGCTAAATCTCTGTCCCGTCATAGTAAAAATCAGACATGGTTTCTAAATATTGTTTTGGACTGACGCCACTGATAGCCCGAAAATCTTTATCGAAGTGGGCTTGGTCAAAATATCCTGCCTGCTGTGACAATGCAGCAAAGAAGCAAGGTGATTTCTGCATATGTTTTAAGACATAGTTAAAGCGGGTCAAGCGTGCGTAATTCTTGATGCCCACGCCAATTTGTGCGAGGAACAGCCGGTTCAGATGCCGCTCGCTGTAATAGGTCTGCCTGGCAACTTCGTTTACTTTTATCTGTCCATGACGGTCAGAAATGATTGCGGCCGCCGATAATAAAGCGTCGGAAACAGCAGGTTCTTCCATGTACCGATAGAAAATCTTATCGCAGGCTTCTGTCAGTTCCGTTACGTTTTTTGACGCGACAAAGGCTTGCTGCAGCGACATGAAAAGTTCAAAGTCAACGTCTGCAAGCAAAAGACGCTGATCAGCAAAGTCTATCTGACTTTGACGGGTGATTTGATACAATCCATAAGGAGAGAGCTGAACGAGCAGCAGTGCGCCATAACGATTGGGTTCTGCACCTAAGGGAATGGGCCTTGTCGTTGCGCCCCATAGTTCAGCGGTAATGGATGCCTCGTCGAAAGCCAGTGACAAAGTTCCACAGGCATTGGGCATCAGGGTGTACTCTGCCGCAAACGTATCTTTTTCTGGAAATAAGATGTTGTAATAGGAAATATATTTTTTCAGTCCGATATGCGAGGGCAATATATTGAATTGTCTATCCTTCTTGATTAACATGGTGTTTTCTCCTGTTTCTCCATCAGGCATATATTATACAAGCAAATCAAAGCCGTGACAAGAAACATTTGCTTTTGTTTAGTTGAAAGTCAAGGACATCCTTTTTCTTGCGAATTTTCATCATTTCGCATATACGTGTAATTAACGAAGCGTTGAAAGTTTTAGAAGAGGAATCAATCGATGAAAATAAACAAGTCAACAGAGGCAGTCTTCAATGCGATGAACGAAGGTATCCTGATTATCGATCAAAGGTGTGAAATAGTTTTTGCCAATCAGGCATACCTGGACTTCATTGGAAAGACAGCACAAGAGGTTATGGGGAAGGAATTAGGCATGATCAGACTCAGTGCAAGGCTGCCAGAGGTGGTAAAGAGCGGGCAGAAGCTGATTCATATGGCTCGCTCAGAAGACAGCGCCAGTGGCGATTCGGTATACTTTGTCAATATGTATCCGATCGTCGAAGATGGACAAATCCAAGGAGGTATCTCCGTAGTCATTTTTTTTAGATGACGCTTATGATGTGAAAAAGGCATTGGAGGCTCATGAAGAGTATCTGCAAAGTGTCATGAGCAGGATCAACGAAGTGCGGGGACAGAGCGACGGCTTTGATTCTGTGGTGGCAGTCAGTCCGCTGTCAATAGAAACAAAAGAATTAGCGAAGCGCATCGCGGCCACGGATGCTACCGTGCTGCTGGAGTCCGAAAGTGGCACAGGTAAAGAAGTTTATGCCAAAGCCATTCATAATGCCAGCAGCAGGCGGGGAGAGACCTTTTTTGTCATCAATTGTGCCTCTCTCGGTTCCACGCTGCTGGAAAGCGAACTTTTCGGCTATGTGGACGGTGCCTTTACTGGTGCGAAAAAGAAAGGGAAAATTCCTTGGCAAGCCTTTACAATAAACTGAAATAAAAGGAACCAATGAGATGGTGATGACGAGGATTCTAACATTTTTGAATTTATTCTAAAATGTTAGAATCCTTTTAATATCAATGTAAGTATTGCTGCGTTAGAGCAGACGTTGGATTTTACGCATGTTATAGGTGCCAAGTACCAAACTAAATCCATCTATGACGAATCATTATTCTAAGATATTAGAATTCATCGGTTATAGCTGCGAAATAAGTCATCAGGCCATACCTTGATAGAACCTGAGAAATCGTGTGTTTTCAACGATCGGAAGAGTTTTTGGATGACGCTGCACACATTGGCACAGGTTTTGCTATATTATATGTGTAAGATGTGAGAAAGGCAGGAAAAGATGATGAAACGTATTCGAATCGGTAGTGGGGCAGGTTATGCGGGCGACCGCCTGGAACCGGCACTGGAGCTGATAGAGAAAGGAAAACTGGACTATATCGGGTTTGAATGCCTGGCAGAGCGGACGATTGCGTTGGCTCAGCAGGATCGGGCAGAATATCCAGATCGAGGTTATAACCCTATGCTGGAATACCGATTGGAAAGGGTTCTTCCTTTAGCTTATCAGAAAAAAGTGAAAGTGATTACCAATATGGGCGCGGCCAATCCGGAAAGTGCAGCCAAAAAGGCGGCTGAGATTGCTTGCAGGCATGGTTTGACGGGCCTGAAAATCGCTGCGGTGACTGGTGACGATGTGATGGATAAGCTGCAGCAGTATCAGGATAGGGAAATCTGGGAAAACGGCAAGCCGCTGGCTGACCTGGATGGTGAAATTTTGTCGGCTAACGTGTACATGGGTGCAGAGCCCATTGTGGAGGCGCTCAGGAAGGGTGCTGATGTGGTGATTACCGGCAGAGTTTCCGATCCCGCACTGTTTTTGGCACCTTTGATTTATGAATTTAATTGGCAAGATGACGATTGGATCAGACTGGGCAAAGGCACCTTGGCAGGCCATCTGCTGGAATGTGGCGGCCAGGTAGCCGGCGGCTATTTTGCTGATCCTGGGAAGAAGGAAGTGCCGAATCTGTCACATTTGGGTTTCCCTCTGGCGGAAGTTTCGGAGAATGGAGATTTCCAGCTTACCAAGGTAGAAGGGTCGGGCGGTTGTATCACTCGCCATACCTGTATCGAACAGATGATTTACGAAATTCACGATCCGACAAAGTATTTTACTCCAGATGTGACAGCTGATTTTTCGCAGGTGCAGTTCACCGAAGTAGGTAAAGACTGTGTTCATGTAGAGGGTGCCAGCGGTCATCCTAAGACCGACACTTTAAAAGTATCCATTGGGTACAAGGACTGCTTTATCGGAGAGGGAGAAATCAGCTACGGCGGTGCAGGTTCTTATGCGCGGGCCAAATTGGCTGCTGAAGTGGTAAAAGAGCGATTGTCGCTGACAGGTGTACAGCTGGAGGAACTGAAAATAGACTTTATCGGTGTGGATTCTACCTATTGGAACCATAAACAAGACTACATCGTGCCAGAAGAGGTTCGTCTGCGGGTGGCTGGCAGGGCAAAGGATCGAGAGGCCGCCCAGGCAGTTGGGCGGGAAGTAGAGTCTCTTTATACCAATGGACCGGCAGGCGGCGGAGGGGCGCGTCAAAGCGTTCGGGAGATTACCTCAATCGCATCCATGCTCATCGACCGCGAGGACGTACATGCAAAAGTCACATACCTGGAGGTAGGAAAATGAAACTGAGAGAAATTGCTCACAGCAGGACGGGCGATAAAGGGAATATTTCTAATATTTCTCTCATTGCCTATGATGAGACAGATTATCCTTTGCTAGTCGAAAGGGTGACACCGGAACGAGTTAAAGAGTGGTTTGGCGATATGGTGCAGGGGGGGAAGTGATCTGCTACCAGCTGCCACAATTAGGCGCCATGAATTTTGTCATCTATGCAGCGTTAGGGGGCGGCGTAACCAGATCCCTTTCTCTGGACCCTCACGGAAAGAGTCTGAGCTCCCATCTATTAGATATGGAAATCCAGCTGTAGAAAAGAGGTAATGATGAATAAAGAAAGAATACTGACAAATTTGAAACCAGAAGATGTCTTTTACTATTTTGAGGAAATCACGAAGATTCCCCATGGAAGCGGGAACGAGAAGGCAACTTTCTAATTTCTTATCTGAGTTGACAAACGGTACAGTACACAACCTGGTAATTGCGCTGGTACTAGGCGTGGCCTTTACAGAACTGGGATTTTTAAAGAGAAATTCGTTAGCTAAAACTGACTCCAATTTCCTGATTATGTTTGCAACAATTATGACCGTATTCGCTTCACTTGCCAATGTCACGCCGAAATCGTTGGTAAACAACCTGCTTCCTGTCGTCATCGTCATGGTGATCGGAACACTTGGCGTCATTCTTGCTGGATTTATCAGCGGAAAAGTATTGAAAGAGAGTCCATGGATCTGTATTGCACTGGGGATTACCTGCACCTTTGGATTTCCAACTACCGTATTAATGTCCAATGAAATCGCCGAAAGTATGGGGAGAAATGCAGAAGAGATGAAAGCGTTGAGCAACTACATTTTACCTAAAATGACTGTGGCAGGATTTGTTACGGTAACCATTGGTTCTGTTATTCTGGCTGGATTGATTGTTCCTCTGCTCAGATAGTGTGAAGATTTTGTAAAATCACCAGCCTTCCCCTTGTCAAGCAGGCAGCGGTCGATTATAATAAAAAAATCAATGCGAGAAGAAAGCACGTTTGGCGGCTCTGCGCCTAAAACGTGCTTTTTCTGTCAAAAATCGTATTTTCGAAGGGCCATGTGGAATGAGAATGGGGAAAAGGCACATATACATAAGTGAAGGGGGATTTTGATGAAAGATCATTTTACGAAGACGGCAGCTAAAGGCCTGATTGTAGGTGGAACGATGTTGGTGCCGGGGGTCAGTGGCGGCACCATGGCTATGATACTCGGGATTTATGACAGATTGGTAACGTCGGTCAGTTCTTTTATGAAACACAAACGGGAAAGTTTTTTCTTTCTGGCATTGTTCTCCGCAGGCGGCCTTGCGGGCATGTTGCTCTTTGCGAACCCATTGCTGGCATTGATAGAGGCTTATCCCCTGCCTATGCTGTATTTTTTTCTCGGTGCGGTAGCCGGAGGGATTCCGGTCATCTTGAAACAGGCGCAGATTGAGCGATTTTCCTGGAAGGTGCCGCTTTACACGATCCTGGGACTGCTGGCAATTCTGCTCTTTACGAAACTGCCTATGGGAACTTTTCAAGCTGAGGCGGATAGCGGCTTCCTGGAAGCCTTGCTTTTGGCAGCAGTCGGTTTCACTG
>URXI01000286.1 GCA_900551775.1 uncultured Eubacterium sp. | reverse complement strand
GCCGGGGAGTTCGTGTCACCCAATAGATTGAATCGGCAGCGAGAAAAGATGGATTTCCGGTTGCAGATTCTTTGTATTGGAGGAATGTGAATGAACTGCGTTGGCATCGATGTTTCCAAGGGTAAGAGCATGATTGCAGTCATGCGGCCCTTCGGAGAGGTAGTGGTTTCACCCTTTGAAGTACGTCACACCGCCAATGAACTGAGCGAGCTGGCAGGACTGCTCAAAAGCCTGGACGGCGAGACCCGTGTGGTGATGGAATCCACGGGTAATTACCATGCTCCGGTGGCCTGGCTGCTCCACGACGCGGGCCTTTATGTCACGGTAGTCAATGCAATGCTGGTGCATGACTACGGAAACAACAGTTTAAGACGGGCCAAAACCGACAAAAAGGATGCCGTAAAGCTGGCCAACTACGGTCTTGACCACTGGCTCACATTGCCGAGATATATCCCGGAGGAGGATACCCGACTCATGCTGAAAATCTGCTACCGGCAGTACCAACAGTATTCCAAAGTTCAGACCATGCTGAAGAATAACCTGATCTCCCTGCTGGACACCACCTTCCCAGACGCAAATCGCTTGTTTACCAGTCCGCGCCGATGGCAGCGAGAAGTGGGTGGACTTTGTCGCTACTTTTTGGCATTGCGAGTGCGTTTGTGGCCGGTCTGAGAAGGCCTTTACTACCCAATACCAGAAGTGGTGCAGAAAGCACGGCTACAATTTCAGCGAGGATAAGGCGCTGGATATTTATGCCTCTGCTTGCAGACACTTCGGTGTCATACCGAAAACGGATACGGCAAAACTTTTGGTAGAACAGGCCATTTCTCAACTCCAGACAACTTCTTCCGCGTTAGCTGCTCTCAAACAGGAGATGCAATCCCTGGCAGCTTCTCTGCCGGAGTATCCTGTAGTGATGGGGATGTTTGGTGTTGGCCCAACCCTCGGCCCTCAACTCCTGGCTGAAATTGGCGATGTACGCCGTTTTCATTCCAAGAAAGCGCTGGTGGCCTTTGCAGGCATTGACGCCCCGCCCTACCAATCTGGCCAAATAGATGTCCGCAGCCGCAGCATTTCCAAGAGGGGATCTGCCTCCCTGCGCAGGACACTCTTTCTGGTGATGGGCGTCCTCCTGCAATGCGCTCCAATGGATGAGCCAGTTTACCAGTTCATGGACAAGAAACGCTCTGAAGGCAAGCCATATCGTGTCTACATGATGGCCTCTGCCAACAAGTTCCTGCGCATCTACTACGCTTCTGTGAAAGCCTACTTGGAATCCCTGGAGCACGACTGATTTTTACACTCTATACCATCTGGCTGGCCGCCGTTTTAATTTTGAGATGCTCAGCGGCTTGATTTTGTATTGCATTTTTTCGCCTCCCTAAAAATCTGAAATTTCTACTTGACTTTTATTAGCAGGTCTTTCACAGCGGAACAGATTTACACGCCCTCTGCGTCTACTTCATACACATCGTAGACCTCGTTGGGCTTGAGCTTGAGCCGGGTGGACAGGAACGCCTCGATGTCAAAGGCGTTCTTGGGGTCCGCGTCGGCGGTGTACGGGTAATTGGGGTGCTTGGTGATGTCGTACTTGTCCGAGAGGAAAGGCCGCACACCGCGCAGCTGGAGGATACACTTGCCGCCGTCCATGACGGCCAGTTCATCCTGGCTCATAAGCTCTTTGCCGAGCTTTTGGTAGTTAAGAGAATGGGATGTCTCGCGGCCCCGGCTCTCGCCGGTGTTGTAGGTGTCGATGGTCTCCTTGCCCAGCACGGCGGCCAGCTCCTTGAGGGTTGTCGGCTCTTTGCCGCCCAGGAAGATGGAGGTATCCATGTTGCCGATAATGGTGTCGGCGTTGTCCTTGTAGATGGCTTTGAGCTGGGACTGCGCCTGCAATACCAGACAGGCAGAGATCTCGCGGCTTCGGATGGTGGCGATGAGCTTTTCCAAGCGAGGAATTTGCCCGATGTTGGCGCACTCGTCGATTAGGCACCGCACATGGACGGGCAGCCTGCCGCCGTACACATCATCGGCTTTCTCACACAGGAGGTTGAACAGCTGGGTATAGCACATGGAGATCAGGAAGTTGAACGAATCGTCCGTGTCGCTCATGATGAGGAAAAGTGCGGTCTTTCTGTCGCCCAGCGTGTCCAGCTCCAGCTCGTCATATGCCGTCAGCTCCCGTAGCTCCTGAATGTCGAATACTGCCAGCCGCGCGCCGCAGGAAATCAAAATGCTTTTTGCGGTTTTGCCGGAGACAAGTTGTCAAGGACTTTTTAATCAGATTCACAAAATATATAAAAAATCGCTAGAAGCATAATTGCGCTCCTGACACTTTTAGTGGCAGTTTACTTGCGACTGCTGAATGGTTCGCCGCAGAGGTAAGTCTACTGCGGATACTCGTTGATATAGGTTTTCCGGTGCCGCTTTCTCTCGCTAAGTTCTAGAGGGGCGGCATCCTCTATGTCATGGCGCTTTTCCGTAGTGCCCCAAATATCCGGCGCAACATTCCAACGTCCAGACTGATAGTCATCACTCAAGAATGTGCCCATCAGGTCTTTGCCCCGGCGTGTGTCCAGCAGGGGCATATCCAACACCACAATATCAATCCCTTTTTCCTTGGTCAAAATCCGCCACTGCTCCAGAATCTCAGAATAGTTACGCCCCAGACGGTCGATGCTTTTGATATAGAGCAGATCGTCTTTTTTTAGTTTCCGTACCATTTTCCGGTACTGTGGGCGTTCAAAATCCTTGCCGGACTGCTTATCTATAAACATATTCTTCTCTGGGATAGATAGCTCTTTCAGGGCAAGAATCTGCCTGTCCTCATTCTGTTCTCTGGTGTTGACACGGATATAGACATATAAATTACCCATTGTTTTTCCCTCCTTCTCCCGACCGGGAGGAATAGCTCGCAAATCGGACATTTTTCATCTTATATGGTACTGGATACTTGATACTCCTAAATAAACAGACTGTGAAAATGCCGGGTGCAGACCCGGCATTTTGCAGTCATTTGCCCTGTAATCAGGCGCTTTTCTTTTCTGTACGCAAAACCTGAGATCCATGCTGTTTGGCGTACTCTCTGGCAGCTGCCAGCCGTTCTTCGCTGTACGGCGGGACAAGGCGGACAGACTTCCGCTTGCATGCGGAGGATAAGACGCTGGGATTACCTCAAAAGCACCTTCTTTCCGATTTCAGGCACAGAAAAAGCGCTGGCGGACAGGCCGCTGGCGCTTCGTGATGCTTTCCGACAGTACCATTATAGCACAAATTATTGGTCATTGGACACTTAGTAGACAGTTATTGGACAGTTATTAGACACTAATTGGACATCTATTGGACAGGCAATGGACAACGTGGAAACAAAAATGTAGAAAAAATTTTTTCATTTACTGTACGCTGCTCCGTCCTTTGCTGTTTTATTCCAGAGACAGCACTGCAAATAATTTAATGGCCGTCCTTACTCTTGATATAGCAGTAACGACAACGAGACGGTTTAATGACAGGTTTCCTTCTGCAAAGCCCACACAATACAGATATGATTGTATTTCGATTTTACGGCGTATTGCCGTTGATGCACTGGACGGTTGCATTTCTCGACGCCAAGACATTTCAGCAATGATGATGGGATGATTTCGATTATCTAGAATGCTACAAATCCAGATTCCCCGGAAGATTCCATAATCTGTAGCTATCAAGTTGAGTTTTTCACGAAAAAGTGATAAGATAAATTCATCTATCCACTGTCTCGGAGGTACAAAATGGCAGTTTGCTATGATCGGTTATTTCATCTGATGATTGATAAAAAGATGAGCAATGCACAGCTAAAGGAAAAGGCCGGTTTTAGTGCCAATATCATCACCCGCTTAAAGAGGAACGAGTATGTTTCTATTGAGAGCATCGAGCGAATTTGCCGTGTGCTGGATTGTGGTGTAGATGATATTCTGGAGTTTATTCCTGAGCAAGAGTAAAAATATCAATTTGAAACTATGCCGCAGTTATCGGCAAGTTCGCCTTTGAAAGTTGGAAAAAGCGAAAGTTTCAGTAGGAGTGTGGAAATAATGGGCGCGGGCATCACGGTTTGGGGAATCCACACCATGGATGATCCCTTGTTTCTAAACCAACATCTTATTGCTATTGGGTGGGAGAAGATGGGAAATCTCTCTGCCATTCCCGCCTCGCGCGATGCTTACAAAGAAGCGTATATTGCAGCCTATCCGGATGCAAAAAAAGGTTCGATTGCAACAAGTGCCGGAATGCTGTATCGATTTGTCCACGAAGTCCAGGAGGGCGACTATGTGGTGTTTCCCTCCAAGATTGATCGCAAAATCAATATTGGCATTGTTGAGAGCGCTTATTTTTATGATGCAGCAACGCTGTATCCCAATCGGCGGAAAGTAAAGTGGCTCAAACATCTGCCGCGCACAGCGTTTTCACAGGGAGCATTGCATGAAGTGGGATCAGCCCTGAGCTTTTTCCAGGTAAAAAACTATGCCGATGAGTATCTGAAGGCGCTGGACAAGAATTTTAAAGGGGACATTGTGGAGCCGGACACAGACGAGACAGTGGCTCAAACGGCAGATGAAATCATCGAGGCGACCCGTGATTTTATCTTAAAAGAGCTGAGCAAAAATCTGAAGGGGTATGATCTGGAACCCTTTGTCGCGAATCTTTTGCAGGCTATGGGCTACCGAACCATCCTGTCACCGCATGGCGGAGATAGAGGGATTGACATTACGGCCTATAAAGATGAACTCCCGCCCCGCATTGTTGTCCAGGTCAAGAGCCAGGATGGAGATATCAAAGAAACCACCATCCAATCCCTGAAAGGCGCGATGCGCGAGGGAGATTATGGCCTGTTCGTAACCCTGTCCAACTACACCCACAACGCTCAGAAATACCTGGACAACACCCCCATCATTCGCGGCATCAATGGCACAGAACTTGTGGACCTGGTGCTCAAGTATTATGACCAGCTCAGCGTCAAATACCGCAAGATGATTCCCTTGAAGATGGTGTATATCCCCGTTCCATCTGAGGAATGAGTTCGATGGAAGCACACATTCATTCTGGCTTTGTCATGGTTGAATGGAGGAAGAACATGAGCAGTAATTTTCGCTTTCTAGAGCAGGACTTTCCGGTTCTGGCTAACTTTGGGCGACTGGCAGAGGAATACTGCTGCAACGATTCCAATTCCTGCTTGATGAAGCTCGGTATGATTGGCGAAACCATTGTCAACCTTATGTTTACCTATGATCGAATTGCGCTTCCCACTGAAAACACAGCCATAAAGCGGATCGATACGCTTTATCGTGAGGGTTTGCTGACGCAAGATCTGGTAGATATTTTGCATGCCCTCCGCAAAGTGCGCAATAAAGCTGTTCATGAAAATTATGCATCTGACACAGACGCAATGGCGCTGCTGCCTATGGCGCACAGCCTATGCGAATGGTTTATGCAAACATACGGTGATTGGAATTATCAGCATCATGAATTTATGATGCCTATTGCGCAGCAACAGGTATTAAACGTTGATAA
>URXI01000285.1 GCA_900551775.1 uncultured Eubacterium sp. | reverse complement strand
TTATGCTTTTTGGGCATATCCGCGCATTCCCGCGTAACCGGGTCATTGTCAAAGCACTTCAACAGGGGGGTATCTCTGATTCCGGTTACTTTTCCTATTCATTTCTCCGCTGCAAAGGCCCTCCAAACTCCACAAAAGTAACCGGACGCAGCATATTCATGGATTCTGCAGCAATTCTTCGCCAGCCTCAGGTCATATGGAGGGATATGATGTCTGATATCGCTGCAACGTTACGCCAAACCTTCTGAATAGCGTCAAAAAGCCTAACTTTATTGTAAAAAGAGCCCAAGTTATACCCCTATACCGTATACATCCCGCCCTGTAATTGCATTGCAGAAGATTATAGATATTTTCAAAAAAAAACGCATCTGCACAAGAATCATCCTGTTAACATCTGCGTTTCGAATTTTTAACATTTTTGATGCGGAGTTTTTCGTCAGGCTTACATTTTTTATGCGTTACTCTTCTGTGAAGGAATCCATGCCTCTTGTCTTGGTGATCTTGCCGTCCTTGTCTACGAACACGCCCTCTACGCCGTCAGTCTTCTCGATGAATCTGACGCCTTCCTCGACGCCGAGGATCAGGCAGAGGGTGGACATGGCGTCGCAGTCGCCGGATTTACCCAGGCTGGAGACCAAAGTGACGCTGACCACGTCGGTATCCACGGGATAGCCGGTGTTCACGTCCAATATGTGGTGATAGGTCCTGCCGTCCATTTCGAAGGATCTTTCGTAAGTTCCAGAAGTGACGACGGTGGCGTCTTTGACGGTCATGGCGCCAATCAATTCGTCCCGCTCCGAAAACGGCTTGGTGATGCCGATCTTGAAATCCTCTCCATCTTTGTCGCCGATGACGATGATGTTGCCGCCCAAATTGATGACTGCGCTGGTCACACCTTTTTCCTGCAGCACCTCTGCGGCCTTGTCGCCTACATAGCCTTTTCCTACGCCGCCCAGGTTGATTTCGCCAGCAGGGTTTTCCATGGTCACCGTATTGCCGTCGATCTTGATCTGGTGGTAGTCCACTGCCCCCAGGGCAGCTTTGATCTTGGAAGGAGACGGCAGCTGGGGCTCTTCCGCATGGAAGTCCCAGAGATCAGTCACCTGGCCGATGGTGATGTCAAACCGGCCGTCAGAAAGTTCACCATATTTGATACCTTTTTTGATGACCTCTATGGTGCGGGGATCGCAGTTTACCGGCGCGCCTTTGGCGTGGTTGATCTTATAGATGTCAGAACCTTCGCGGGTGACGCTGATCAGGGACTCGTACTCTGCGCACAGGGCGAAGGCGGCGTCGATGGCGGATTCTGCGTTTTCCTCGCTCATATCCTCCATGTCATAGATGCTGATCTTGCACATGGTATCCATGTAATAGCTGTCTTTTTCAACCTTCTCTGTCTTTCCCCCACAGGCGGTCTGTGTTATAATAAGCGTTGTTACCATAGAAATGGTCAATACTAGTGTAAGAATTTTTTTCATATGCACCTCTTTATCGGGAGTATTTCATGTTTAACATTATCAAAAAAGCGGATATCGCTTTGTTTATCGTTTTGATTTTGATGGGCCTGGGCCTGTCCTGGTGGTCCGTCGTCAGCGGCACGGAAGGCCAGAAGGTCGTCGTCACCGTGGACGGCAAAACCTACGGCACCTACAGCCTTTTGGAAGACCAGACCGTGGAAATTAGGCAAAGCGGCCACCTCAATAAGATTACCATAAAAAAGCAGACTGTGCAAATGTCTTATTCTGACTGCAAGAACCAGGTCTGCGTCAAAGACGGCAAAATCAGCAGAACCAATCATAGCCTCGTCTGCCTGCCCAACAAGGTCATGGTAGAAATCACCGGCGGAGAGGAGGAGTTCGATGCAATCTCAAATTAGCAAAAATTCCCTTAGGACAAAGCGCCTGGCGATTTCGTCCATGTTCGCATGTCTGGCGCTGATCTTTTCTTATGTGGAAGCGATCATCCCTTTCAATGCAGGGATTCCGGGGGTCAAGCTGGGCATCGCCAACCTGGTGGTCATCATCGCACTTTACGAGATGAACTTCAGGTATGCCTTTGCCATCAATGCCCTGAGAATCCTGGTTGCCGGACTTCTCTTTAGCGGCGTCTTCGGCGCCCTCTACTCGCTGGCAGGCGGGCTGCTCAGCCTGTGCGTCATGTGGCTGCTGAAGAAAACCGATCTGTTCAGCATGGTCGGCATCAGCATGGCAGGCGGCGTCGCCCACAACATGGGCCAGCTCCTGGTGGCATCCTTAATCGTATCCAATCTGAAAATGTTTTTATATTTCCCCATACTGATGTTTTCGGGGATTGCCAGCGGCATCATGATCGGCATCGTCGCCTATATTATCGACAAAAAAGTACCAAAGAATTTGTTCAAATAGAAAGTGAGGAAAACTTATGAGACAGCAGCTTGTGGAACTGCGCAAGAAAATGCAGGAATATCAAATCGACGCTTATCTGATTCCGACGACGGATTATCACGGTTCAGAATACGTCAACGACTACTTCAAATGCAGAAAATATGTTTCCGGCTTCTCGGGATCTGCGGGAACTCTGGTGGTCACCATGAAGGAGGCCTGGCTCTGGACCGACGGCCGCTATTTCCTGCAAGCCGCAACGCAACTCGAAGGCACTGGTATCGGCCTCATGAAGATGGGGCAGCCTGATGTTCCGACCATTCCAGAATACCTGGAGACTACATTGACAAGTGAGGACTGCCTCGGCTTTGACGGCAGAGTGGTGGACTGCAATACAGGCCGCCAGCTGGCATCAAAATGCAAGGTGCGTTGGGATATGGATCTGGTCGGCGAAATCTGGACTGACCGCCCTGCCCTGGACGGCGCTGAGATTTATCCGATTTCAGAAAGCGTGACCGGGGAGTCTGCCGCCTCAAAGCTATCGCGTATCCGCCGTTACATGGCCGAAGAAGGCGCGGACTATCATCTGATCACCAAGATGGAGGAAATCGCCTGGCTCTTCAACCTGCGCGGAAGCGACGTGGCCAATACGCCGGTTTTCTTCTCCTTTGCGATGATCGAACAGGAGAAGGCACGTCTCTACGTGCTGGACGATTCAACTGACCTTGCCATTGACGGCGTGGAGATTTTCCCATACATGCAGATCTTCGAGGATTTGGGGAAACTTCCGAAGGGGTCAATTTTGCTGGATGAGGAAATCGCCAGCTACGCCATCACCGCCGCCATTCCAGATTCTGTGGAAATCATCAGCGACAGCGACCCGGCAGAGCTGATGAAGGCGCTGAAAAACCCGGTAGAGATCGCCGCGACGAAAAACGCCCACATCAAAGACGGCGTCGCCATGGTCCGTTTTCTCTATTGGCTCAAGAAAAACATCGGCAGGATTCCCATGTCAGAAATCTCCGCAGCAGATTACCTGGAAAACTGCAGGCGGGCGCAGGAAGGCTGGTTCGACTTGAGCTTTTCCACCATTTCCGGTTATGCTGCAAATGGCGCCATCATCCACTATGACCCGACGCCAGAAACCAACAAAGAGCTGCAGCCAGATGGCTTTCTTTTGGTGGACTCCGGCGGGCAGTATGAGGACGGCACCACGGATATCACCAGGACCATCCCTTTGGGGCCGATTACCGATGTGATGAAAGAGCATTATACCGCCGTTCTTCGCTGCAATATCGATCTGGCTGTCGCCAGGTTCAACGCAGGGACCACTGGCGCCCAACTGGATGAAATCGCCAGAAAGCCGCTGAAGGCTATGGGGCTGGATTACGGCCACGGTACCGGTCACGGTGTCGGCCACATCCTCAGCTGCCACGAGGGGCCGCAGATCATCAGCCCGAAGGGGACCAGATGCCCTCTCTACCCCGGCATGATCACCTCTGATGAACCAGGACTTTACATCGAAGGGGAATATGGCATCAGGCTGGAAAACGAGCTGCTCTGCGTGGAAAATGCAGATGGAAAATACGCCTTTGAGACCATCACCCTCTGCCCCTTCGACCGGGAAGCGATTTTGCCTGACCGCCTCACTGACGAGGAGCTTGCATACCTCAATGACTATCACCAGAAAGTCCGCCAGATTCTGACGCCCCTGGTGAGCAGCGAGATTGCAGAGTGGCTTGCTGAACAGACTGCACCGATTATGAAGTAACATCACAATAGAAAAGGCGCTGTCGTCGTGTTCAGAGAAGGAATTCCCTGACCGCGAGGCGCGCCTTTCTTTTTTTATTCTACCCTCATTGGAGGATGGCATGGCTGAGGATATAAAACTCTTCCTGGCATGGCAGGTGTTTCTTCTCCCATTTTTCCAGGCTGTCATCAAATCGCTCTGCTTCCTTCTGGTCAATCTCATATACTGGACTTTGATGATAGACCCACTTGCGTCCATCTAAAGCGCCGCTTCTCAGTTCCTTTACCAGCATCGCCGCTGGATATCCTCCATCTGGCGTACAGATATTGTGCTTTTTGCAGCTCTTGAAGCCGCGGCTGACATAATTGCCTGGATTTCCAAAGATCACGATCACGTCGTATCCAAGGGCTGCCGCTTTATCGAAGGAATACTCAATTAATTTTTTGCCGTACCCCTCTCTCTGATATTCTGGCAGTATGCAGACCGGCCCGAAGGTAAGGATGTCTTTTTCTTCCTTAGACTCATCCACAAGTCTAGCCTTGGTATACATGATGTTTCCGATGATTTCTCCATCGGCTTCTATGACAAAATCAAGTTCACGTATAAAATCCTCGTGAGACCGCATGACGTGTGCCAAATAGTGCTCAGCGCATCCAGGAACATATAGATTCCAAAATGCTTTTCTTGTGATTTGTTCCACCTTGTTGAAGTCACGTTCTTCTTCGTTTCTGATTTGAATCATAGATATCCTCCTATGCGTCTTTAGTATTATGAACATTTGACAGCTAGCAGCTTCTGAATATCCTCAAGATGCTCCTTGCATGTGACACGATAGTGAATCCATCCGCCGTCGCCACAGGCGTACTGATTGTCGATATACGCTTTGGTGTATGCCTGCACCTCTTCATAGACCGATTGAAACTGTTTGTCTGATAATCTCATCATCACCGAAAAAGCGTCATTCTCGGCAAAGATATTGCACACTAGTTTTTTGTTTTTTCTGTGGGCAATTCCCCAGCCATAATGATTGCCGTAGGGAAACGCAAGGTTCTGCGCCGTGCCATATGTCTGGGACAGCCATTCATTCAGCAAAGTAAACAACTCCCCGCTCTCGCCGCAATACGCCGTCATTTCGGCTATGGGCGGTTCATTTTGCTTATCGAGCATTCTTTCGTACATACCTGCTTCCTTTCTCTGGTCCCGGCAATTAGAGAAACATGAACACCGGACTGATCACCAGCAGCAAAATCAAAATCAAAGAGGTCCATTTTCCTACCTGTGCAAACAAATCATCCTTCTTTTTTATCGCTAGCAGGAGTGCCGGCACCAAAAAGAGCAACGAGTAGAACACGGTGTAGTGGACACCCTCTGCCTCATGTCCAAAAGGCACGATGGAAAGGGTGCGCCCAGCTGTTGCCGCTTCGTTGGACCAAGCGGGCAGATT
>URXI01000284.1 GCA_900551775.1 uncultured Eubacterium sp. | reverse complement strand
TGCTTGTAAGGCAGATGCTCTCCCAGCTGAGCTAAACGCCCAAAAAAAATGGTAGCGGCGAGTGGAGTCGAACCACCGACCTTCCGGGTATGAACCGGACGCTCTAGCCAACTAAGCTACACCGCCACGCAATTTGCTTCAAATCACTGCAAGAAATATATTACCAAATTATCCAGCGATTGTCAACAACTTTTTTCCAACTTTTTTATCGATTTTTTTCAGAGCATATTTTCAGATCATCTATAATAGCGTAATCACAGTTTTCCAGAATGTCAGATTTTATATAATTCCCATCTGTACTGCCCGATTACATATTTTAACTGATAAAGCCTGCTTTCGTCAAGTACTTTTGACTCACAAGTGTAAATTAATGTGTCAATTCCCGCAAGCCTGCTTTCTTCAACGGTTACTATTTTGTCCACATACACCTCTATTTTATCCCCCGAATCTTGAAAAAATTTAAATTTATATGGTATTGGTTTTTTATTATCGCTAAATGTAGCAATAACGTCTATCGGTTTTGCCACAATCTTCACTGCTTATACCCTCCCATCATAAGATAATTCCCATCATTAATACCGCCTTCCAGAGGCTTCATATCCGTATTAGCAAAAGTGCCCCTGTAAATAGCGGTCTGTCCGAATCGGTCTCTGATTTCGTCGACTGTCTTGTTCAAAGCTTCGTCTTTTTCCATTTGCTGTATATCAAACAGTGACAACTGATATTCGTCCTTTCGGGCAAATTCGGACAGCCTGATTCCCAGCTGTCTCACCGGCTCCCCTTTCCAGCATTCTTCAAATAAGCTGCATGCATACCGATAAATTTTGGTCGTATCGTCTATAAAAAACGGCAGTTGAATCTGGTGGGTATATCGCACAAAACCGTTGGTCTTCACAGCAACTCCGATCAGTGAAGCTTTGCACTGATGACGCCTGAGACGCCCCGCCACTCTATCTGTCAGCGACAAGAGATAACTCTCGGCCTCTCGCTTATCGGTCACATCGTATTTGATAGTCATACTGTTGCTGAGCCCCTTCTGCAGCACCTGGTCCCCCGGCGTCACCCGATCCCTGTCAATCCCGTTGGCGTATTCCCATATCAGCTGCCCATGGCTTTTGAGCAGGCTGCGCAGCAGCACCGGTTCACTGCTTGCCAAGTCTCCGACGGTGTGGATGTTGATTTTGTTCAGTTTCTTGACAGAGGCTCTTCCCACCATGAACAGTTCCCCCACAGGAAGCGGCCACAACTTTTCCTCCAGTTCTTTTTGGTTGAGAATCGTATGCACCAGATCGGGTTTCTTCAATTCACCCGCCATCTTCGCCAAAAGCTTGTTGCTGCCTACGCCCACGTTGACGGTAAACCCCAATTCCCGTTTGATTCTCTCTTTGATTTCAAAAGCAGCCGCCTCTGGTCTGCCGAATCGCTTTTCACAGTGGTTAAAATCCACAAAACACTCGTCTACGCTGTATCTCTGTATCACAGGGGAATATTCCAACAAAATGTGGTACATCGCCTCGCTGCAGGACAGATAGAGATCGTAATCTGGCGGAAATACCAGCAGCTGGGGGCATTTCTGTTTTGACTCGTACAGGCTGATCCCTGTGCCGATGCCATATTTCTTCGCAGAAATAGATTTTGCCAAAATAATGCCGTGGCGATCTTCCGGATTACCGGCAATGACCGCAGGCACCGTCCTGATGTCCAACGGATATCCCTTTTCTAACAAATCCACTGCCGTCCAGCTGAGATAGGCTGAATTGGCATCTACATGCATGACAGCCACACCGATCACCTCCCTTCATCGTCAAAAGAACATATGTTCTTTATGATGCTAGTATAGCACTCGTGTCGTTCTTTTTCAACTGGAAAAATCTACATGGCAGCAAAAAAGGCAGCAAGTCCGAAGACTTCTCTGCCTAGTCCAATATTACCGGAATCTGTTCTTTTATTTCCAAAGAGTCTGTCGTTACCCTGCAGTCACAGGCCAGAATCACCACGCCCTCTTTTGCCGCCTGGCGCAATGCGTCTCCAAAAGCTTTGTGCGTCCTGTCGTTGGGCTCAAAATGCCGAATCCCCGTCATTTGAATTACAAAGAGTACAAACCCTCTATAACCTTCTTTCACCGCCTTACAGAGTTCATAGACGTGTTTGACGCCTCTCTCTGTCGGTGCATCGGGGAACCTGGCCACGCCGTCCTCCTCCAAAGTCACGCCCTTCACTTCCAGCCAGCCCTTTCTGCCCTCCTCATCTTCCACATAAAAGTCAAAGCGAGAATCGCCAAAAGTTTTCTCCCTTTTCACAAGGGAAAGTTTTCCCAAGCCTGCAAGCTGCAGCGTCCCGTTCAAGAGCGCTTCTTCACAGACCTTGTTAGGCGCCTGGGAATCCATGTTGACCAGGACTTCTCCTTTTTTGACCCCGATCAAAGAGTACCGCATCTTACGCGTCCCCATCCGGCCGTCAAAATCCTCCAGATAGACCTCTGCACCCGGAATCAGCAGTTCCCTGCACCTGCCAGTGTTCTTGACGTGCGCACGTTCCTTCTTCTCGTCGATCAAAACCTCCGCAATAAAACGGTTCGGCCGGGCTATAAAATTGCCTTTACATATGTTTTCGTATTTCATGCATTGTATTTTATCAGAAATTCAATTATAATGGAAGCGGTCATTTGAAAATAAGAACTGCATTTGAAAAATAAAATTGTACATATTAACATTAACACAGACAAGTGGTAAGGCCGAGGTCTGCAAAACCTCTATGCTTTATTCATCATACAAATTTATATGTAAAGGGGAGATTTTATGAGAGCACCAGATCCGGTAGCTTTTACTTTATTTGGGATGGACATCATGTGGTACGGGGTTCTGATCGGGACAGGATTCGTACTGGCAATTATACTTTGTTACAAACGGGCGCCCAGGCATGGCATACAGAGCGACCATATTCTCGATTTTGCCATTTTTTTAATCCCGGCATCAATCATCGGAGCGCGGGCCTATTACGTCATCTTCAGCTGGGAGAATTACACTGGCGATATTTGGAAAATACTCAATATCAGAAACGGCGGTCTGGCAATCCACGGCGGCATCATCGCCGGCCTGATTGTCGGCATTTTGGTCTGCAAATACCACAAGATCGACATTCTCGAGCTGGCCGACCTGGTATTTCCCACCGTCGCTCTGGCACAGGCCATCGGAAGATGGGGGAACTTTTTCAATTCCGAGGCACACGGCGGACCGACCGACCTGCCTTGGGCAGTTTGGGCTGATGGGCAGTACGTCCATCCGACCTTCTTGTACGAATCGCTTTGGTGCTTCGCACTGTTCTGGTTCCTGCTCTGGCTGGACAAACGCAGAACGTTCCCCGGGCAGATCGCCTGTCTTTACGGCATGCTCTACTCGCTGGAGAGAGGCCTGGTAGAACAGCTTCGCACAGACAGCCTGATGATCGGATCATTCAAGCAGGCACAGGTACTGAGCTTCTTCGTCTTCGTACTCTGCCTTGCACTATATATCATTTTAAGAAACAAAAGAAAGAGGAGTTAACAAAATATGAAATTAGGTATTGTGGGCCTTCCTAATGTGGGCAAAAGTACACTATTCAATGCAATTACAAAAGCCGGTGCAGAAGCCGCTAACTATCCATTCTGCACAATCGAACCAAATGTAGGAGTGGTCACCGTTCCAGATGAACGCATTAAAACCCTCCACGAGATATATAACTCAAAGAAAACCATCTACACCACCATCGAATTCTGCGATATCGCCGGCCTGGTAAAGGGCGCTTCCCAAGGTGAAGGACTGGGAAACAAATTCCTCGGCCACATCAGAGAGGTTGCCGCCATCGTCCATGTAGTCCGGTGTTTCGAAAATGATAACATCGTTCACGTAGACGGCAAAATCGACCCGCTGTCCGATATCGAAACCATCAATACCGAATTGATTCTCTCCGACATGGAAGTTTTGGAACGGCGCATCGCCAAGACCACAAAGAACCTCAAAGGCGACAAGACGCTCCAAAAGGAACTGGATCTTCTGACCAAGATCAGCGATTTCCTGGCCGCAGGTAAATCAGCCAGAGCCATGGATTTGACTGAAGAAGAAGATGAATTTGTGAAGAGCCTGGATCTGCTGTCTTACAAGCCGATCATCTATGTAGCCAACGTTTCCGAGGAGGATGCCGCTGACAGTGCAGATAACGAATACGTCAAAGCTGTCCGCGAATTTGCCGCTACAGAAGATGCCGAGGTGGTGGTCATCTGTGCGGAAATCGAGCAGGAAATCTCTGAACTGGAGGACGAAGAAAAAGCTATGTTCCTGGAAGAGCTGGGCATCAGCGAATCGGGCCTCGACAAGCTGATCAAAGCTTCTTACCACCTGCTGAATCTGATCTCCTTCCTCACAGCCGGTGAAGACGAATGCCGCGCCTGGACCATCAAAAGAGGAACAAAGGCGCCTCAGGCAGCAGGCCGCATCCACACCGATTTTGAGAGAGGCTTTATCAGGGCAGAGACCATCGCCTATGACAAGCTGATCGAATGCGGCGGCAGTCTCAGTGCAGCAAAGGAAAAAGGTCTGCTCCGCTCCGAGGGCAAGGAGTATGTCGTCAAAGACGGAGACGTGCTGAACTTCCTGTTCAACGTGTAAAAGATAGAAAGAGCCGGTGATTCCAATCCATTGGTATCACCGGCTTTGATTTTTTTGCTATGATTTGACAAAAAGTCAGTCAGGAAAAAACTTTTTGACCTTTTCCCTGTACAGATCCTGAAAATGAAGGCATGTATCCAGCAGCCTTGTTCCATCTGGATATTCCTGAAGTCCTTTGTAGTAGAACGCTTTATCTGCATCCAGTACGACAAAAGGCATAATATCGTTTGCAAGGCACTCTTTGAATATGATCATCCTGCCTACGCGGCCATTCCCATCCTGAAAAGGATGTATTCTTTCGAACTTCCAATGAAAATCTACGATGTCTTTCAATGCAGGAGATTCTTTTGCATGATACGCTTCCAGCAGCGTTTTGATCTGCTTACTGACATCCGCCGGTTCTGTGGTTTCAACAATACCGCCGATTGTATTCGCAAGCGTCTTATACTCGCCTACGTTCAACCAGTCCAGCATAGCATCTTTTGTTCCCGATTTTAAAATCTGATGATACATCTTAATCATTTCTTCCGTTAAGGCCTGATCTGCCGTCTTCAGCATGTAGTTGAAAAGAATGAAATGATTTGACGTCTCTATCACATCATCCACATTGACTTTGGGACTGTCGATGATACTGCGTGTTTCATAGATGTATCTGGTTTCTTCGTGAGAAAGTGTGCTGCCCTCAATGCGATTTGAATTGTACGCCATATCAATCTGTGTAGCATGATATAGCTGTCCGGGGAGCCTAATCTCCATCTGTTCTCTCAAAATTTCCAAAATACTTTTCCCTGCCACTAAACGATACCTCCTGATATCTCCCTGTATTTTTCGCTATACTAATTATACCATGTTTTTCATCTGAAAACACGACAAAAAAACCTGCTAACAAAAGTCAAGTGCTTTTCGTCAGGTTTTCAAATT
>URXI01000283.1 GCA_900551775.1 uncultured Eubacterium sp. | reverse complement strand
ACAACGATTAACTGGTAGTCATTCTTGACTACATCATTATTATACTAGGAGGTACAAAATGGAACCTTTGGTACTGACATTTGACATTGGAACCCAGAGCCTGCGAGGCGTATTGGTGGATCCCCGGGGCAATCTGGTCTGCAAACGGCAGATTTATTTTGAGCAGCCCTACTTTTCCCCAAATCCCGGCTGGGCGGAACAAAGGGGAGAATTTTATTGGGAAAGGATCTGCAAGGCGTCCCTAGAACTGATAGCAGCGGCTGGCGATCTCTGGAATCACATCAAAGCCGTCAGCATTACCACCATCCGGGACACGGACATCTGCGTAGACAAAGACGGCGTTCCGGTGCGGCCTGCGATCCTCTGGCTGGACAAAAGGGAGGTCGAGATGGAGGAACCTTTTCCGGCCAAGAACGCCATGTTGTTCAAGGCTGCCGGCATGACAGGTACCGCCAATTTTATCCGCAAAATCTGCCACTGCAACTGGATCCGCAAGAACGAGCCGGAAACCTGGGAGAAGACAGACAAATATCTGATGCTCTCCGGCTATATGAACTTCTGCTTTACCGGTAAAATGATAGATTCCACTGCTAACATTATCGGGCACCTGCCTTATGACAACAAGAATTCCCGCTGGCAGACCAGCAGGGATCTGACCAACTGCGTCTTTCCCATTCCCCGGGAAAAACTATGCGAACTGGTGCAGCCGGGGGAGGTACTGGGAACCATCACGGCCAAGGCTTCTCTCGAGACAGGCATCCCGGAGGGGCTGCCTTTGATCGCCACCGGCTCCGACAAGGGCTGCGAGACCATAGGCCTCTCCTGCACCACGCCAGAAAAAGCCGCTGTCAGCTTCGGCACCACGGCAACGGTCCAATATACCATCGACCGCTATGTGGAGCCCCAGCGGTTCTTTCCGCCTTACGTTTCCCCATACAAAGGCCGCTACAATCCGGAAATCGAGATATACAGGGGATACTGGCTGATTTCCTGGTTCAAAAAGGAATTTGCGGAAAAAGAAGAGCAGGAGGCAAGGGAAAAAGGCGTCAGCGCGGAAGAGCTGCTGAACCGGCGTCTTGCCGAGATTCCTCCCGGCTGCGAAGGCCTGGTCTTTCAGCCATACTTTACGCCAGGGGTCTCTATGCCAAATGCCCGTGGCTCCATCATCGGTTTTTCCGACGTCCACACCAGAATCCATATTTACAGGGCCATCATCGAAGGGATCAACTTTGCGTTGATGGAGGGCATGAAGACCCTGGAGCGGCGCATGGGCACAGAGACGAAAGGGGTTTACGTCGCTGGAGGCGGTTCCCGCAGCGATGAGATCTGTCAGATCTCTGCCGACATGTTCGGCGTTCCCGTCTACCGCATCCAGACCTACGAGGCGGCAGTCATCGGCAGCTCCATGATCGCCTTTACCGGCATCGGCCATTTTGATGACCTGGAACAGGCATCGGCATCCATGGTTCACATCAAAGACAAATTTGAGCCGGACATGGAGGTGCACAAGACTTACGACAGAATTTACAACGAAATCTTTATAAAGATATTCGATAAATTAAAACCGTTATACAATATCAGCAAGGAGATGGAGGAGAACAATGTCACATCCGTATAAAGAATTTGAGCCGAAATGGTTCGACGACGACTATTCAGACAAAAGCTATCGTTCGATTTTTAAATGGGGAGAAAAGAGGCAGATTAAAGCCCCCCGGGAGTCCCTGTACAAGATGATTAAAGACGTCTTTGAACTGACGGACGAGGACTTCAAAGGATACACCGAGGATCTCGGTCTGGAGGAGGTGGATTTTGACATTCCCGTCAAGATGGAGGAGCGTCACATCGCCAGATTCAAGGAAATCTGCGGGGACGACTTTGTCAGATGCGACAACTACGCCCGATTATCTGTCGCCTACGGCAAGACCATGTACGACATCATGCGCCTGCGTAACAAAATCGTAGAAAATGTGCCCGACGTGGTGGCGTACCCCGATACCAAGGAGCAGGTGGAGCAGATTGTCGCCTATTGCCAGCAGGAAAAAATTCCCGTCTCCGTCTACGGCGGCGGTTCTTCCGTCACCCGCGGGGTCGAATGCATGAAGGGCGGCATCTCCCTGGATATGCGGCTACGTTTTGACAAGGTCATCGAGTTTAACGAGAAAGATCAGACCATTACGGTGCAGGCTGGCATGAGCGGACCCCAGCTGGAAAAGGTACTGAACAATGCAGTAGAGCTTTTCGGCGCAAAACGTGCCTACACCTGCGGCCACTTCCCGCAGAGCTTTGAATATTCTTCTGTAGGCGGCTGGGTCGTCACTCGCGGCGCCGGGCAGAACTCCACTTACTACGGCTGCATCTCCGACATCGTCCTCGCCCAGGAATATGCCACGCCTATCGGCTCCATCAAAACGGACACCTATCCGCGCAAAGCCTGCGGGCCAGATCTGGACCAGATCATGATGGGAAGCGAAGGAACCTTTGGCGTACTGACCCACGTCACCTTAAAGATTTTCCGCCATACGCCGGAAACGGTCAAACGCTTCTCCTATATGTTCAAGGACTGGGAGACGGCGCAGGCCGCGGCAAAGGAAATCATGCAGTCCGAAGCCGGTTATCCGTCGGTGTTCCGTCTCTCCGATCCGGAAGAGACCAACATCATGCTGCACATGTACAACGTCATCGATTCGCCAGTCCGCCACCTGTTCAAGCTGAGAGGCTTTGAGGAGGGCAAGATGTGCCTCTTCCTCGCCTTTACCAATGGGGAGAAGGGGTTTTCTAAGAATCTGGCAAAGCATACCAAACGGGTATGCCGCAAGTACGGCGGACAGACTTTGACCGGCTACGTGACAAAGAGCTGGGAGAAGGGCAGGTTCAACGACCCTTACATGCGCGACACCATGCAGGACTTCGGCCTGGTCATGGACACCATGGAGTGTTCCGTCAACTGGAGCAACATGAGCAAGGTCCACGCCGAGGTGCGCAAGTTCGTCAAATCCAGGCCGCACACCATCTGTATGACCCACATGTCCCACGTCTATCCCCAAGGGGCGAACCTGTATTGGATCTTCCTCACGCAGATGCACGATCCGGCGGAGTTCAAGGCTTACCATGCAGGCATTCTGGACGCCATCCAGAAGAGCGGCGCATCCATGAGCCACCACCACGGCATCGGCAAAATGTTCGCGCCTTGGCTGGAAGGCTCCATCGGCCACAACGAATACGAAGTCTTCCGCACCCTCAAGGAGCACTTTGACCCGGACGGCATCATGAACCCAGGCGGCACATTGGGATTCGATCTGCCAGAAGAAGAAAAGATCAGCAAAGAGCAGAAGCTGTATGAATCCATCTAGGTGAAAGAGGAAATTCGGGATGCTGTCCGATTGGATGGCATTCCGTTTTCTATACATATGGCAAGAATGTTTTTATTGAATTAGGTAATGTGAAATGATATAATTTAATTGTAATATATTTCTGCATATGATCAAAAGGGGAGGATCTGATGGAAAATAGGAAGAAAATCGCTATTGGGGCGGTGGTTGTCGTTTTATGTCTGGTCGTTTATCTGGTATTTTTGCTGGTCCATATCAGAGAGGATAATGCAAAAGCGCTGGATGAGAAGCTGCGCAGGCCTGCGGTCCTTTTTCACGGTGTTTTCAATACCGCAAAGGATTTGAGCGACCAGACCAACGCCACGCCAGGACATGACATCTGCATTTTTTTCAGTAATGAAAATCAAAGTTATGATGAAAAGCATCTGACCTTTGCAAATGAAAAAAAGGGAACATCTGAAAACTTCAACTATTATTATATCAATCGTCCATATGACAGCCAGTATGACGAAGCGACCGGATTCAGAACCACGATGTATCTATGCAAATATGACGGCAAGGGCAGCCTGATCCTCCTGGACGGAAACAATGAGGAAGCAGGCAGAATCACCGTAACAGCGGGGGAGGCGGATTTCCTTGGAAGAAGAGATCTCAGTTATACCTGGATATGGGATGGAAAAGAGACGCCAATTTATAAACGAGGAAACACTCCTTATGGGCAGGGCACAAAGTATCTGCAAAGTAAATACTACTCAAGGAAGTTCCTCACTGTAGAAGCAGACTCATAAGAATCAGCCGCCTAAGACAATGCGTCAAGGGCGGCTGTTTTTGTTTTTTCCTTATTCTAATTTTACTACTCTTGATAGGAGCTCATCGCAGTCTTCTATGGCTTTTTCTAATTCCACCTCCGGCTGCCGGTCATATATGATATCCACACCGATATAGAACAGCTGGTTCAAATGCTGGATGATATCCAATATATATTCCGAATCTGCATCCTTTTGCTCCAGCCCCACTAGAGGCGCTGATCAATAATCATGAGAATCATCACAAGTATCATAGAGAAACTTATTGATGAGAATATTTTGTGTTTTAATGCTTTATTATTGTTTTCTGATCTTATCGCATTAATTAATTCAAATGGAAAGATAAGTCCTAATATTGCCAATATAGTGAGCATTTTTATGCCTCTACTATATCGTTATTATTATATTTAAAAGTATGATGTCCCTCTGCGACTATACTTTGATTTAATCTTGGCATAAATCTTATCGCGGTACTCATTTTTTTCCACTCAATCGTAACATTGAAAAAGGTCTCGACAGTAACCTTTGAATGCGCATATGAGACAAATACTTGAATCGTATCAAGGTTGCTTGAATCTGACTGTGTACTAATCTTAGCTGCACCTCCAATATGTTTGCCATATCCGCCACTAGCTCTCCCAATAATAGGATTACCTGTGATAACACCACTTTCTGGAGATTTCATAGAAATAGTACGATGATAATTCATATATTGTCCATCAACAGTATAGTATTCAACGGCACCCGTGGCACTGTCCGTTTTTGTAGCTAAAGGAATCGAGTTCTTATTTGCAGCAATCCAGCCAACCCCAAAACTATCTGTAAAAGTAGTAAGTGGACAAGATGACCAGATCATCTCATATGCTAGTAAAACGCTCTTTCTGGTATTAGTTCCAGCTAATCCATAGCGGAACGTTAATGTTGCTCCAGCTCTTGCGTTGGAATTGAATACATAGTCAAAGGCATCCTCTCCTTTTTCATAGTTCCTAATAACCTCTATTTGTTGATTATTATATCCATTTTGCTGTAATTTCTTTTCACTTTGGTTCGATAAATCCTCAAGTTGCTTATTTAAAGTCTCTCTAGTCATAGAGCCATCTTTAATCATTTTTGACACTATCTCTTTTTCTGAAACGGTTATGGTCTGTGTATTTGATGTGCTATCAAGTATCTCAGTGGCCCCTTTAACAATTTCTGATTTGCCTGAAATTAATGGGCTATCATCTTCGCCAGCAAACGCTGATGGCGTAAAAACAAAAACCATAGTTATCGTAAGCAATAAAGCTATCGACTTCTTCATAACGTAACCTCCTAGTACTATCCTAATTCCATATAAATTAAGATTATCTTTTCAATAACAGTTTAAAACTTAACCTTTTTTGACAAAAAAACCTGCTAACAAAAGTCAAGTGCTTTTCGTCAGGTTTTCAAATTAT
>URXI01000282.1 GCA_900551775.1 uncultured Eubacterium sp. | reverse complement strand
CTTTACGCCGCCATTTTCATCCTATTTGCTATTTTACCTGATTCAACGCCTGGTCAAAGTCTGCCAGGATGTCCTCGATGTCTTCACATCCGACGGACACTCTGATCAGCTCCGGCTTGATGCCCCCTGCAAGCTGATCCTTTTCACTGAGCTGCCTATGGGTAGTGGATGCCGGGTGGAGCACACTGGTACGGATATCACCCACATGTACCACGATGCTGGCCAGCTTCAGATTTGCGAGGCACTCCTCTCCTGCCGCTCTGCCGCCCTTGACGCCAAAGCTGAGAACGCCGCTGGCGCCCTTTGGCAGATATTTCTGCGCTCTTTCGTAGTCGTCGTCGCCAGGAAGTCCCGGATACTTGACCCAGTCTACCTTTGGATGCTTCTGCAGGAACTCTGCAAGGTCCATAGCGTTTTTGCTGTGTCTTTCCATCCGCAGATGCAGGGTGTCAAGACCCTGGAAGGTCAGAAACGCGTTCATCGGCGACATGGTGCATCCCAAGTCCCGCAGCATCTGTGCTCTCAGTTTGACACAGAATGCCTGGCTGCCGAACTTCTCATAATACTTGATGCCGTGATAACTCTCGTCCGGCTCTACCATGCCAGGAAACTTGTCGGCATATTTGTTCCAGTCAAAGTTTCCGCCTTCGATAACCATTCCCCCTACCGATGTAGCGTGGCCGTCGGCCCACTTTGTCGTAGAATGAACGACAAAATCAGCGCCGTGCTTCAGCGGCTGGCAGAGGTATGGGGAAGCCAGGGTGTTATCCACGATCAGAGGCACACCGATTTCCTTTGCTGCCTGGCTGAATTTCTCGATATCGAGAACCGTCAAAGCCGGATTTCCCAAAGATTCACCGAAGAGGGCCTTGGTGTTTGGCTTTGCCAGAGCGACGATTTCTTCTTTGCTGATATTCTGATCGATAAAAGTCGTCTCGATGCCCATCTTCTTCAGAGTTACACCGAAGAGGTTGTGGGTTCCGCCATAGATATTGGCACAAGCGATGATGTGATCGCCCGCTTCACAGATATTCAGCATGGTGATCAAATTGGCCGCCTGGCCTGCACTGGTTGCGATTGCCGCAGTGCCCCCTTCTAATGCCGCCATCTTCTCTTCCAAAGCATTTACCGTAGGACTGCCCAATCTGCTGTACATGAAGTCTGCACTTTCCAGATCAAAGAGCTTTGCTACATCCTCCGCATTGTAATATCTGTATGTAGTATTCTGAACGATCGGCAGAACCTGCGGCTGGCCGCTCTCTGCCTTGTATCCTGCATGGATGCAGTTTGTATTGAATTTATGTTCTGACATTTCTTCACTTCCTTACCGTTAATTTGACTAATATTGTATAACATTCTGCACAGATTAGCAAGTGTCACATACAATATAACGAGGTGATTTATCGTGATGAAACTTTATGGAATGCTTTTTACCCCGTACTTGCTCTGGGCATTGATAGAGTATGAGCACTATGGCCAGTTCACAAAAAACTTCATCCCGATCAAAGTGGTTACCCTCTTTGCCGGGATGATGAGCATCGTTTTATTATTGTATTTATCGGCGAAGGTTCTGCGCAGAAGTGCACCTTGGATAGACCTGACTGTCTTTATGCTTTCCACACTTGCAGCTTTCTGCGTGGACTATCGTTTGACTGCAGACAGTCTTTCCATCATGGCCGCAGCCAATCTGTCTGGAAGCCTGCTGCTCTTTCTCATCGCATTGTCCATGTCAATCTTTACTTTTTATCCGCCGGATCATCCCTTGTTTACCGATCGTTATCGCTCTTCGAACTGATGCTGCAGATTCCCGCAATGGCGCCGAAGAGGACGCCTGCCACCGGCCAGATGATCCAGCTCCTGCCCCAGTCTTCCGTCAGGAAGCTGTAAGCCAGATATACAGCGACGATTACAGGCCAGTAAATTGCCGCAACCTTGTCGATCAGTTTGTTCTTCTTCCTTTCAACTGCATACTCCCCTTTCTGCAAGAGCACGTCGTAACACCCGTAGACCACACCGGCTGTAATCAGCGTGTAGACGCCCGCCGCCACAAATAGCAGCAGCAGGGAAACCGCCGCCCCGATCTTTGCTGCCTCAGACTCGTCAAAGATAATCCCTGCGACGATGGCTGGAATCACGCCGATAATGATAAGGCTGACACCTATGGCTATTTTTCGTCCGAAGACAGGTCTTGCTTCCTCCTGCATTTTACCAAATATAGTTTTAGCTCCCGGTTCCAGTTCAAAGACTTCCTGCTGCAAATATTCGTATTTCGACATGGAGACTCCATTGACGATGAAAAGAACCACAGCGGCAGCAACCATGCAGAAGAGCGCGACCAGTCCTATGACTGTGGGCGCAGCCGCATCAGTTCGTACACTACTGTTGATGAGAAGAATCGGAGAACAGATACATAGTACCACGCCGATTCCAATTTTTTTGGAATACTTTCTCATATCGTCCAGATACTCCTTGCCCCGGCTCAGGTTGATTTTTATAGAAGGCTTCTCTTTATCCTGGTCAATTGCCATGGCTGGTACAGATTTTTCTCTGATCCCCAGTTCTCTGATCAGTTCCTCCATATTGCCGAACTCTGAAATGACGATGCCGATGGCCTCGTTTTCACTCTTGCCTTCTTCTTTGAGTTCCACATATTTATCTTCCATCATCGAAGCCATTTCCCCTTTTGCTTTTCTGACTTCTTCTGTGTCTGGAAGCTGTGCGAACATGCTTTCTAAATAATTCATGATAATTTCCATTATAGTTCCTTCTTTCTGATAAATTTCTCAACGACTTCTTTTGTCACTTGCCATTCCTGGCATTTCTCTTCATAATATCGCCTTCCATCATCGGTGATCCGGTAATAGGTCCTCTGTTTGCCTCCGGATTCTCCACCTCCTGCAAAAGACTCCACATATCCGTTTTTTTCCAATCTGGTAAAAGCAGAATATAACGTGGTCTCTTTGATGATGTATTTTTCTTCCGAAAGTTCTCTAATCATCTTAGAAATCTGATAACCGTAAGAAGGCTGATCCATGAGGAGAAACAGAATGATGGTATCGTTACACCCTCTGATAACGTCACTGCTGATCAATGTCCTCACCTCATATTCTATTACGACTGTAGTAGTACGACTGTCGTAGTAATTTATATTCTCATCATAGCATAACTACTACGACAGGTCAAGTAGTTTGAGAAATAAATTGCATAAGCCGTAGGATAACTGCCTAAACCGTATGGAAAACGTGACAAAAACGATGTCAATCATGATATACTATAAGAAATTATGATTGAGAAGGGAAGTGTCCTTATGCTGGCTTTAATTTGTGATGATCTTGCAGAAGATCGCAGAGTAATTGCAGAATATTGCGACCGCTACGGGGAAGAAAAGAAAATAAAATTACGCACTTTACAATTTGAAAATGCCGGTGCTTTATTGCAGAGCAAAGATGCGATCAGTGCGCATGTTCTATTTCTGGATATTTATATGGAAGGAGCCTCAGGTATTGACGCTGCAAAAATCTTCAGAGGCAGGGGATATAAAGGCACTCTCATTTTCACGACTACCAGCCGCGAGCATTATGCCGAAGGGTTTGATCTTGCTGCTGCCCATTATCTGGTCAAGCCGATCACCTGGGATCTGTGAAGCAGTTGGCCGCTGCAACAAAATTGCAGCGGCAGAAAAAAAATCCATAAGGGTCAATACCGGCCGCTCAGAGCTCAATGTGGATGTCTCTGGCATTCGGTATATTGAAGTATACGGCCATAAGACTATCGTCAACACGGTGCACGGAGAGTTTAAGGTCAGCCAGTCACTGACCGCTTTGGAAAACATGTTAAATAGTGCGCCCTTTCTCAAATGTTATCGCTGTTTTCTGATCAACATGAATTATGTGCAGCGTATCGAAGGAGATGCCTTTCTCATGAAGGATAATCGCGAAATTCCAATTTCCAGGGATAAACGTTCCCAGATCAAAAATATTTATCTGGACTACCTGTTCAGCAAAATGGAGGACGAGACGTGCTAGAATCTTATCTGTCAGCATTTTTAATGACATCCATGCAGACTTTTGCTGTCGCCTCCCTATGTTTTTTTGTAGTGAGAGACGCCTTAAACAAAAGATGGTCTGTAATTCTGATGCAGACTTTGCTTTTTTCAATGCTAAATGGCGCCGGGTTCTCTATCTGCGCCACACTTTCAGATGAAGATTATTATGTATTCATCTATGGCGTATGCATCCTATGCGGTTGGTGGTATTTGCGCAGAATTACCAATGAAAGCCGGGTATGGCTTTTCTTCCTCGTCTGCATGACCTTCAGCTTTGTCTTTTTTTGCTCCTCGGTCACTTACATGCTCTACGCATTCTTGATGCCGGAAGCAGCTTCTGGACACTATATTTATGAGGATATCGTCCTCTTTAACTTACCCCTTCTCGTTTTCTGGTATCCTTTCCAGTGGTTCATGCGAAGGTTCTATCTAAAAGTAAGAGGGCTGGTCATCGACAATATGTGGAGGATCTGCAGCCTGCCAGTGATGTTTTCCCTGCTTTTATGGCTGCAGGGTTCAATTCTTCCAGGAGATGTCATCGGAGAATTCTCAAGCTGCCTCCTAAAGGGTTTTATCATCCTCTGTTCTTTTTTAACCTATTCGCAGATGATCAGCGCTCTGACCAACGCAGAAAAAGCTGTCAAAGAGCAGGAGAACGTGAAATTCCTCGCCCATCAATTTGATCTGCAGAAGACCCGTATGGAGGATTTGGAAGCTCACGCAGAAGAAATGAGAAGAATCCGACACGACAGGCGCCAGCATGTGGAAGTATTGAAAGGTCTTTTGGCAGAAGGTGATGTAGCAAAGGCGCGGGAATACCTGCAAGACTATGAGGATTCCATCAGCAAAAATATACAGCCGCCGCTGTGTGAAAACTTCGCCGCTGACACCATATGCCATCGATACCAGGTTCTGGCAAATCAGGCCGCCATCAAAACAGAGCTTTCTTTGATCTTAACGAAAGCCCCCGGCGTATCCGGCAGTGATTTAGCGGTCATCTTGGGCAATCTCTGGGAAAATGCGATCACCGCTGCCCTTGACACAGATAGCGAACCATTTATCCGCCTTAAAGTCGTGGAAAAAAACGACAAGATCTTTATCCGCATGGAAAACAGCTTTGGAAACATCCTAGTACAGGACGACGGCAGATATCTTTCAACCAAAGCAGGAAGGAACTATGTGGAAGGTATCGGCCTGTCAAGTATCAAGGCTGCAGCAGCAAAATACGGCGGCATTGCCCAGTTTTCTCACAATGAAAATGAAAAGGTATTCACCGCTTCCATTCTCCTTCATCGAAACATTTCATAGCGTAAAAGAGAAAACTGCCGGTCAGGCAGTTTTCTTTGTGTTAACACAATTGTTTAAATTTCTGCATTTTGAAAGAAGCACCTTCCGCAAGTGTCCTTTCATACGGCAAGCGCATGAAAGTTTGATCTGGGGATACTGGCCTGACACGGCCTACGGTGTTTTTATGTTTTTGAAATCTTTTTGCTCATTTGACATAAGGTCTTGTACTGGATACCCCAGGCCGGGCG
>URXI01000281.1 GCA_900551775.1 uncultured Eubacterium sp. | reverse complement strand
TGCAATAACCAGCGCGACGTGCGCTTCTCCGGCGTCAGTATCGATCATAACGTTCCAGAAGATCAGGACGATCATCACGATCATTACGAGGATACATTGCCACATAGGAATCTTTCTACCCATAATAAGTCCTCCTACTAAATATAAATAGTGAAAAAAATAAAATCCTGTAACATGGAGATCCACCTCCGAGTTACAGGCTCATTATATATTTAGCAGATAATTCTGGCAATTCGACCAAAGTCTTAAATGCCGTTTCAGGCAATTTAAAATTCTAAGACTTCTTGTTTACTCTCCTGTATTTTCAATGCATTTCGACCTTTCTAATTCTAATCATCTTTTAAAAAGCTCTAAAAAAACGTGCAAAGAAAAAGGATCAGTCCACTGACTCTTACAGCGGATCGATCCTTCGCTTACTATAAAATTATCTGATCGTATGCTCTTCAATCAGTTTATTCTTTACGTCCCATAAATTCTGTGACAGATCCACGTAATAGGTCTGCGGATTTTCGAATCGCAGAGTCTCATCCCAAAGCGTTTCCATCTGTTCTCTGCAGTATTCTTTGACTTCTTCGATGTCAGGACACTCATAGACACAGGTTCCTTTGTCAAAAAGCTGTATCCGTAAGTTCTTTGCGTAGAAATTGCACAGGCGTTTCTTCTTCCAAATGGCGTTAGGGTCGAAAATCTCATAGCCGTCTATCTCCGGAATCTCTTCTCCATCCAGCGTCATCACATCAGCAAGCGCCTTGTGATTGTCTTTGTCAAAGAGCCTGTAAAGCGTCTTAAAACCAGGATTGGTTATTTTTTCAACATTTTCGGAGATTTTGATCTTCGGTATGATGACGCCATCCTTCTCCAGTGCTGACAATTTGTACACACCGCCGAAGACCGGTTCGGATTTAGCAGTTATCAGCCTCTCGCCCACACCAAAAGAATCGATCTGCGCCCCCTCTAAAATAATATCTCTGATAATATATTCGTCGAGAGAGTTGGATACTGTGATGGAACATTCTGCAAGTCCTGCTTCATCCAGCATCTTTCTCGCTTTTTTGGTCAGATACGCCACGTCTCCGCTGTCAATTCTGATGCCCATCCGTTTCGGCTTCATCTCTTTGAAGACTTTGATGGCTGCCGGTACGCCGGAGCGCAATACATTATAAGTGTCTACCAGCAACACGCAATTATTCGGATAAATCTCTGCGTATTTTTTAAATGCCTCGTATTCGCTGGGGAACATCTGCACCCAGCTGTGAGCCATGGTTCCAAGGGCTGTGATGCCGTAATCCCGGTCTGCAATTGCACATGCCGTTCCCGCGCATCCTCCGATATAGGCGGACCTTGCGCCAAAGACCGCTGCCGCTGTTCCATGTGCTCTCCTAGTGCCGAACTCCATGACAGGTCTACCCTTGGCAGCTCTGACGATGCGGTTCGCCTTTGTGGCAATCAGACTTTGGTGATTGATGATCAGCAAAAGCATGGTCTCTACAAACTGCGCCTGAATTACGGGTCCCTTTACGGTCAAAATTGGTTCATGTGGGAAAATGGGAGTTCCTTCTGGTACAGCCCAGACGTCACAAGTAAATTTAAAATTTCTCAAATATTCGAGAAAGCTGTCACAAAAAATACCTTTGCGCCTGAGAAAGTCAATGTCCTCCGCTGTAAAATGAAGGGTCTTCAAGTACTCTACTGCTTGCTCTACCCCTGCCATAATAGCATAGCCTCCGCCATCGGGAACTTTTCTGAAGAACATGTCAAAATAGGCGATGTCTTCGACAATACCTGACTGAAAATATCCGTTAGCCATCGTGATTTCATAAAAATCCGTCAGCATAGTCAGGTTTTCATTGTTAATCATTGGATTATCTCCTTTGTTGTGTTGTTAATGATGTACAATTAATTATTATACACTATTTCAACATTTTCTTCAAGAACTGCCCTGTGTAAGAATCTTTGCACTTAGCAATGTCCTCCGGCGTTCCCGTCGCCACGATGGTGCCGCCCCGGTTGCCGCCTTCTGGCCCCAAGTCAATGACATGGTCAGCTCGCTTGATGACGTCCAGGTTGTGTTCAATGACGACCACCGTGTTCCCCGCATCAGCTAACTTGTCTAGGACCATCAGCAATTTATCCACATCGGCAAAGTGGAGTCCCGTAGTCGGCTCATCCAGTATATACAGCGTTTTCCCCGTTCCTCTCTTTGAAAGCTCCGTTGCCAGTTTGATTCTCTGCGCCTCTCCGCCGGAAAGCTGTGTTGACGGCTGTCCCAGCTTGATATAGTCGAGCCCCACTTCGTTGAGGGTATCCAGCTGGCGTTTGATGGATGGCAAATTCTCAAAGAAATCCAGGGCCTCGGCTACGCTCATATCCAGAACGTCAAAGATGTTCTTTCCTTTGTATTTTACTTCCAGCGTCTCTCTGTTATACCGTTTCCCCTTGCAGACTTCACAAGGCACATAGACGTCCGGCAGGAAGTGCATCTCGATTTTGATGATGCCGTCTCCGCTGCATGCCTCACATCTGCCGCCCTTCACGTTAAAGCTGAATCTTCCCTTTTCAAAGCCTCTGATCTTGGATTCCGGCAGGGATGCGAACAGATCTCTGATATGAGTAAACATTCCCGTATACGTCGCCGGATTAGATCTCGGCGTCCTGCCGATCGGCGACTGGTCGATATCTATAATCTTGTCCACGTTCTCTAAGCCGATGATCTCATCGTATTTTCCAGCTTCCCCCTTGGTCTTGTTGATGACCTTCGCCGCGCCTTTGTAGAGAATCTCGTTGATCAGGCTGCTTTTTCCCGAACCCGATACGCCTGTAACACAGACAAATTTGCCCAGCGGGATATCGACATCAATGCCTTTCAGATTGTTCTCAGCAGCGCCTTTGATGGTGATGAAATTTCCATTGCCCTCGCGTCTGTGTTTCGGCACCTCTATTTTCTTTACCCCGGAAAGATATTGACCTGTCAAGGATTCCGGGCAGGCTTTGATTTCCTCTACATTACCCTGGGCAACCAGTTCGCCGCCGTAGATACCAGCGCCGGGGCCGATATCGATGATATGATCTGCGGCATACATGGTGTCCTCGTCGTGCTCAACTACCAACAGCGTGTTGCCCAGATCGGTCAGATGGCGCAGCGTCTCCAGCAGCTTCTCGTTATCCTTCTGATGCAGACCGATGCTTGGTTCGTCCAAAATATACAGCACGCCCATCAGGCTGGAACCGATCTGCGTCGCCAGTCTGATTCTCTGAGATTCTCCGCCCGACAAGGTGCCAGATGCCCGGGACAAGGTCAGATACTCCAGCCCTACGTTGATCAGAAACTGCAGTCTGGCTTTGATTTCTTTGACGATCTGATGTCCGATCATCTCTTCTTTTTCGCTCAGCTGCACCTGGTCGATGAAGTTATAGGCATCTCTGATGGACATATCGGACACTTCCGCGATGGTCTTTCCGCCTATGGTCACAGCCAGTACCTCCGGCTTCAGACGCTTGCCGCCGCAGTCCGGGCAGTCCCTGACTACCATATACTTCTGCATTTTCTCTTTCATAAAGTCAGAACTGGTCTCCCTGTATCTCCGCTCTACGTTGTTGATCATTCCTTCAAAAGGATGGTCTCTGTGAGATACCGCGCCGGTGCTTCTGCTGGTGTAGGTGTACTTCAGGTGGCGGTTTCCCGTACCGTAAAGCAATTCCTGCTGGAATTTCTTCGGCAGTTCTTCGTATGGAACACTCAGGTCAACGCCGTGCTCCTTTGCCAGCGCATCGATCATCTGTCTATAGAATCCGGAAAACTCCATGGACGCAAAAATCGTCCCCAAAGCGCCGTCGATGACACTCTTGTCCGTCTTGATAATCAGCTCCGGATCGATTTTCTGGGTAAAACCGAGGCCATTACATGTCGGGCAGGCACCGAAGGGGCTGTTAAAAGAAAACATTCTCGGTTCCAGTTCTTCGATGCTGACGCCGTGTTCCGGACAGGCCAGCTTGGTGGAGAAGGTCTTCTCCATATTAAAGTCGTTGTCGATAAACTGAACCACGACGAGCCCGTCTCCCTGGTGCATTGCCAGTTCCGCCGCTTCAGAGATCCTGCTCTCCTGGCCCGGCTTGATGATAATTCTATCTACTACGATTTCGATGGTATGCTTGAACTTTTTGTCCAGCTTGATTTCTTCTTCGTTGATCAGACAGATTTCGCCGTCGATTCGCACTCTGGTAAACCCTTCTTTGCGGATTCTCTCCAGAATCTTCTCGTGTTCCCCTTTTCTCTGCCTCACCACCGGTGCCAAAATCATAATCTTGGTGCCTTCCGGGAATTCCATGATGGAGTCCACCATCTGGTCGACAGTCTGGCTGGTAATCGGTTTTCCGCAGATCGGGCAGTGGGGATGTCCGATCCTCGCATAGAGAAGCCTCAGATAATCGTGGATCTCTGTCACCGTGCCGACGGTGGATCGAGGGTTTTTGCTGGTGGTCTTCTGGTCGATGGAAATGGCCGGTGAAAGTCCTTCTATCAGCTCTACATCCGGCTTGTCCATCTGGCCGAGGAACTGCCTCGCATAGGAAGACAGGCTCTCCACATATCGTCTCTGTCCTTCGGCATAAATGGTATCAAAAGCCAGCGAAGACTTTCCCGATCCAGACAGGCCGGTCAAAACGACCAGCTGGTCCCTCGGTATCTTCACGTCAACGTGTTTTAAATTGTTTTCGTTGGCGCCCTTTACGTAAATCTCGTTTGCCATTCAAGTCCTCCTTAATGGAGTTGCCCCAATTCTTGAAAAGAATTGTTGGGAACTCCTTATGCTTTTGTTCCCCGCAAGCGATAGCGAGCGGCTAGGAACAAGTCGTATCTTTCTGTTATAATCTTACTTTGTATTCCATAATCTGATCTCGCAGCTGGGCGGCACGTTCAAATTGCAGTGCTTCTGCAGCCTGCTTCATCTCTGCTTCTAATTCTTTGACATAATCTTTCAGTTCTTTTATTGTCATCTCCAGAGGTTTCTTCCCTTTGAATCTGCCTTCTTCCTCCGTCGGTTTCGTCGCTTCTATGACGGCTCTCACCGATTTCTGGATGGACTGCGGCGTAATGCCATGTTCCTCGTTATATCGATTCTGAATGGCGCGTCTTCTCTCCGTCTCGTCGATGGACGCTTTCATCGCCTTGCTGATATGGTCGCCGTACATGATGACTTTGCCGTCTACATTACGGGCAGCACGGCCAATGGTCTGAATCAGGGATGTCTCGGTTCTGAGGAAACCTTCTTTGTCAGCATCCAAAATTGCCACCAGAGAAACTTCCGGTATATCGAGACCTTCTCTGAGCAAGTTGATGCCCACCAGCGCATCAAATTCACCCAGACGCAGATCTCTGATAATCTCCAGCCGCTCCAGCGTATCGACTTCTGAATGCAGATATCGCACTCTGACTCCCGCGTTGGTCAGATAAGTGGTCAGGCTCTCCGCCATCTTTTTCGTCAAAGTGGTGACAAAGGCGCGCTCGCCCCGCTCCGCCGTCTTCTTGAGTTCACCGATCAAATCGTCGATCTGCCCCTCTGTCTTGCGCACCTCGATCGGAGGATCCAGCAGGCCTGTCGGTCTGATAATCTGCTCGGCAGTGATGCC
>URXI01000280.1 GCA_900551775.1 uncultured Eubacterium sp. | reverse complement strand
CGACAACGGCGACCATCGCAGGCCTGCGCCGCCGCGGTTATACGCCAGAAGCCATCCGCGATTTCTGCGAGAGGATCGGCGTGGCAAAATCCAACAGCACTGTCGAGGTTTCCCTGCTGGAGCACTGCGTGCGTGAAGATCTCAAAGCCAAGGTGCCAAGCCGCAATGTCATCGAGAATCCGATCAAAGTGGTCATCACCAACTATCCAGAAGATCAGACCGAGATGGTGGAACTTGAGAATAACAAGGAAGTGCCGGAAATGGGCACCCGCAAGATTCCGTTTTCCCGCGAGCTTTATGTGGACGGCGCAGACTTCATGGAAGTACCGGTGAAGAAGTATTTCCGCCTGTTCCCTGGCAACGAAGTCCGCTTCAAAGGCGCCTACTTCATTAAGTGTGAAGAGGTGGTCAAGAATGACGACGGCTCCATCAAAGAACTGCTGTGTACCTATGACCCGGAGACGAGAAGCGGTTCAGGCTTCGAAGGCCGCAAGGTGAAGGGCACCATTCACTTCGTGGATGCCAAGACTGCTGTGAAGGTGAAAATCAGAAACTATAACTATCTGATGGTAGAGGATGAAAACAGCGAATATGTGCTGAATCCGAATTCCGTCGAGGAAACCTGGGGCTACGCAGAGCCGTCTCTGGCTGAGGCTGCGCCGGGCGAGCGATTCCAGTTCTTCCGCCATGGCTACTATATCGCAGACAGCAAGCTGACCACGGCAGAAGAGAAGGTCTTCAATCGGATCGTCGATCTGAAGAGCTCCTGGAAGCCAAATAAATAAAATATGTAAACTGTCGCACCACTGTGCGGCAGTTTTTCTATTTAGAGGGCTTTTTATAGGGCTTTGATTTTGGAACATCCGGCGCAAAATACACTTTTTTCTATACATAGCGCCGTTTTTTTGCCGAATTTGAAGGGATTCTCAATGTTTTGCGAGCAATTTAATTCTATGTAATAAGTTAACTTTGCATAAAATGATCAGTTTTTGCCGCAAATCCATACATTTGAGCAAGAGACTGCCTGCAGAGTAGACTCACGCCAGCAAAAAACGGCGCTTGCACACCGCTAAAAGCCAATTTACGCCGGTTTGCCGAAAATTTGGAAAAGACATCACATGATATATTGTAAAATAATTACATTTATGGTATATTTAAGTATAGGAGGTGAGGCCATGGAAGATTTTTTGGAATTTATAGATGCAGAGATATTTCTACAGCGTATTTTGGCAAAGAAAAGTAAACAGACATTGAAGAGATGCCCTGAAGGATCGCTGTGCAGTAAGCAGAGGAAGGGTAAGACTGCTTTTTACCACCAGAAGAGAGTAGAAGGAGGTGTTCGGCAGTCTAATATCTCAAATCAGAAAGACTTGATCAAGGCGCTGCTTGACAAAAGAGTCAGTGAGGGAACGCTGACTGCCGCTGAAAAGAACACAAAGGCGCTGCAGAAATTAAAAGAGCAATATCAGCCCAACGCTTTTACGGATGTGATGAGGCAGCTGTCTAAAAGCTATCACGATGCCGTCGCTGCCTTGGGCAGCGCGCAAACTCTGGATGAAGAGGGCAAGCCCATTCAATACCACTTTGATCCGGAAAAGCACATCCATGAGACAAACTGCGGACTGATGGTGCGATCAAAATCTGAAGTCATCATCACCAATGCCTTGACCAGCTATGGAATTCCCTTTTCCTACGAAAAAGACTTTCCACGCTATGAGGAAGATGAATGGCCGCTGCAGCCGGATTTCACCTTTGATCTGCCCAATGGGGAGGTCAAGCTGGGGGAACATCTGGGCATGCTGACGAAAGAAAAATATTGCAAGCATAACGCGGACAAGCTATATTGGTATCAAAAGCTGGGCTTTCACATCGGCAGAAATCTGATCATCACCCAGGATGATGCAAAGGGCAATTGCAGCAGCCCCTATATCGACAAGATGATTCGCGAACATCTGCTGCCGTATTATCGGAGGTGATTGAGCGGCTTTGCACCGGAGGCAGTCTTACAGTTCGTCCATATATTCGTCCGCGATATTATTGACCTTCTCTATTTTGGCGGCGATGTTTCTCGGATCGCTTTTGAAGTCGTAATTGGGACTGCTATGAGCGAGGCAGTCGTCCCAGGCATTACAGATTTCGCTGAGCGAAGAGAAGATTTTTTTCCTTACCGCAGGTGTCAGCGTGTCCTCGTGATCTGTATATTCGAATTTCAGCCATTGAGAATAGAGCCCGACATCAAAGACGTCGTATTTGGCGTACATTTGACGTGCACGTTTGAATTCTTTGATCGCCATGGCGTTGCTGTAACATCCGTAATAGAAATCGTCAATGAGTTCTTTGAGCTGCGGCCTGGTGATGGAATCAGCATCCGCGTCCTCTAATTCTTCATCCAACGCCGTAAGCTGATCGTTGATACCATCGAGGCTCTGGTATACAGAACGGTCGATGTAGTGCCGCAGCTGATAGATATGACGGACGCTGAATGCCAGGCAGGCAATCAGTACGATGCAGAGCAAGACGGCGATGATATTTACATTTTCTTTACCTCCCTATAGCTCCAGTCCTGTCAATTGGCAGTAGCGGCGAATCTCCTCCATCAAAATGAAACCTGCGGCGGCTCCGTCGCCTGCGAGAAGATGTTGGTGGATTGTAGTGACAGTGTCGAAAGCCCGGCTGCCGCTGGTCTCGCAGTATTTCTTGAAGTGCAGGAGGGATACCTGCCTGAATGTGTTATAGATCAGGGAAAACAGATTGTTGCCCGACTTGATATAGATAAAGTGGTGGTAGGTGAACATTGCGTCAGCCCACTGGCCGGCGTGCAAGGTGTCTGCCGGAATCTCCGCGGCAAAATCAAAAAGTTCCTGGAGTTTTTCGTAGTCTGCCGGCGCGGCTCTCTGTACAAATTGCTCAAAAGCCAGGGGTTCCAGTACCAGGCGCAGTTCCAATATGGAACGGTACGTCTGGGCGTCCATCTGATTGTTATTATATTTGATGATTTCGGTCAAAGTTTCCAGCGACCCGGTTTCCACATAATCAGCCACAAAAGTACCCTGTTTGGGAACCGATTTGACAAAGCCGAAACGTTCCAAATCCTTCAGACCGTCGTGGACGGCGGTCTTGCTGATATTCATTTCTTCTGCCATGGCCCGCTCCGGGGGTAGCTTTTCTCCTACGGCGAGTTCTCCGGAGAGAATCATGGACTCCATCTTATCGATAAATACTTCTTTGATTGTAGGTCTTTTCAGGCTCTCGAATTTCAAAATACGCACCTCCATACTGTTCTGGTCTGACCATATAATATCACAGTTCAGAATATTTGTAAAGATTCCTCTATACTGGTTGACAAAAGGCATTTCATCATGTATGTTAATAGTATAACAATCGTTATGGAGTTTGGTCTGACCAAGAAAGAAAGTTACAGGGTGGTAAGAGTATGAAAGATTTCAAGATCATTGAGGTGAAACAGAGCGTATTTGCAGACAACGACGCGGATGCGGAAAAGCTGAGGCAGCAGCTGAAGGAGGAAAAGACCTTCCTACTAAACCTGATGTCGTCTCCCGGGGCGGGGAAGACGACGACTTTGAAGCGCACCATAGAGATGCTGGCTGACGAGATGAAGATCGGCGTCATGGAGGCGGATATTGACTCCGATGTGGACGCCAGAGCCATCTCAGAAACGGGGGCAAAGACGATTCAGCTTCACACTGGCGGCATGTGCCATCTGGATGCAGATATGACCCGGCAGGGCGTCACCGAAATCGGCGCGAAAGACCTGGATCTGGTCGTTCTGGAAAACGTGGGAAATCTGGTCTGTCCGGCGGAGTTTGACACAGGCAGCGTCAAGAATGCGATGATTTTGTCTGTGCCGGAGGGAGATGACAAACCGCTGAAATATCCGTTAATGTTCCAGATCAGCGATGTGGTTCTGATCAATAAATGCGATACCTTAAGCGTCTTTGATGATTTTGATACAGCAGCTGTCAGAGAACGGATTCACAAACTGAATCCGAAGGCGGAGATTTTTTTCATGTCGGCAAAGACCGGTGAAGGCTTTGAACGCTGGGCCGATTGGCTGAGACGAGAAGTGGATGAATGGAGGAACGAATCATGGCACAAGAGAGAGAATTAATCATAAAACTCGGTCAGAAGATTACAGACCGCATCGGGCATAAGGTTACCGTAGAAGATCCGGAATACTACGGCCTGGCCTGTGTGGTGACAGACGAGATGGCGGAAGTGGCTTTGGCGATGAAGGTAAGAGTGCCGACCACGCCGGAAGCCATTGCAAAGAAGTGCGGCAAAAGTGTGGAACTGACCCACCAGCTGATGGAAGAGATGAGCGTTATCGGTCTTTTGGAGTACAACTGGGAGAACGCAGACCATCATAAGCAGTATGTCCTGCCTATGTTCGTGCCGGGCTGCGCGGAGTTCATGAACATGAACAAAGAGCAGGTGGAAACCCATCCAGAGGTGGCGCGGATGTTCGAGCGGATGGCATTTTTGCCCCTTGAGAAGATCACGCCCATGGTGCCGCCGGGAGGAGCCGGAATCGGCATGCACGTCATTCCTGTGGAAAAAGCCATTCCGACAGAGCAGAAGTCATTGAGTATCGAACATATTTCCCACTGGCTGAAGAAGTACGAGGGCAAATATGCAGTGGGTGCCTGCTCCTGCCGCCGTTCCCGCCGCGTTTTGGGTGAGGGCTGCGGCCATCTGGAAGACGATATGTGCATCGGCGTCGGCGATATGGCGGATTACATCGTGGAGACGGGCAAAGGCCGCTACATCGACATCGACGAAGTGATGGAGATTCTGCAGAGAGCAGAAGACAACGGTTTTGTCCATCAGATTACCAATATCGACGGAGAGGACAAAATCTTCGCCATCTGCAACTGCTGCGTCTGTTCCTGCTATGCCCTGCGCACGTCACAGTATTTCAATACGCCGAACATGTCCAGGTCCAGCTACATCGCCAAAGTGGACACAGAGAAGTGTGTGGCCTGCGGCCAGTGTGTGGAATACTGTCCGGCAGGAGCTGTCAAACTGGGACAGAAGCTCTGCGCCAAGGAGCCGATCGAATATCCGGTGCGGGAGCTGCCTGATGCGGTCAAGTGGGGACCGGAGAAGTGGAGTCCGAATTACAGGGACGACAACCAGATCAACTGTTACGATACGGGAACTTCCCCTTGCAAGACCAACTGTCCGGCACACATCGCCGTGCAGGGGTACATCAAAATGGCGGCTCAGGGGAAATACATGGATGCTCTCAAGCTGATCAAAAAAGAGAATCCGTTCCCGGCAGTCTGCGGCAGAATCTGCAACCGCCGCTGTGAGGACGCCTGTACCAGAGGCGAGATCGACGATCCAGTGGCAATCGACGATATCAAAGATTTCATCGCCCAGTTGGAGCTGAAAGCCGAGAACCGTTATGTTCCAAAGATGCTCAATCAGCTGAATAAGCCTTTTGAGGAAAAGATTGCGGTGATTGGCGCCGGGCCTGCCGGTATGAGCTGTGCCTTCTATCTGGCGCAAAAGGGCTATCCTGTCACCGTCTTTGAGAAAGCAGACCGTCCGGGCGGCATGCTGATGCACGGGATTCCTTCCTTCCGCCTGGAAAAGGACGTCGTCGCAGC
>URXI01000279.1 GCA_900551775.1 uncultured Eubacterium sp. | reverse complement strand
CCCCCCGATGCCAAGACGCGCCGCCGCAGAAGCGATCTGCCTGATTTCTGCTAAGGGAATGACCTGCCCCGTCGGGTTGTTGGGGTTGTCGATGAACACCATCTTATGCCCGGCCGTCAGCCGTTTTAAAAAAGCCTCGCAATCAAATGCATAGTTGTTCTCCGGCGCCAGCTGCACGCCGTCATAACGGGCGCCGCTCAGTTTGATTTCGCTCTCTGCCGCATTGAAAGTCGGAATGTTGCCCAGAACCGCATCACCCCGCTCCAGAAAGAGGCGGCAGGCGATGCGGATGCCGTCCATGGACCCTTCCGTGATAAAGACGCAGGACTCTCTGACGTCGGCGCAATCCTGCCAGTACGTTAGAATCTTCTCTTTCAGTTCCGGCGTGTGGGGATAGGTCCTGATGCGCTCCAGATCCAAATCCGCAAAAGTCTCCAGCCAGTGCGGCGGTATCTGCAGGATATTGATCCCCTCGCCGCAGTCGATGGGAAGCTGTGCCTCCACCAGTGGGTTTTCCGTAATATAGATCTGTTTATTCTCCGTCACCACATAATCGTTCATTTTGATCTGCATAAGGTTTTCTCCTTTCAAAAAGAAAAGCTCTCCTGAGTCATTCCCCTAGAGAGCTTTTCAATACTTCTATCTTCTTCTATTTCTTTAATGTCGCCAGTCTGCGGCACGCTTCATGAACCGTATCTTCGTCAAAGGCGTAGCAGGCGCGGAACCAGCCCGGCTTGTTACATCCGAACAGTTGTCCCGGGGAAACGTTGATCATGAGATCATTGTAGATCTTCTCCCACAATACGTGCTCTACCTCAAATTCGTCCTTTTCCATGTAGGCGGCAAAATCAGCCATAACGAAGATTCCCGCCTGTGCTTTCATGGTCGGCACACCGATGGCTGCAAGGCCGTCGGCAAAGATATGGTACGCCTTAGCCAAACGCTGTCTGGAAAGATCCATGATGCCAGGAAGTTCCGGTGCCTTCAGCATCGCGGTCAAAAGCGACTGCGTGTGTGAAGAAACGCAGGAATAATAGGTGATGGATGCAAATCCTTGTATGATGCACTCATTAAAGGAGAAGCACATGCCTGTTCTGAATCCGGATAACAGGAAGTCCTTGGCAAAGCTGCTGGTCACATGGACTCTGTGACGGTAGGATGCCGGAACCAGTTTCATGGTGCTGATAAATTCAGCTTCCGGATCAAAGACGGTCTGCGCGTAGATTTCGTCAGAAATCACATCGATATCGTGCGCCATGGCAAAGTCGATCACATTCTGCACAGCTTCCTTCTTATATACCGTACCGATCGGGTTATTTGGAGAAGAGAAGAGGACGGCTCTTACTCTTTTACCCTCTTTCGTAACTTTCTCATAGGCCTCTTCAAAGGCATTGCGGTCCAGCTTTTCATCGCACCACACGCCTACAGGAATGACCCCTGCACGTTCATTGATGTCGTCAACAAAGCTGGAATAGTACGGAGCGGGAATCAGAAAAACATCTCCCGGCTCTGCCAGAAGCATAGCCAGCGTCTCCAGCGCCACCGTGCAGCCCGCACAGGTAGCCACATTGTCCTTTGTCAGAGTAACGTCTGCATCCTCGCCAAAGATGATGTTCTGCCAGTGCTCTGCGATGGCTGTACGGAATTCGTCGCTGCCCTCGAACTTGTTGTAGTGGATGTTATATCCCGTCAGATCCATGCGCTCTGCCGACTTTCTGAGAAGATCGCAGATCTCATCGTTGACCAGATGGCTTTCTGCCGTTCCCATGTTGATCAAGCCCTTGGGATTCTTCTCTTTATCGTACATATTGTAAAAGTTGTCAAAGTGCGCTTTTACGAGTGGAGGCAGTGTTCTGACCCACTTCCTTCCGCGTTCAGATAAATATTCTAACATATTGCACCTCTTCCTATCTTAATTGTGTTCCAGTCCCGCTTCTGTCTGGATGCCAGGACGTGTGCCAAGACCCATGGTGGCGTCGATGTTGCCGCCGTGAAGAATTGTGGACTCGTCTCTGAGAAGGTAAGTCAGCAGACTTGCAATTTCGCCCGGCTGAATCAGTCTCTTCTTTGACTGCGCCTCGTCAAAGGCTTTTCTCTCTTCAGGCGACATGCCTTTCAGTGTGCTGGAATAGAACATCGGTGTCTCGATAGCGCCCGGGCTGACACAGAATACGTCGATCGGCGTATGGGTGTTTTCAGCAGCAATCTGTTTTGCCAGATAAGCCACAGCGCATTTGCTCATGCCGTCGCTCAAAGTGAATTTCGGGAAGCATGCGATGCCGCCGCCTACAGATGAGATGAAGACCAATTTTGTCTTTTCTGTCTTTGCTTCGATAACCGGCTGAATCTTCTTGTAAATCCATAGAGGTCCCAGAGCGTTTACGGTCATCATGGCGATGTCGTTGGCAGCCTTCAGTGGATCTCCCTGCTCTGCATATTCTTTGACCGTGCCGGAACCCAATGCTGCATTGAAGATGACGCCGTACCATTCGTGCTCTGTGAGGAAATCAGCTTTTTCGATTTCTTCCAGCTTGCCCTGGTCCAGTTTGTGCGCAAATACTCTTCCTGGATTTTCCTTCATCAGTTCTTCTGCTTTTCCAGCGGAACGACGGTAAGTGATATGTACCTCATATCCCTGCTCTAATAATAGTTTTACAGTTTCCAGTCCCACACCCTGGGTGCCGCCAGTTACTAATACTTTTTTCATAATACCCTCCTGTTAAATGTTTTTGATGAGAACGTCGTTTTCGTCAAAGTCCTCATATTTTCTCTTTTTGATGTACTTTGTATAAATCATTCCGGCAAAGATGACAATCCCTGCATATCCGGAAATCGGATAGATGATGCTGATCATCGTAGAGAACGATAACTGTCCGCCGAAAATGCTGACGATTGCTGTAACAACAGCCGTGATTCTGTAAGCCGTGCTCTTGGAATTGGATGAAATCTTGTTGCAGACGGTGTACAGCATTGGAACTGCCGTCGTGTAAATTCCCAGAAGCAGCAGGATGGAAAAAATGTTTCCGAATACCGGGCTGATGGTAGCTGCTACAAACAGGGATGGAATCTCCAGATTGTAGACGTCTTTGATGTTCGCCAGAAGTCCGAAGTTCAGAATCATGACTGCGATCAGGAATGCGCCGCCGCCAAAGAGTCCCCCCAGAAGGGAGTTCTTCTTGTTAGTTGCAGTAGACTTTCCGATGTCAGCCAGATACGGTACGACACCCGTAACGGTGTAGGCTGCATACATGAGTCCGGACAAAGCCCAGAAGTTAAAGTTGGTGTGCACCTCTACCTGTGTCAGATTTTGATCCGCCTGTGCAATGCCCTCCGGATTGTTAACGATGGACAGTACGCCGATGACCATGGTCACCACCAGCAGAACCGGCGCGATATAGCCGACGATTTTGACCAGCTTGTCGAGTCCCAGCAAAACGGTCCCCAGTGAAGCGATGATCATGATGGCGCGGCCGATGTTGCCGTCTACGCCGTAATACTCTTCAAAGGTGGAACCTGCTCCTGAGATCATCATCGAATATACGAAGAACAGCATAATCGGTGTGAACCACTCCAGTACAAATCCGAGATACTTTCCCAGGTAGAAATTGAACATCTTCCCCGAGTTGTTTAATTTGAGATATCTTCCATCTTCGACAATGACGCTGACAAACCATGCATAAAGAATAAGTGCGATAATTCCTGCGCCCACGCTCTTCAGCAGACCAAAACCTGTGAAATACTGCATGCATTCCTGGCCTGATGCAAAGCTGGAGCCGATGACAAAGCCCATGAAGGCTCCGCCGATAGCAATCACTTGGCTAATACTTACTTTCTTGTCTTCCATGTCATATCCTCCTCTTTCTTAAATTTCTAAATTTTCTAATTAAAGTATATGTGCACGGGCGGCTCTTTACAATTGAACCAGTTTGAATGCATTTGTTAAAATAAAAACAGACTTGAATTCAAGAAATTCAAGTCTGTAAGAAACAGGTGCTCTATGGTATTCTTCACTCAAAATCACAGGTATCTCAGCAGATCCTCAGCGGTCAATCGCGTGCAATAAGGCTGCCCCAGCATCCTTTCGAAGAACTGTTGGAACGCGCTGCGCATCCTGGGATCCATGGAAATATGGAAGTTGTCGTTGGACCCCTTTTTCGAGTTTTCGATATATAGTGAATAGGAGTCGATAAAAATAGAAGGACAGTTCCTCAGTTCTTCGCTCAAGACGACAGTATCACGGATCAGATAGATGGCAAAATCAGGATTTGTTTTCATAACTTCGCTGAGATACGCCAGGTGACTGCGGGTCTGCTCCTCGTTCAGGTGATGACTGACATTGCCCACACTGACATCCCCATCAGAAAGATATTTGTTGATCATGGAAGAATAGAGGACCAGATCGATATTGGATTTGCAGGTTCGCTTCTGGAAAATATTTTTCAGCTTGATCAGATAACTGGCATAGGCTTCATCTTTTGCCTCTTTGATGAATTGATCCATGATGTCTTCTGGAAACAGCATGGCAGGCGGCTCGTTGAAGAACAACCACTGTCGTTTGTCCGAATAAGAGTCCAACTGCACATTGGTTCGCTTGAGGCTCTCTGGTTCGGCAGGATCGAGAAGTTTCTCTGACGTCTCGAGAATCTGCCTGCACCTCTCTGAGAACCGCTCGATAATCTTTTCTTCCATGGAAAAGACTGCCGCCAGCTCTCCTTGCATATTCCAAAGGACCTGCACGCAGAGCAGCTTGTCAATGACCAGAATATGAGGCTGTTCCGGTTTCTGGCAGACGATGGACATCTCTATGTAATCGAGATAGCCGATGATATTCAGAATGTTTGCCGCATAAAAATGATAGTCTTCCGCCAGTTCTTCTGGAAAAAGAGCCAATTTCAGTTCCACCCGCTTTACACCGGCCTCGTGCAATTCCTGCATCAGGCGTTTGAACTCACCGCTATATAGCCGGAAAAGATCAAAGGTAGCCATGACCGAAATACTGCCGTCGGAATTTTCCAGAGCCTGCATGAAGGCATCACGAGTCAGGTCGATGAGCATCTTCGGGCTGTCTAAGAAAGACATCTGGTTATTGCTGTGGGATTGAAAAGTCAGATAGCTGCTGTCACTGTCATAGGCCTTTTTTAATTCTTTAAAACTGTTCTGCCACCGGCGCTCTCTGTTCGCAGTATCGCCTTTACCCGGATGGTCAGCAAAAAAATCCGCCATCTGCCCCAGAATCCGCTCTGCATTTCTGACCGACGGCAGCTTGCTCCCGTTAATCCACTTGCTGATATAGGTCGTATCATAACTGAGCGCATCAGCCAATTCACTCTCCTTGATTCCCGCCTTTTCCATTTGAGATCGCAGCGATTTTCCGAACAGATTATTCATGAAACACCTCATTTTCAATACTACAAATTTTTACTTAGACTATATTATGACGATTCCTTTGGACATAGAATCGAACGTCATCATTCAACGAACGCTTCCTTGCGGCGAAGCCGTAAGATTGTGGAACCATTATACCATAAATCCCTCTCTCTGACATAAAAAAATACGATAACCGCATGAAACGGTCACGGCCTGGAAAAAGCCACGGCAAAGGCATGAAAATCCGATGATAAACGAAGTCGGCTCCGTTACAGAAGAAATTTGACT
>URXI01000278.1 GCA_900551775.1 uncultured Eubacterium sp. | reverse complement strand
TTGCCCATGGGTGCTTTGGTGCAGGTGGAAGCCCTTCTCTCTAACGGTGAAGGCACCATTCCAAATGCACCGCAGGCAGGCGACCTCATAAAACTGACCAACAACACGGAAAATGCCCCAACTTGCCCGTTGGCGACACAAACAGTTGCCTTTTCCCATTACAATCACCTTTCCGCTCAATTGCCAATTGAGGCGAAATCAGGCAAATTGGCAGCTGGTGGCATCAGAGGACAGGCGGTACAGTGTTTCAAGAACATCAAGGCAATTTTGGAAAGTATCGACGTGCCTTTTGACGACATTGTAAAATTGAACATCTTCCTTAAAAACATGTCTGATCTTGCCGTCGTTGATGAAGTTTATACGACATTTTTCCCAGACTCTGCCATAGCAAGGGCGGCTGCTTACGTTCCGGCACGAACAATCATTGCAGCTTCTGCTCTGCCGATGAACGCCTGCATCCAAGTGGAAGCGGTGGTATCCCACGGAGACGGAACTCCTCCGCAAGCTGTGGAAGACAGACACGGACTGATCATAGAAGCAAACAATACAGAAAATGCGCCGACTTGTCCTCTGTCAACGCAGACGGTAGCATTTTCTCATTACAACCATCTATCGGCGCAACTGCCTATAGACCCGCAGAGCGGCAATATGATCACTGGCGGCATCAAAGAACAGGCAAAGCAATGCCTGTCTAACATCAAAGCCATTGTGGAAAGCATCGGCCATGTGATGGACGATGTGGTGAAGGTAAACGTCTTTTTGAAAAATATTGCAGATATCAACGCTATGGACGAAGTGTACAAGGAGTTCTTCCCAGGCGGGATTCCTGCCAGAAGAATTGTCGGCGTAGCGGACCTGCCTGAACAAGCCTGCATCCAAATTGATGCGGTCGTATCAAATGCGGAAGGAACACCGCCGATGACAAATTAATCCCATATTTTAAGATAGCTATTATAGAAAAGCAACAGGCGATCGTTGGATCGATCAACCTGTTGCTTTTTTGACTGAAGGTTATTTCTGTGTCATTTTATGCAAATCTTTTGCTCATACAAGCTTTTGATTGTGTATCCATTCCGCCCATGATAAAATGGATGACAAGGGCGGGCTTACAAGAGGCAGACTGAAGTGAACACATAATCAGCGCTATGAACAGGAGGGAATGTCAAATGAAACAGGATCAATTTGAAGTAGAAGATCAAGAGATATGCGCCGCTTTGATGGACAGCATCGACGACTACATCTATATTGGAGACTTAACAAACGATAAGTATCTTATTTCACAGAATATGTTAGATGATTTTGACCTCCCCGGCAGAATAGTCGACGATTTGGTCGCCATGTGGGGAGCGCTGATCCACGAGAAAGATAAGGCGCGTTTTTTCAAATCTATCGAGGACATGCTGGACGGAAAGACAGATTCGCATAACGAAGAATATCAGATCAGAAATCGACAGGGACAGTATATCTGGGTGCACTGTCGCGGCAGATTGTATCGGGATCCCCAGTCAGACGCACCCCGCTCCTTTGTCGGCATAGTAAAGAAACCTACGTCCATCGGAAAGATTGACCAGGTTACAGGGCTTCATACTCATGAGAAATACGTCGAGGCCATAGAAGGGCTGGTAGCGGCTGGTACATTTTCAAAAGCGGGCATTATCTTGCTGGGCATTGACGATTTTTCCAGGATTAATACGCTGAAAACCCATCATTTTGGGGATATTGTTCTGCGCTATGTTGCACAGGATCTGATGAAGATGCTTCCGCCGGGAACCATGTTGTATCGCTTTGACGGCGATCAGTTCGCCATCCTTCTGCCAGAGGGAAGCAGGGCGGCATTATTTAAAATCTACGAGAAAATACAGAATTATACGATGGAACCTCATATTGCGGAAGGGCAGGAGTATAATTTTACGATATCGGCAGGTGCAGTATGTTTTTCTGAAATCGGATTGATTGAAGAAGATGTCGAGAAGTGTGCCGCAATCGCCTTGAGAGAAGCCAAGGTCATGGGTAAAAACCGCTGTGTGTTTTTTGCGCCGGAGATGCTGGACTATAAAGTGCGCGAACAAAAAATCCTGCAGGAACTTGCAGTCAGTGTGCGGGAAGATTTTCGGGGATTTTATCTGGCCTATCAGCCGATTACAGATGCGACGGATCTGACCGTAATCGGTGCTGAGGCGCTGCTGCGGTATCAGAGCGATACTTACGGTGCTTTGGGACCAGACGAATTTATCCCGCTGTTAGAGAATACCGGCTGGATTCTTCCGGTGGGGCGTTGGGTTTTATCCCAGTCGATCAAAACCTGTGTACGGTGGAGAGAAAAGATTGATGACTTTACCATCAACGTCAACGTATCCTGCCGCCAGTTCAAAGACGACGGTTTTGCTTCTGTGGTAGAAGAAGAGTTGAGAAGATACGGACTGCCGCCGCAGTGTCTGACGCTGGAGATGACGGAAACCTACTTTGTAACCAACAAAGAGAACCTTGCGGCCACAGTATCCTGCCTCCATGAGTTAGGATGCAGAATTGCCATGGATGATTTTGGAACGGGCTATTCGTCTTTGGGAAGGCTGACGGAGTTCAATATTGATGTAGTGAAAATTGACCGCCTATTCGTACAATCGCTCAACGCCAACCACTATAATTATAGTTTTGTAGAAGCAGTGATCCGCTTATGCCATAGGGCAGGCATGAAGGTGTGCATCGAAGGTGTGGAGACTGCGGTGCAGCAGCAGGCTGTCAGCGCATTGCGCGCTGACAGCCTGCAGGGTTTTTACGTATCCAGACCTGTGGATCCAGAGAATTTCGAAGAGCAATTCATAGAGTACCCAGACTGCATGGTCGCGAAGGCGGCTCCGAAAAACATCCCTTCTCAATATTTGAGGATGTCCGGGGACAAGGATCTGCTGCTTTCGATGATGGACGCTGTGCCGCTAGCTCTTAATTTATGGAATCAGAATTATCAAAATGTAGAGTGCAACCAAGCAGCAGTTAAGCTCTTTGGACTGCGGGAGGAAGCCGAATATCTCGACCGCTTCTTTGAATTGAGTCCGGAATTTCAGCCTGATGGGCAGCCATCGATGCAGAAGGCAAAGGATAAGATCCGGGAAGCTTTTGAACAGGGTGAATCGATATTTTATTGGATGCATTGCAGACTGAATGGAGAACTGATTCCCTGCGAGGTTGTTTTGATACGTCTGTCTTACAAAAATGAATACATCGTCGCTGGCTATACAAGAGACTTACGTGGACATGATCTGCAGGCGGAGAAGGAATTTCTGGATTTGACGGGCTTACACGAAGAACTTCACTAACTCACATACATAATCCTGACATCCCCTAAAATCCGCTTAATTTCTGAGCGTAAAAATGCCTCAGCTTCTTGCCTGCGTTGGGGCTTATAGCAATATTTACCTCTGCCGCGGCCAACTGATGGAAAACTTCATGCTGGCGCAAAATAAGAAGGAACAGCGGGGTTAGCTGTTCCAATTGTCAAAGGATACCGGCCTGACGAGTTTGCCAAAAGTGAGTATTTCAGAGTTTGCCTCCGTCATCTCTGGCAGTTTTGCCGAGACGATCTGGCTGTTATAATAAGTTTTAAAAAAGTATTCTTTGGAAGCGAGGTCTATGAAAGCGGTATACTGGGTATAATCAGCAGCATCTCGGCTGGTAATGACGGTGCCTCTTGGAATACTTACATTTTCCATAATATGAAAACAAGTAACAATCGCCTCTTCCTGCTTTGTCGGAAGGGGCGTATGGCTTTTTTGGAAAGCGGTTCTGACAAATCTGGCGGGAGGGGTAAAATCACCGGGCAGCCCTGCCATGCCTGCGCCCTGCCCAAAAGGAGTCAGCCTGACTGAATTCCACTCAGCCTCCTGCTGTTGGGTGACGGAGGTTCCTAAGTAGTTGCGCAGGTTTGTCATCTGCCAGTTGAAGTCGGGACTGTTCGCCAGGACACCGATGGGATTATCCAAAAGATGCAGCCCGTCTGCCATTTTTTCTGCAACCATGCAATGTCCGTTTTGATCTGCCATGATCCAGTGCAGAGGTGCAATAGAATTGGTGACAGCGTCTTTGACACCTACAATTTGAACGGAAGGCAGCATGGCCTTCGCGTCTTCCACAGAGGCACATTCGCTCAACAAAAAATTGACCAGCTCTAATGCGGTCATTGTGATCTTCGATGGATCTATGGCGTCAATGTCGTCATAATGGGCGTAACCGGGAAAAGAAAGGGCAGCAGCGGCGAAGCCCATCTCGTTGACGCCGTCGGCAAAAATGATCGGAGAAATATCCTGGCCGATTCCCATAAAGCTGTATTGGGTGCGAATCTTGTGGGTTTCCAGGAGATTGTTCCATTCGAAGTCTCTCGGGATGACGAAAAGTTCAGGATCAAGGGGATAGGAAAAATCCATCGTCCGACCAAAATAAGTATCCCCATGGAGTGACTGCATGGTCATTGCGGTACACATATTAGAATCCTCCTTTAAATAGGTAATATTATCGTATGATATCTATGTATATTCCAGATGGCGGCAGAATATTTGAGAATTTCATTTTGTTTATCCAGAGCGGATTTTGTGGTACAATGTTTGTAGTTTACAATTTGGGAAGGAGCAGACATATGAAATACGATTTTGAAACAATAATAGATAGACGGGGAAGTGATTCGCTGAAATGGGACGTGGGAGAAAAGGAACTGCCGATGTGGGTGGCGGACATGGATTTTCAGACCGCGCCGGAGATTATAGAGGCATTAAAAGAAAGGGTTTGCCACGGAATTTTTGGATATACGATCATACCGGACAGATGGCATGAAGCGATTATGGGATGGTGGAAATCCCGCCACGGTTTTGAAATAAAGAAGGAGTGGCTGCGCTTTTGTACAGGCGTGATTCCTGCCATTGACTGCACCATCAGAGCGTTGACCAAACCAGGGGAGAAGATTTTGATGCTGACACCGATTTACAACCACTTTTTCATCTCTATTGAGGAGAATGAGAGGGTGGCTGTGGAAAGCAGGATGGAGTATGACGGCAGTAAATACTGGATTAATTATGCGGATTTAGAAGCAAAACTGGCCGATCCGAAGACGCCGCTGATGATTCTCAGCAATCCTCATAACCCGACGGGGAACATCTGGGACAGAGAAACTCTTGCAAGAATCGGAGAACTCTGCCAAAAACATCAGGTGACTGTCATCGCTGATGAGATTCACTGCGACCTGACAGATCCGGGATATGAGTATACGCCTTTTGCCTCTGTATCTGAGATTTGTGCCCATAACAGCATCACCTGTATTGCGCCGACCAAAGCTTTTAACATCGCTGGCCTGCAGACTGCCGCTGTGGTCGTGCCCGAAGAGAGGCTGAGAGAGAAAGTCAAAAAAGCCCTGGAAGTCAGTGATGCTGCTGAGCCCAGCGCTTTTGCCATCGATGCGGCAGTGGCGGCCTTTACCAAAGGAGGACATTGGCTGGATGCTTTGCGTGCACATATTCTGCAGAACAAGGAGCGGGTATGCCAATTTGTCGCGGAAAACTTACCAGAGGTCGGTGTGGTCCCATCCCATGCAACCTATTTGATGTGGCTGGATTTTGGCAGGATTACAGAAGATGCAACAGAGCTTTGCCAGTGGATACGCGAGGAAACGGGACTATATTTGAATGTAGGTGAAATTTACGGCGGCAATGGCAGACAGTT
>URXI01000277.1 GCA_900551775.1 uncultured Eubacterium sp. | reverse complement strand
TATGATGCTTTGCGCCGTTTGGATGCAGTTTCTGAAGACAGATTCAACGATTTTAGTGAGAAAGAAGCCCAATAGACAGTATTTTTGCTTTCCAAGCCATCATTTTCCTTAATTTTCCATCCATTATTTTTCATATTTAGATTATATTGTAATAAACTACCATTTAAATCCTTTCTGCTGGCAGAGGACTGGAAGAGAAACAGCGCACGAGGTGTCAAAAATAGACCTTTGCGCCGTTTTGGCTGATTCATAGATGGTGATAATTGGTTTTGAGTTCATTTCATCTGGCTTACGCCTCCCAAACGGCTCTCATCCTGCGCTTGAGCTCATCAAACAGCTTATCTCTGTTACCCGTAGAAACTTGTACATAAATGCGATAATGAATGCAGTGTGCGACAATACAATTAAGCAAGCAATCGCGTTCTTTCTCAATTTTCAAAATTTCTTTGTAGAGAACCGATATGCGTTTTATCCCCATGATGCTGAGCACAAAACGATCGTCTGATAATGTGATTCGCCCGCCTCGATACCATAGCGCTAATCCGTCTCCTTCTTTCAAGAAAGACGCTCTATATTTAATTACCTGCGTCTTATTTTGCTCGCCCATTCTTTAAAATTTACTCCCTTATCTCCACCGGAAAATGTTCCATAATGTATTGATATCTAAAGCATTTCTCCTCGTGGTCGTTGATGATGCCGCAGGCCTGCAGGTGGGAGTAGACAGTAATCGACCCCAGATACTTGAAACCCCGCCGTTTCAACTCTTTGCTGATTGCGTCGGACAGGTCATTTGACGCCACGTGCTGCTTTTGATGGCTTTTGTAGACGATGGTCTTGTATCCGCTATAAGCCCATAGGAATTCATCAAAGCTGCCAAACTCCGCGATAATCTCCTTGAATCTGACGGCGTTGCCTATGATCGCCCGAATCTTTCGTTCCGACTTGATCATATTTTCCGTCGCCATAATTTCCGCAATCTTAACATCGTCATATGCTGCGATTTTTTCATAATCAAAATGATCAAAACATTTTCGGAAGGTCTCCCGCTTTTTCAGCATCAAAGTCCAGCTGAGACCGCATTGCATAACTTCCATCATCAGGTATTCGAAGTGTTTTTGATCATCGTGGAGAGGGATTCCCCACTCTTCATCGTGGTAGGTTTCTGAAAGGGCGTCCGATTGACACCATGTACATTTGGTCATAGTCATAACTCCTTTTTTGATCGACTGGTTAATACTGTCGCAAGTCATATAGCTTTGGATTTTCAATCACATCTGTCCGATGCAGCCGCTCAAACATCTTAGCAAATGATTTTTCTGCGTCCGCTAGGAGCTTTTGTTCATCGACTTTTGTCAAAACCCGATGTTCCATGACAAGCTCTCCTTCAATAATGACGTGATCCACATCCTGTCCCATGGCGTGATATACCAGCCTTTGGACAGGCATGACACCAAAAGGCGCCAGATGAGGCTGCATGACATCCACTGTAATGATGTCCGCCCGCTTGCCAATTTCCAAGGAACCTGTTATCTTGTCAATCCCCAGCGCCTTTGCCGGCTCCATGGTCACCATGCGCAGCACCTTTCCGCAAGGCAGCAGCCCTCCGTCGCGGAAGCGAAAACGTTGAAGCATCTGGACATTTTTCATATCTCTCCAAAGATCATAGCTGCGATCTGGTGCTGTCCCGTCCGTGACTACGGCAAGATTTACCCCGCGCTCCAGCATTTCCATCACCTTACAGTGACCGACAGCATTAGAGTAGGTTGTCGGTCCATGGAATACATAAGCCCCCGTATCTGCCAGAATATCCAGTTCTTCGTCGCTGAGTCCGATGCTGTGGGTAAGGGACGTGGACGGGTTCAAAACCTCCGGGCTGGTCTCATACAGGAATTTTACATCACCGCTATAGGCGTGGGTGTGGAGGGGCACATCATATTCTTCAGCAATTCGATACATCTCTTTATTTTGTAAAATGTTCGTCTCACGGCTCAAATTGGGTCTGTCACCCATGCGTCCAGGGGCGACGATACAAGTACCCCGTTTATATTTGTCACGCAGCTGTTTTACAGCTTTCTCGGTAACTGGTATCGCCGACTCGGGTGTTATACTCACCTCATCAAAGCTGCCGTCTTCCCCATATTGTCTCGCTTTCTTTGGCCAGGCTCCATCAGCAGAGCCGATACCAGAAAACTGTCTGATGCCCGTGGACACGGAGCCAGCCAGGTTGGCTTCAACTGGCGCAATGGAATCGATTCTCGGTGTGCTTCCAATCATGGACACCGCCGTGGTGGTGCCAAATTTGATTCTCTCTGCCGCCGCTAAGACAGCTTCATGATACCAGAATTCCTCGTCAGTACAGGAATAGTAGATGTGCTCGGCGATATCGTCCCATTCTTCCATGTGTTCCGCCAAAGTCCTGGTCAGACAGTGACCGCCGTGTCCATGGCCGTCGATCAATCCCGGCAGCACCGCATGTCCCTCCAAGTCCATGGTCTTTTTCGCTTCTGGCAATGCCTGCAGTTTGTCCATCTCTCCAATATCGACAATGTCCCCATTCAGCACTGAGATATATCCTTTGGGGATAATCGTGTTATTCTCATCAACGGTGATAATTGTCCCGTTGATCAACAAAAGATCCAACATCAGAAGTCTCCTTTCTGTTCTTTCAGCCCCGCTGCGCTGCCGCCGGCGCTTTGCCGTATAGTCTGTCACATGGATTTTGATCACGTTGACCACAGAGACCATCTTATCTTCAAAAATAAAGTCGCGACCTGTCTGGGATTTCATAAAGATGGAGAGAGCCGCTTTCTTTTCCTCTACGTCTTCCAAAACCTCGGCTCTGCCCTCGCCCATGATGGAAGCGTAGGATGTGCCGTACTGGCAGGCTGCTTTTCCATCAAAAGGCGTTACATCGCATTCCATCTCAAAGAACACATTGGGGTTCGCCTTCATCACGTCAGTCTTGCGCCCCTTTGCCGCTCCATGCATGTACAGGGTCAGCTGATCGCCTTCCATGGTGTAACCGTAGTTCATGGGCACCACGTAGGGCATGTCGCCGTCTACAAGGCCCAGATGCAGAATCCTGCATTTCTCCAGAATTTCTATGATTTCGTTTCTGTCCGTCACTTCCCGCTCGCGGCGGGTGATTCCTCTGTTCATGTTTCCCTCCATTGATTCCACTAGTTCATCTTTCCACAGCAATTTTTGTATTTCTTTCCACTGCCACACGGGCACGGCTCATTCCGTCCGATCTTCCGCCCACTTCTGACAACTGGCACCGGGATGTAACCAGAGGACAGTTCCTTTGGCGTAAATCCTCTGTTATACAGCATCCTCGTATGGTTCCACATGTTGCCTACGATGTCCATCATCTTGTCGTAGTTCCTATCCGATAAGTAAACACCGGCAAAATCCAGAGTTCGCATGACATCCTGCATTTCACAGCCCATGCAGATATCGATCTGTATCTGGTGTATTACGTTTTCCGCTTCCGCTGCTGAAAGAGTTTCCCGGCAGTTGTGGCGCAGGAACTCGATTAGTTTCATGGTATAGGGTTCACTGACAAAACAATCATATCGGGCAAATTCCCTTACTTCTTCGCAAGTCGGAATATAGAATTCCTTGTCTGCCTGCCCCGCAAGCAGGGTTCTTCGCAAATCGGAATTAGATGCGACTTCTCTGTAGACGAAATCGTCATTCTCGACAACAAATTCATTCATTATGGCAGGGATCTGTTGAAAATAGTCTTCCAATTTTTCTTGATCCCATTGACTGCCTTCGCCTCGGTTGAGCATCTCCAGCAAAACCGCAGAAGGTACGATGCCATAAAACGCTGCCGCAAATCGAAGACATGCATCTAACCAGCTTACGGCTTTACGCTCACGATGGAACGCCTCTGTATTCAATTGTGCATACCCTTCCGCCACCTCTGACGGAACGACGATGCGGCTGTCCATAGTCATGCCGATATATGCCCCCTGCAGCAAAGTCACATACATCCGGTATTCTTCCGCCTGCACTTTAAGGGAGTTTCCCTCATCCACAGCTTTTTCAAAGGCCTCGATTTCCATATCCGACAAAAGGGAGAAGATTCTTCTCATCATCTCAGGCTCCAGCATCCTTTCTTTGATCCTGGCGATGAGCAAATCTTTTTTCAGTGAAGAGACCCCTGTAAGTTCCAGCTCTCTAGCTCTTTCTTTCAAATCATCCTTGGTTAATGCACGCAGAATATCGGAAAGATAGTCCGCTGGTTCTACCTCTATCTTCTCAAAAATTTCTTTCATGGATTGTTCAAAATATCCCAGTCCTCTGGCTTCATGGCTGCCGATTTTGTCAGCTTTTTCTGCATCGGCGGAAGCCTTTAAGCCCGTCTCCCCCTTCCAGAACCCTTCAAATAGTTCCCATTGTGTGCGGGTCTCTCCCTCACCCCAGATTACATGGCAGTTCTCTTTGAAAAATTCATTGACCGCCTCCTGATCGTATGGGCTTTGCTCACTGTTTCCTTCCTCCGGATCATAATTCCAGATCCCTCCCGAATCCTCAGGCGGGCAGTTTCCTTTCCACTTGATGACTTCGGGATGAGTAACCGGCAGCTCTTCGTAGATTTTTTCTACATCGATGCGATGCTCCCAATTATCCCCAAAATCATAGGTGTAGGAAAACCATTTCTCCGCCTCCAGGAATTCGTTGATGTAGGTCTCTGATGCATCTAAGGTGACTTCATACCGAAAGACGCTCCACGGCTCAGCTTCGGCGCTTTCTTCGATTTCAATTCCCAAATTGCGAAATGAAAAACAATAGAGATGCTCGCTGCCCCACCCCATAGCCTCGTTGATGATCAGCGAAAGCTGTGAAAAAGTCAAACCATCCGGCACCAGCACCCTGCGCCAGATAGGCGGATGGGAATTTTTGATTGCAATTTTTATCTGATACGTCTTCATATACTACCTTCCTTCTTCTCTCATCGCCGCAGCAGTTATGCAGTATTGAGGCTTTCCGTTACATGCATTAAAAAATGCGCATAATGAACAGGTACCGGCCTGCATTATCCGCATTGAAGTATTTTGCCTCCGTCAAATGCCTGATCAATTTTTCATTTATCTTCATGCGCCTAGCCTCCACGTTATATTCGTAGTATAACGTAAATCGACAAAGATTGCAAAATGAATGTGGGAGTCAGTGAGAGTTTTTGATTAAATTCCTCCTCTTTCTCTTAACTTTTTTAATATCGTCATAGCGTCTGGCTGCGTCGGCGTGAACAGTCACTAATCGTGCTTTGGGATATTCCCGTCAAATCAGAAATTCTTTTTGTGACATTCCTTTTTCTTCTAACAATGCAAAGATACGTTCACTTACCAGCATTTACTTTCGCCTCCCACATATAACTTTTTATAGCTACTCTTTCTCTTCTAAATACCGTTCACAGATGTTCTCCTGAAAACCGGCCATGCCGGCTTTCCTTATGGCTTCGGCGGTTTCAATCAACTGGGGATCTGCGATGCGGCTTAACATTTTCATCCGTCTCGGCGAGATTTTCTGCCCGGACTTGCCGGCCTCATAATCCGCTGCCGACATGTGCCAGTAAACACATTCCCCCTGGTAGTAAGCTTTGATTTTTTGTGCGATCAAAAGGCCTTCTGGATCAAAATCCCCTGCGTACCAGATCTTTACCTCCGCCGCGGCCAGCAAGTCCAGCACCAGCAAAGCGCTGAGACGGGGCTGACCGTTCACACACA
>URXI01000276.1 GCA_900551775.1 uncultured Eubacterium sp. | reverse complement strand
ATGGCGCAGACCCTTGCAATTGCTTGATCAAATCATTTTTTCCAAATCCGCGATTTTTTGCAGTTTTTGCAAAAATGAGTATAAAAAATACTAGTAAACTCCATATACAGTGAAAATTGCATCTACAGACTGACTTATGATTATTTCCTAAATAGGTGCGAATTTTTAATATCATTTTGTATTTTGTCCGGAAAACTGAAAAACATATAGCCACAAAGCGGCGAAAAGTGGTATACTAAAGAGGATTTCGATTGAAGAAAACAGCTATTTTAGAAAGGAATTTTATGATAGAAAATATAAATTGGTATCCGGGACATATGAAGAAGACCAGAGAACTGATTCAGGAAAACCTGAAGATGGTGGATCTGGTCATCGAGGTGATTGACGCTCGGATCCCCATTTCCAGCAGGAATCCGATTATCGACGAGATTGTCAAGGATAAGAAGAGGGTCATCATCCTGAATAAGAGCGATCTGTCTGACAAGACGGAGAATCAGAAGTGGTCTGACTACTTTGCCGCCAAAGGCAGCCTGGTTCTGATCATGAACTGCATGAGCGGCGGAGGCGTCAATCAGCTGTACAAGCTGCTCGCGAAAGAACAAGATCGGAAAAACGAAGGCCAGATCAGAAAGAAGCCGCTGCGCATGATGATTGTAGGGGTTCCCAATGTGGGGAAATCATCCCTGATCAATCGAATGACCGGCCGCAAGAGCGCGCAGACGGGAGACCGTCCTGGTGTTACGAAAGGCAAGCAGTGGCTGACGCTGACAAATAATATGCAGCTACTGGATACGCCGGGCATCCTTTGGCCTAAATTCGAAGATCCTAAGGCTGGACTCAATTTAGCTTTCTGTGGTTCTATTAAGGACGAGATTCTCGATACGGCGACTCTGGCGATGGAACTCATCGGTGTCCTGCAGGCGGAATATCCGAAAGAACTGATGGAACGATATAAACTGACAGAGATATCAGAAACCCCACTTGCCACCATGGAAGACATCGCTTCCAAAAGAGGATTCATCCTGCCGGGAAAACGCATCGACTATGAGCGGTGCGGCCGCACCGTACTGGATGAATTCAGAAGCGGCAAAATCGGGAACATCACTTTAGAAAAATTGTCAAAACAGGTGCAGCAGTGAAAAAAGCAGAACGAGAGATATTTTTAAAAAACAGATTGGAAGAACTGAAAACCATAGAGAATCAACTGCAGGCAGAAGGTTTTCAATACATAGCCGGTGTCGATGAGGTCGGCAGAGGGCCCTTGGCCGGCCCGGTAGTTGCGGCAGCAGTCGTGCTTCCTGCGGATTTTGACGTATTGGGCGTGGACGACTCAAAGAAGCTTTCTGAGAAGAAGAGAAACGAGCTCTTTGGTGCGATTTTTGAAAAGGCAGTTTGTTACGGAATCGGGCAGAAAGACCAACAGGTGATAGATGATATCAACATTCTGGAAGCCACCAAGTTAGCCATGATCGAAGCCATTGAAAACGCAGAGAAGATGCTGTGGGAAAAAGCAGGACAGGAGATTGACTTTGTCCTCTTTGATGCCATGAAAATCGATGCGGTAGAAAAACCGCAGAGGTCCTTGATCAAAGGCGACAGCAGGAGCATCTCTATCGCGGCAGCGTCCATTGTAGCCAAAGTCACCAGAGACCGGCAGATGATCGCTTATCATGAGCAGTATCCCTATTACGCCTTCGACAGCAACAAGGGATATGGAACCAAGGCGCACTACGAAGGGATTGCGCAGCATGGGATCACCCCCATCCATCGAAAGTCATTTTTAAAAAATATAATAGAGAAGTAAAGAAAAGGAGAGCACAACATGGAAATCAAAAGCGATATTCAGATTGCACAGGAAGTCGAAATGTCCAACATCAGAGAAATTGCCAAAGCTTGCGGAATTGATGAGAAATATCTGGAACAGTACGGCAATTATAAGGCAAAAGTTGACTACAATCTTTTAGATGATAAAAAAGATGAACCTGACGGCAAGCTGATTTTGGTCACTGCCATTTCACCGACTCCGGCGGGAGAAGGCAAAACGACGACCTCTGTAGGTCTTGCTGACGCCCTGCATAAACTGGGAGTCAACGTGATGACCGCCCTGCGCGAACCATCCCTGGGACCGGTATTCGGCGTCAAAGGCGGCGCAGCTGGAGGCGGATATGCCCAGGTAGTTCCGATGGAGGACATCAACCTGCACTTCACTGGAGATTTTCACGCCATCGGCGCGGCGAACAATTTGATTGCCGCAATGCTGGATAACCACATTCAACAGGGTAACGCACTGGGAATCGACCCGAGAAGAATCACCTGGAAAAGAGCTGTGGACATGAATGACAGGCAGCTGAGACATATCGTAGACGGTATGGGAGGCAAGATGAGCGGTGTTCCAAGAGAAGACGGTTTTGAGATTACTGTCGCCAGCGAGGTCATGGCCATCATGTGCTTATCCAAAGATATCGATGACCTAAAGGAAAAACTGGCAAGCATCATCGTCGGATATACCTATGACGATAAGCCAGTCACTGTGCGCGATCTGAAAGCACAGGGGGCAGCAGCAGCTTTGCTCAAAGATGCCTTGAAGCCGAATCTGGTACAGACCTTAGAGAAGACGCCGGCTTTCGTCCACTGTGGACCTTTTGCCAATATCGCCCACGGATGCAATTCCATCATGGCGACCAGGATGGCTTTGAAGCTGGCAGACTACGTAGTTACCGAGGCTGGTTTTGCTGCAGATCTGGGTGCAGAAAAATTCGTAGACATCAAATGCCGGAAGGCTGGTCTGACGCCGTCTGCCTGCGTCATCGTAGCCACGGTCAAGGCGCTCAAGTATCACGGCGGCGTCAAAAAAGAGGATCTGGCTGCTGAGAACCTGGAGGCTCTGGAAAAAGGACTGCCGAACCTGCTTCAGCACGTAGAAAACGTGACGCAGCACTTTGGCCTGCCAGCGGTAGTTGCCATCAACGAATTCCCGACGGATACGGAAGCAGAACTGAAATTAGTAGAAGATAAGTGCAAAGAGCTGGGCGTTAACGTAGTATTGAGCCAGGTATGGGGCAAAGGCGGCGAAGGCGGCATCGCTCTGGCAGAAGAAGTGATGAGACTCTGCGAGAAGGAGAACCACTTCCAGTTCGTATATCCTCTAGATGTATCCATCAAAGAAAAGATCGAACTGATCGCCAAGAAGATCTACAGAGCTGACGGCGTGATCTTTGAGGGAAATGCGAAGAAACAGTTGAAACAGTTAGAAGATCTGGGCTTCAATGAGGTACCGGTCTGCATGGCAAAGACCCAGTTCAGCTTTTCTGATAATCCGACCCTGCTGGGAGCGCCGAGAGGCTTCCAGATTACAGTGACGGATCTGAAGATCGATGCCGGAGCAGGATTCATCGTTGCAAAGACTGGCAACATCATGACCATGCCTGGTCTGCCAAAGGTACCGGCAGCAGAGCGAATCGATGTAGATAATACAGGAAAAATTACGGGATTGTTCTAAATGATCAATGAAGAGGCAGAGTGTACGCATCGTACACTTTGTCTTTTAGAATGTAGAGAGGTGTAGTGATGAATTTTACAGATAAGAGCTGCAGAGAATTTGTAGAAGTGCTATCTAGCAAAGCACCGGTTCCTGGCGGCGGCGGTGCATCTGCTTTGGCAGGCGCTTTGGGGACTGCCCTTGGAAACATGGTGGGGCAGCTGACCTTAGGAAAGAAAAAATACGCGGAAGTGGAAGAAGAGATCAAGGCATTGATGGAAAAGGCAGAAACCCTGCAGCAGGAGCTTCTGGCCTTGGTTGAAAAAGACGCGGAAGTCTTTGAACCACTGTCGAAGGCTTATGGCATGCCGAGAGATACAGAGGAAGAGAAGGCAGAAAAAGACCGGGTTATGGCAAAAGTTCTGAAGGATGCGGCAGAAGTGCCTCTTGAAATCATGCACAAGTGCTGCCAGGTGATCGACCTGCAGGGAGAGTTCGCAGCAAAGGGCAGCCGCCTGGCTGTCAGCGATGCAGGGGTGGGCGTCATCTTCTGCAAGTCGGCCCTGCAGGGAGCCAGTCTCAATGTCTTCATCAATACCAAGTCCATGAAGGATCGGGAACTGGCAGAGAGAATCGACAACGAAGCAGACGAGATGCTCCGCGAATATACCATGAAGGCGGACGAGATCTTCGCTTCTGTATTTCACGAACTGAGAAGATAGACTAGAAAGGAATACTATGGAAAAGTTACTAAAAGGAAAAGTTGTGGCGGACGCGATCAATCAGGGGATTCTGGAACGGACTCCGGCTTTGTACGAGAAAGGCATCGTGCCAACTCTGGCTATTGTCAGAGTAGGGGAGAACCCAAGTGACATCGCCTACGAAAACGGTGCAGTTAAAAAGGCAAAGGCTTTGGGACTTCAGCCAGAAAAGTTTATTTGTCCGGCAGATATCGCACAGGAGGATCTGATTGAGGTCATCAAAGCGATCAACAACGACGAGAAAATACACGGGATTCTGCTTTTGCAGCCTCTGCCAAAAACCATCGACGCAGATGCGGTGAGAAATGCCCTCTGTCCGGAGAAAGACCTGGACTGTATTGCTGATGCTTCCCTAGCACGACTCTTTCTTGGGCAGGAGGAAGGCTTCGCGCCTTGTACGGCAGAAGCCTGCATCGAAATCCTCAAACATTATCAAATTGAAATCAAAGGAAAAAAGATCGCAGTCATCGGCAGAAGCATGGTGATCGGAAAGCCTGTAGCGATGATGCTTCTCAAAGAAAACGCTACGATTACCATCTGTCACACGAGGACCTCGGCGGAGGACATGAGGGAAATCTGCCAAAGTGCAGATATCATCATCGCTGCTGCGGGCCACGCAGGGACCCTGAAGGCGGATATGGTCAGCCCAGGGCAGGTGATCATCGATGTAGGTATCAACTTCAATGAAGAGGGAAAAATGCTGGGAGACGTGGATTTTGAGCCTGTCAGCGATATCGTATCCGCCCTCACGCCAGTGCCAGGCGGTGTGGGCAGTGTAACTACCACACTTTTGATGAAACACCTGGTAGAGGCGGCAGAAAAAACAATAAAATAACTGAATGCATAAAAATTCATATTGACGAAATTTTATTTAAGGTGTAAAATACTTGCACAGTATAAATAAAACGGAGGATTCAATATGAAACGGAAAGTGATTTTGTATATGGCGGTAAGCCTTGATGGTTATATTACGGATAAAGACGGCGGAACCAACTGGCGAAATGGCGAAAGTGAGTTTTATCAGGGCGACTACGGCAAGAGCGGATTTTTGTCTATCGTGGACACGGTCGTCATGGGGAAGAATACTTATAAGAAAATTATGGACAAGGGCGGGGCGGCAAACTGGCCCTATAAGGATATGACTACCTATGTCATCACCCATCTGCCAGAAGAGGATACAGAAAATATCAAGTTCGTGGATTCCAGAATGAGCACTTTTTTACAGGAACTGCTGCAGAAAGATGGAAAAGATATCTGGATCTGCGGCGGTTCTGATCTTGCCAATCAGGTTATCAGGGAGAATATGGTGGACGAATACCATCTGACGATACATCCGATTATTCTCGGCGGCGGCGAGAGACTGTTCGGCGACAAGAACAAAGAAATCAAGCTGCACCTGGTTAAGAACGTAGCAAAGAATGGCGTGATCGACTGCCTGTATGAGAAACTATAAACAAGGGGCTGTCGCATTAACGAAGAAACGGCGTAAAGCATTGTTCTCTGG
>URXI01000275.1 GCA_900551775.1 uncultured Eubacterium sp. | reverse complement strand
TTTCCTATGAAACGCAGCGAATCTGCCTGCTAAATCTGCTCCCAAACGGCGTAACATATTCAGAAAACAATGCTTTACGCCGTTTCTTCCTTAATGCGACAGCCCCATGTTATGTAGGCAGAGTTTCTTCCTAGAGTGCGTAAAGTGTCATAAAAGGGTCAAAACAGGTCGATACTGGCATTTTTACATATATGATGCAGAACTTGAGAGAAAGTACAATTTTTGCTCTTGACTTTGCCAAAAAGCTGTGTTAGAATTCCTAAATATAGAAATGAATAGAAAACATCAAAACCGATGACCGAGAGTAGTAACTGGCAAAGGTCGCTTTGAGAGAGCTGTAGATGGTGAGATTACAGCAGTGGACGTGGCAGCCAATGGACTCGGGAGGGCAAACCGAAAGGCGGAGAGCTGAGTAGGGGAGACGGGATTCGACCGTGACATCGAATGACATATGTTAGTATGTCCAGAGTGCGTCTTGCCTGTGAGGGCAGGCGAATTAGGGTGGTATCGCAGAAGCATGGCTTTTGTCCCTTATCGTTATGGGGCAAAGGCTTTTTTATTGCCTCATACCCACTCAAGAATATCAGAAAAGAGGTAAACACAATGCAGTTAAACGACAAACAATACGATCTTATCAAGAGACAGATCAACAAGGTAAAACAGTATGACGGCAATTTATATCAGAAGAAATTCGCTAGTTTAAATACAGAAGACCTGGTAACACAGGCCGATTTCGAAGCCATTCCTTTTACGGAAAAGGATGAGCTGAGAGAGGTTTATCCCCTGGGCATTCAGGCAGTGCCGGATGCAGAAATCGTCAGAATCCACTCGTCCTCTGGTACGACAGGCACGCCGATCATCATCCCTTATACAAAGAGAGACGTGGAAGACTGGGCTTTGATGTTCGAGAGATGCTATGAGACAGCGGGCATCACCAACACAGACAGAATTCAGATTACGCCGGGATACGGACTTTGGACAGCAGGCATCGGCTTCCAGTTGGGCGCAGAAAAGCTTGGCGCTATGACCATCCCTATGGGACCGGGCAATACGGCAAAGCAACTGAAGATGATGGTGGACCTCAAGAGCACCGTACTCTGTGCGACATCTTCCTATGCGCTGCTTCTGGCCGAAGAAATCGAAAAAAGAGGAATCGGTGAAAAAATTCATCTGAGAAAAGGCATCATCGGTTCTGAGCGCTGGGGCGACAAGATGAGAAATCGTATTGCAGATGAACTGGGCGTGGAACTTTACGACATCTATGGATTGACCGAAGTCTACGGACCGGGAATCGGCATCAGCTGCCATAAAGACGAACCGATGCATTACTGGGACGATTTTGTCTATATCGAGATTATCGATCCGAAAACCGGCGAAGTGCTTCCGGATGGAGAAATCGGCGAGGTGGTCATCACGACCTTGCGCAAAGAGGGCGCGCCTCTGATCAGATACAGAACCCACGATTTGTCAAGAATCATTCCTGAGAAGTGCGGCTGCGGCTCCAAGTTCCCGAGAATCGACCGCATCATCGGCAGAAGTGACGATATGATCAAAGTCAAGGGTGTCAACATCTATCCAGGACAGGTGGAGGACGTTCTCCGCGATGTCAAAGGCGTCAGCAGTGAGTACCAGGTGATGATCGACCACATGAACGGCAAAGATATCATGACCCTGTTCTTTGAAACAGAAGACGGGGCAGACAAAAAGGCTGTCGAAAAGGAAGTCGGCGCTGCGTTTAAGACAAAGGTAGGACTGCAGATCAAGCCGATGGGCGTTGTCATGGGCGAACTTCCTAGAAGTGAAAAGAAAACGACGAGAATATTTGATAATAGATATTAACAATGATGTTGAAATATAGTAAAATATGTATATTCCAATTAAGGGAGGAAGAAAGATGAAAAGAGTGTTTTCCGGCGTACAGCCGACAGGAAATATCCACTTAGGTAATTATCTAGGCGCTTTGAAGCAGTTTGTTGAGCTGCAGGAGGACCATGAGTGTATCTACTGTATCGTAGACATGCATGCCATCACAATGCCCCAGGACCCCAAAGAACTGAAGGAGCACATCCTGGACGTGGCGTCTCTCTATCTGGCAGTAGGTGTGGATCCAAAGAAGTCCATCGTATTTGTCCAGTCAGATGTACCGGGACATGCGGAACTTTCCTGGATTCTGACCTGTAATTCCTATACGGGAGAGCTTTCCAGAATGACGCAGTTCAAGGCCAAGAGCAAAAACCAGGAATCAGCGCCGACAGGGCTGTTCACTTATCCCGTTCTCATGGCGGCGGACATCCTGCTCTACGACACAGACGTGGTACCTGTGGGCAATGACCAGAAGCAGCACATTGAGCTTTGCCGCGACATTGCGACGAGAATCAATAATACCAGGAAAAAGACCTTTGTCATTCCAGAGGGAAGATATCTGAAGGAGGGTGCAAGAATCATGGCCCTCGACGATCCTACCCAGAAAATGAGTAAATCCGCCGAGAACATTCACAGCAGAATTTCCCTGCTGGACGATCCGTCAAAGATTAAAAAGTCCATCATGAAGGCAACGACGGATTCGGAAGGCATTGTCAGATTTGATGTGGAGAATAAGCCGGGGATCAGCAACCTGATGAATATCTACAGCGTTTTGTCTGGTAAATCCCTGGATGAACTGGAAAAAGAATACGACGGCAAAGGATATGGGGACTTTAAAAAAGATCTGGTAGAGGTTACCGTAGAAGCCTTGGCGCCGATCAAAGCAAGATATGAAGAAATCAGACATTCTGACGAGCTGCTCGATATCCTTCGGGATGGCGCTGAAAGAGCAAACGCCATCTCGGTCAAAACTATGAAGAGGGTAAAGGAAAACTTCGGACTGGGTCTGTAACAAAAACTGAATTTATCTGCGGCCTTCGTTGAGCCGCAGCCATATTTGCGCGGTGTCTAAGAAGTTAAGCGCTGCAGTAGAAGAGGTCGCTTTTGATCTGACGGCGAAGGCGATGGTTCTGAAGGCTGGAATTTCCAGCCTTTTTTTAATGAATGGAAAGGAAATGTTTTTCAGAAGCAGTTCGGGATAGAGACTGAATCCGAACCCCTGGCTTACCATGGACAGAATACTGAATTCGTTGTCCAGGCGGTATGCAATATTGGCTTTTTTCCCATGGCTGGCGAAGACGGCGTGGACTTCGAAGTCGGTGCTGACCGTGGTGTCGATGTAGGGATATTTGTCCAGATCGTCGATGGGAAAAAATGGGGCTTTGGCGAGGGGATGATTCATAGGCAGAATTGCCACCATGGGATCGTCAATCAGTTCTACGGTTTCGATTTTTTTCTTTGGCGGCATGATGATAAAACCACAGTCGATGTCGCCGTCATAAATCATCTCTTCTAGAAGGTTAGCGTCGTCACAACACTTGATTTCGATATCGATTCCCGGATGCAGGGCAGAATACATTTTGATCATACCGGGAAGCCAGTTGATATGTACGCTGGCAGGTGCTCCCACGATGAGACGGCCTGAGTCCAGGTTTTTCAGTTCGTTGACTTTGTTGTACAGTCGATTTTCCATGTTGCAGATCCCTTTGATAAAGGGAAGCAGTTCCTTGCCTTCTGCAGTGAGGATGGTACCGCCATAATTTCTGACAAAGAGCTTGATGTCCAGTTCTTCTTCTAAGGTATTGATCAGATAGCTCATACCCGTCTGCGTATAGCCCAGGAGATCGGCGGCATGTTTGATGCTGCCCACCTCTGCCACCTTTAGAAATGCGTTGTATTTTGGATTATTCATAGTACCTCCTGTAGGATAAAAGTTTTTCTGTAAATTGATAGCGGAATTTCTCGTTTTACATGTATTGATAAAAGTATTATACTATGAACATGAAAAAAAGACAAATAGAGATATAAAGGGGAGGTGTCAGATATGAAGGCGATCTACAGAATTTTAAAAGGAATCGAATCTAACCGTGCAGAACAGAGAGACTTTATCATTGAGAACTACAAAAGAAGAGCTGAAGATGTTTCGATGCCATGGGAAAAATACCTGATCAAGGACGATGCAGATAGGTCCGACGAACAAAGTGCATAATTGTTTACAATTTAGATAAAAGATAAAAGATGGCTCCTGTGCCCGCCGGGTATGGGAGTTTTCTTTTGACCAACCTTGGATTGATGTTACAGAGAGACATTCCAGTTGCCTGACAGTTAAGCAGAACAGGAGGTTTTGAGGCAGAGTGCATAACAGAAATGACTGTTTTAGAAAAATCTGCGTAACACAGAGGGCTGGATGTGGAGTCAGTTAAGCAAAACAGAAGGTTTTGAGGTGGAATGCATAACAGAAATGGCTGTTTTAGAAAAATCTGCGTAACATGACCAGCAGTAAAACTGGTTTGATCGTCAGCTTGAAATTGAAGCATCTTGAACGAATATAGGATAAAGGGCAATCTAAAAAGTATTAGAAAGTGAACTTTTCTTTTTGTGTAAGTTGTGGTATAATGAACGCGTTGAATCACTAAAATCATATGCGCCTATAGCTCAGGGGATAGAGTGGCACACTCCGAATGTGAAGGTCGCAGGTTCGAATCCTGTTAGGCGCACCAAAAATAGATAGGCTCCTGCCTATCTATTTTTTTGCGCATAGGAATTGAAGGATTCGAACCTGAAAAGGCGCGAGGGTGAAATTGGCAAGTCCAGAGAACTTGCCAATAGCGAGCGGTTCAAGGCGACTGAAAGAGGAGCCGCAGAACGGTGGCTGCGAAGCGGACACGAAATCCTGTTAGGCGCACCATAGAAAAACCATCGAAATACATTGAAAATTCAATAGTATCGGTGGTTTTTTATTTTGCGCTGAATGGAATTGATATAAAAGAATATGGGATTGAATGCAATTCATTGCATTCAATTGTTGCACCCACTGTTGCACCTTTTTATGCAGGGGTGCATTTTTGATGCAATCTGGAATCGCCCAAATTTCTAGCCTTTTTGACATAATCTTCCTCTTTTGCGAACGAATCCGAGAGAATTAAAAATATTTTGAATAATCTTCGGTCCAGTAAATGCAACTGGATTCTTGAAGCAGACGCATGATAAGCGTGTCAATGACTTTCCTTTGGCACGCTTATTGCTATTTTCTATGTCGTCCGTTATCAATCTGGTACCAGCAATTATCATTTAATTAGGAGGTTAAGTTATGTTTAATTCTATCGTGACCACGTTGAACGACATCTTGTGGGCGACACCTTTACCGATCCTCTGCCTGGGCGGTGGGCTGCTTTTTACCATCGTTTTGCGGGTTCCGCAGCTTAGGCACATCAAAATCATGGTAAAGATGCTTTTTGGCAGTAAGTCATCCGATACGGGGCTCTCCTCGTTTCAATCTTTTTGTCTGGCCATCGCCGGCCGTGTAGGAACCGGCAATATCGCCGGCGTCGCTACAGGGATTTGCTTTGGCGGGCCGGGAGCGCTTTTCTGGATGTGGATGGTGGCCATCTTTGGCGCAGCGACATCCTTTATTGAATGCTCTATGTCACAGCTTTACAAGGAAGTAAGGGACGGAGAGTATCGAGGCAACGCCGCTTACTATTTTGGCAAGCGGTTCAATATCAGAGCCTTTGGCCTGATTTATGGCGTCATATTCATCGCAGCAGAAGCTATGACACAAAACTGCCTGCAGGCGAATGCCTGCGCACAGGCGTTGAACACTTCTTTTAACGTTCCAGTGTGGGTGACGGCAGTTGTCATGGCAGCCCTTGTCGCTTACATTACTTTCGGCGGTTCAAAGA
>URXI01000274.1 GCA_900551775.1 uncultured Eubacterium sp. | reverse complement strand
ACAGTAAAAATTGCACCTGCAGACTGGTTGAAGCACCTTTCATGCGTTTGCCGTGTTCTTTCCACAAACTCCCCTTGCATTGCGCCATCTTCTTTGTTATAATGCTCAAAGGAATATGAAAAGATTTGAGGTGAAAAGATGCGTAATTTTTCTTGCTAAGTTTTACATGCATGATAGGAATTTATGGCAGCGGCAAAAGGCCCCGCTTGTTTCGTCATGCAGACTGCGAGAAAGTTTACGGATCTGATCAGTTAATATAGATTATCTGGGGGCACCTTTGCGCCTCGGGGTTATAATGCTTTTAAGCTGCGAGAAGAACTTTCCTCGCAGCTTTTTCATTGCATTTGAAAAGCCTGGAGGTGTTTTTATGTCTTTAATTAACGTGAACAATTTAACCTTTGCCTATGACGGCAGCTATGAGAATATCTTTGAAAACGTCAGCTTTCAGATCGACACGGACTGGAAACTGGGGTTTACGGGAAGAAACGGACGAGGAAAGACCACCTTTCTCAACCTGCTGTTGGGAAAGTATGAGTACAGTGGGCAGATCTCTGCAAAGGTCCATTTCGACTATTTCCCCTTTGAAGTGGCTGATCAATCAGTTACCACAATCGAGGTGGTAGAGCAGGTCGTCCCATCCTATGCGTATTGGCAGCTTGCAAGAGAGCTGAACGAGCTTGCCATTTCTGACGAAGTGTTGTACCGTCCCTTCGGCACCCTGTCCAATGGCGAGCAGACCAAAGTCCTGCTGGCCGCCCTCTTCCTCAAGGAAAACAACTTCCTTTTGATCGACGAGCCCACCAACCATCTGGACATGGAGGCAAGGCAGGTGGTCAGCAGCTATCTGCAGCGCAAGAAGGGATTCATTCTCGTCTCCCACGACAGAGTCTTCCTCGACGCCTGCATCGACCACATTCTCTCCATCAACAAAACCAACATCGACATTCAAAAGGGGAACTTTTCCACCTGGTACTATAACAAACAGCTGCAGGACAGCTACGAGATGGCAGAGAACGAAAAGTTGATGAAGAATATCAAGTCCATGGAAGCGGCAGCCCGCAGAACGGCCCGCTGGTCAGATACCATCGAAAAGCGAAAGAGCCACAACACAGGACGAGACGCCGGATTTAAACCGGACAAAGGCCATATCGGCGCACAGGCAGCCAAGGGGAAAATCAGATCTTCCGCAATTTGACTTTTGACGTGCGACGCGGCGACCGCATCGCTTTGCAGGGCAGAAACGGCTGCGGCAAGTCCAGCATTCTCAAGCTGATCTGCGGCTTTGATATCCCCTTTAACGGCACGGTTCGCATCGGCAGCGGGCTGAAAATATCCTATGTGCCCCAGGATACGTCGGGTCTGTCGGGAACCCTGGACGACTACGCTGCAACGCGAATTCTCGACCAGACCCTCTTCAAAGCAATTCTGCGGAAACTGGACTTTTCCAGAATACAATTTGAAAAGAGGCTGGAATATTACAGCGCAGGTCAAAAGAAGAAGGTGCTCATCGCAGCCAGCCTCTGTGAAAAGGCGCATCTGTATGTTTGGGATGAGCCGCTCAACTACATCGACGTCATCTCCCGCATGCAGATTGAGAATCTCATGGTGACCCATGAGCCGACCATGCTGTTTGTCGAGCACGACAGTGCTTTCTGCGAGAATGTGGCGACAGAGAGTATAGCGCTGTAGATCAAATATGCCAAAAACTGCATGAGCCGGACCCAGTGACGTCCGGCTCAAAGCTGATGCAGATTACTTTTTTTGCTTCCTGATAAAGTGTCTTACTAACAATACCCCTATTGTTATAATCCCTGCCCAAGTCAGGATGAATACGAGCAGGATGATGAGCTGAACTGTTAACTGTGACATCATGATTCCCCCTTATAATAATTCTATTTGCATTTTATTGAGTTCTTCCTTTTGACATTTCTTTCTGATCTGCCTTCGTTTCAACAGATAGATCATGAAAAGCGGCACATCTGCCAAAACCATATTGCCAAGGAAGAAATTACGATTGTAGATTCCGTTCCAGCCTCTGAATCCGTTCTCAATATCAGCCTCATCGAGTGTTGGCGTATGTTCATCAAGATCATAGCCCTCTGTCATTTTTGCGATTAGCGCTCCGTATCCCCTGTCGTCCAGGACGACACTGTTAAGAATTTCATCACTTTGATTCTTTATGATTAAATTAGAAGCGCCGAGAATCTTTCCCTCACGGTCCAATTTGATCGTGATTTCGGCTCTATTCCCCTTAGATAACGCTTCTGTCAGAATAACGTCGTGATAGCCTGCCACCTCGTAATGCATCCAGATTGTCAAGCTGATACAGGCGATACTAAGCAGCGCAATGATGGCCAGACCCGGCAGAGGGCTTTTCGTCGAGGAAAGCCGGTACTGCAGCCAAATCATCAAAGGAATGCCAAGAAATACTGCATAAAGACCTATTACTATACCCGATACCGTCATATCATTTCTCCTTTTTATAGGCGCTGATCAAAAGCTTTGCGGTGTCAAAATCCAATTTGTCATCAAGGGCAAGTTTTTTGATCAGCTTCACATAGGGTTCCGCATCCTGATCCTCATGCACCTTGATTTTGTCGATCAACCGGTCCAAACGAAGGCGGACGGTGGGATAGGTCACCCCATAAGTTGCAGCCATCTCTTTTAAGGAACCGCTGGTCAGTATGAAGTTTTTGATGAACACCATGTCCTCTTCTTCTAAATTTTCCATCCAGGATGGCACAATTTCGATTCCCATAATTGTCTCCTCTATAAATCGTCTAATTTCATTTTTTCTACCTGATTACGGCGCCTGCGTCTCCACTTGCTTACAAGGTACATCGCCCATACCGCGACAGGTGCATACACATAACATCTCAGTCCATGGAGCAGGCCATCTGCCCTGAAGATTCTTTTCCTGGATTGCGCCTCTCGTTCCTTTTCATACTCTCCGAAGGTCACAGACTGTCCGGTAAATCCTTTCCGGAAGGGTTTCAACGCCCCCTCGATTTGTGTTTTATATCGCAGCGCTTCCTCACTGCCTGTCAGAATCCCATTTTCAAACTGCAGGTCTACGTATTCAGCATTTTCACCTTCGCCACAAATCATCTGGCCGATGGCCGTGATCTGTCTTGTCTTCTTGTCATGGAGAAGGCCAACTGATCCCAATGGGTTTTCTTCATCACCGATGGTTACATTGATATCGATATCTCCTCTGCTTCCGGTTGTCCCCCAGGCAGTGGAGAGAACCAACAATGCGCAGACCAGGGTGGCAATGACAGGAAATATCTTCTCCCACTTGCTCCTATTCCTGATAAATGACCGCTCTGCCAGAATGCTGATGACCGGTATTGAAATGAGTATCAAAATGGCAATGGCACTGATCACAATCATAGTTCTCCCCTCCCTTTGCGCTCTCTTATTATAACAGCTTGATGTTCATTTCACGAAGTTCCGCAAGCCGCTTCTTTCGGCGATATTGATAACGCCGAATCCCATAGATCAAAATCAAAGGAATTTCTACAATGATCATAAAGTATAGAAAAGCGCTCCGGGACATGGTCTGGCTGCCGTAGTGAACACCGTTCTCAATATCAGACCAATCTGCGACATTCTCTTTTACTGTAAATTGGGGTGCGATGCGTTTTTGTATTACCTGATACTCTTCTCGATCAGTAGAAATAATCTCCATGACTTCTCCCGATTCGTCCGTAATCTCTATGCCTGAAGATGCAACGACCTCTTTCTTCTCATTGAGTGTAAGCTCTATGCCAGCCATACAGCCGTTGGGCAGTTCCCCTGATACGGAAGCTGTATGATAATGATCTGTCTCCCGATAAGCCCCGGCGGTTATGGATAAGAACAAAGCTGCAACGAGGACGATGGGAATGAGTCCGAGCCATGACTGCTTTTTTGAAGATAACCGCACCTCCAGATAAACAATAATGAGGGTGGCACCGATGCCTAGAAAAAATTTAAGTCCCATGGTGAGTCTCCTTTATAAATCTTCCAGCTTAGTCTGGTTTAACGAATTTTTCTTCTTTCTCCTAAATCTGCTGATCAGATACATCAAAGGCAGAATCAATACAGGAAGCAGATAACGAACGAGATTGAATTTAAGGGCGAAAAAGGCAAATTTAGTTTCGCTCATCCGCATATTCATTTCATCATGTAAATCTCGAAGTTCCAGGTACTTCAGGGAAGTTCCCGAATAACTCCCGTCCTTATCTTCCAGCCAATCTTCCAATTCAGCTTTGTAAGGGAGCGCCTTCTCTGTACCCACAACCTTGTCTTTGCGAATATCTACATTGATGTACTCCCGATGGAGGGCGTCACCTACAAAGATCTGACCGACTGCAATGACCTCTCTTCTGGGCTGTGCGGATACCAATACTGTAATCTCCGCCCGCGGAGAACCCTCATTAAGTGGAAAGGTTCCCAAATTTGGCGCATTCTTAGAAGTCGTAAGAAAGGACATGCGGATGCAGAATGCCATTGTAATGATCAAAATTATCACAGGAAAGATCCATTCCGCCTTTTTCCTTTTTATAATAAAAATCGCTTCCAGCAAGATGAAAATTCCAATGATCCCGATATGTCCAGCTTCAAAGCTGATGTTCCAGATATTCAGCATCCCCTCACCCCTTTCTTTAATTTATTTAAATATAACATTTAATTTTATTAAAGTCAATACTAAATATAAATCTCAATTTTATTTAAGAATTCTCCAAAAACTGCAAATGAAAAGGCTGCCCTTAAACGGACAGCCCTTTGGTTCAAATATGATGTTTATGCTTCAGGTTTTGCTTCTGGAGCAGCTTCAGCCTTTGGAGCTTCTGCTTTTGGAGCAGCCGGTTTTGCCGGTGCTTTCTTCACTCTCATGTTGTTGATTGCGCCAGTTGGACATTCTTTTGCACAGAGTCCGCAGTTCTTGCACTTCTCAGGATCAATGCGGGCAACGTTGTTTTCCACAGTGATCGCTTCGAACTTACAAGCCTTTTCGCACTTCTTACATCCGATACATCCGTTGGAGCAGGCCTTTCTGGTCTTGGCTCCCGGATCGGTGGAATGGCACTGTACGATAACCTTGTTCTTAGCAGGGGCTATTCTTATAACGCGGTTAGGACAGGTATTTGCACAAATACCGCAGCCTACGCACATATCTCTGTTGACCACTGCAACGCCGTCACATACCTGGATAGCGCCGTAAGGACAAGCTGCCTGACAGTCGCCCAGACCCAGACAGCCGTGAGAGCAGACGTTGAGTCCGCCAAACAGCTGCTTTGCAGCAGAGCATGTCGAAAGTCCCTGATATTCCATCAGCTTCTTTGCAGCCTGATTGTTACCGTTACACATTACCACCGCCACCTGAGGCTCGGCCGTTCCGGCCTCTACGCCCAGTATGCCTGCCAGCTTGGCGGCAACGTCGGCGCCTCCTACGGGACACTTGGATGTTCCGATGGAAGGGTCTTCGGCCAATGCGGCAGCGTAATCGTCGCAGCCGGCGAATCCGCAGGCTCCGCAGTTGGCTCCCGGAAGCTCGGCTCTTAAGTTTGTAACCGTTTCATCCACAGGTACGAAGAATATCTTTGACGCAATAGTCAGGATGACGGCAAAGATGAAACCCATTGCTACTACCAGCAATACCGGTATTAAAATATCCATCATTTCTTAACTCGCCTCCTTATACTACACTAATCCGCCGAATCCCATGAATGCAAGGGATAAGAGCGCGGCTGCAGTCATGGTGATAGGAACGCCCTGGAACGATGCCGGAATATCGGTGTTTCCTTCCAGT
>URXI01000273.1 GCA_900551775.1 uncultured Eubacterium sp. | reverse complement strand
CTGGAAAATCCGAAGCCCCGAACCTGCTTGCAGGAAATCCACTTTAGTATTGCGGATGCCGTATGCTTTATCCTGTTCACTTTGTTTATGTCAGTGTCAATCTGGCTGAAATTGAAAGGGGGTGCAGGCTAATGATCCGTTTTGACAAGGTTTCTTTTACCTATCAGGAATCATTACAAAATGGCGGACTGCGCGATGTTGATTTGACAATCAACAAAGGCGAGTGTGTGCTGTTGTGTGGGCGAAGCGGCTGTGGGAAAACCACATTGACCCGTCTTGTGAATGGCCTGATTCCATACTTTTATCCGGGAGAAGTCACCGGAACAACCTATGTTGACGGTAAAAATATACAGGATTATCCCATATATGAAGTGTCCGAGTATGTGGGGTCTGTATTCCAAAATCCACGCTCTCAATTTTTTAATGTAGATACAGACAGTGAAATCTCCTTTGGAATGGAAAATCTGACTTATCCAAGGGAAAAAATGAAAGAACGCATTTCAAAGACAGTTGCGGATTTAGATATAGCACATCTGACGGGGAGAAGCATATTTGAATTGTCTGGCGGTGAAAAACAAAAGGTGGCGTTTGCGTCCATCTATGCTATGTCTCCGAGTATTTACTTGTTAGATGAACCATCGTCCAATCTGGATATGGATGCTATTGAGGATTTGCGGCGTACACTTGAACTCCTAAAGAAACAAGGCAAGACCATTCTAATTGCAGAACATAGGATTTATTATCTGAGGGAATTAGTTGACCGCATTGCGTATATGGAAAACGGGGCTATATCTGCTGTGTTTTCTCCAAGCCAGTTTCTTTCTATTCCTGAAGAACAGCGGCATAGTATGGGACTTCGCGCTTTAGATTTGTCAAAGGTACAGCCAAGGGCCTTTGCTGAAAATTCTCAAAAGCCGATTTTGGAAGTCAGGAACTTATCCTTGTTCTATAAGAAAAAACTGGTTCTGGACGATTTGAATTTGAGTGCGGCACCGGGAGAAATCATAGGAATTATCGGCCATAACGGAGCCGGGAAATCTACATTTTCCAGAACACTATGCGGCCTGCACACAAACTGTACGGGACAAATTCTTTGGGATGGTAAAGAACTGAACGCAAAGAGCCGGTTAAAACGCTCCTATATGGTGATGCAGGACGTAAGCTATCAGTTATTTGCCGATACATTGGAAAAGGAATGTGTATTTGGAATTAAGCATCCTGATCTGGATGCAGCAAAACAGGCAATGGAACGGCTGGGTATTTATGAGTACCGTACTCATCATCCCAATACACTTTCCGGGGGGCAGAAGCAGCGTGCAGCCGTGGCGGTCAGTATGGTATGCCGTAAGGATGTTTTAATTTTTGATGAACCAACTAGCGGACTTGATTATGACAGCATGATTCAGGTTGCGGGGTTATTTCAAACGCTTTCCAAAATGGGAAAGGTAATTTTTGTTGTAACCCATGATTACGAATTTTTAGCGGCAGCCTGTACAAGAGTGATTCATTTAGATAACGGAAAACAGCAGGAAGATTACCCACTTTCCCCCGACAATCTGCATCGACTACATGATTTTTTCTTGCGGTCAGAAAGGAGGCAGAACCTTGAGGAGAATGGAAAATGACCTCCTGTTCTTCCATGAGCTGATTGGTAACTGTTCCGTTGAAAAGGATTCAAAGATATATACAATTTCTCCGAAATTTGGGAAGGGCACCATGCAGAGTTTTGAAGTGATGCCCGGTGCTGAAATTGTTTATAGCAATGTTCATATCACAACTCCAATTCAAAAAAATATCCAATGTATAGATCGTTTTATTGAAGTCACCTATTGCTTTCATGGGCGAGTGAATATGCTGTTCAGCGACCAGCCAGCGATGATTATGAGCGACCATTATATTTCTGTTTTCAATGGTGCAAGCCACCTGAAAAGCTGTGATTTTGGAGAAGAACCTTTTGTTGGTGTTTCAGTGGTGGCTTATCTGCCGCAGATCATAAACAGCCTGAATATCATGCTGGGGACAATCGCGTTTGACGAGGACATGGATTTTCAAGGACTTTTTACAGCGGGCGGATGCTTTATAGCACCCGCAACAAAAAGTGTGGAGCATATTTTTACCGAACTGCTCTTGCTGCCGGAACAGTACCGCAATTATCTTATGCGCATTAAAGTCATGGAACTACTGTTATATCTGGTTGGCAAAATGGAATATCGGACAGATTTTGGGATTTCACTATTCCACAAGGAGGAGATGAATTGTAATGGATGATGTAAAAGCCCTGTTTGGACTAATTGATAAGAGAAATAAGCGCCGCCTGATTGGTGCGGTGATCTGTTGCGTCCTGTCTGTTTTGTGCGGCATCCTGCCCTATTTAGGCGTTTGGGGTATTGTGACCTGTTTCCTGGATGAACGGACAGAGAACCTTTTTCAATATGTGTGCCTGATTGCCGCAGCAATCATTTTGAAACATCTGCTGTTTGGAACCGGCACAAAAATCTCTCACAAGGTAGCCTACCAGACATTGGGGGAAACCCGTAAAAAGCTGTTCCGTAAAATTGCCCGCTTACCAATGGGCTATGTGAAAACAACGGCATCCGGGCAGGTCAAAACGATCATTATGGACAATATGGAACAGTTGGAGACATTTTACGCCCATAACATTCCAGAGATTATTTCCGGCCTCGCTGTACCGCTGTGTATGGAAATCCTGCTGGTGATATTGGACATCAGGGTAGCCGGTATCATGCTGATTCCGGTCGTTCTGTTTATTCTTGTCGGTATTCTTATGATTATCGTTCAGATGAAAAAAATGGACGAATTTAATCAGGCGTTTGCCGATGTCAGCGTTAAGACGGTGGAATATGTCAACGGTATGAAAGAACTGAAGATATTTGCTGCCGACGAATCCACTTATGGCCGCCTGTCAGAAAGCATCCGCACTTACAGCACCGTTGTAACAGAGTGGTTCCAAAGCTGCTTGAAATATGTTGCTTTCAATCATACCGACTTAAACAGCAACCTTGTGTTCCTGTTTCCGCTTGCCGGTTTGATGTACCTCTCCGGCAGCGTGACAGCGGCCAGCTATACTATGTATCTGTTTATGGGGCTTGCCATGCTGATTCCGTTGGAAACTGTTTCTAATAACTTTGATTATATCGGCATGAACGCCTCTGTTGCAAAAAAGATAGACGAAATTCTGAAGCTGGATGAAATGGCGGATACGACCTCAAAGGCAGAACTTGCCGACCACACGATTGCGTTTGAACACGTTACATTTTCCTATGGGGAAGAACAGCCGGTATTAAAAGATGTCTCATTTACTGTTCCTGACGGAAAAGTAACGGCGCTCGCCGGTGTTTCCGGCAGCGGCAAAAGTACAGCGGCCAGCCTGATCTGCCGGTTTTGGGATATAACCGAGGGACAGATTTGTATGGGCGGCGTACCGCTGAACCAGATTCCGCTATCCGATCTGATGTCCCAGATTTCCTTTGTGACCCAGAATACGTTCCTGTTCAAAAAGAGCATCCGGGATAACATTATGATGGGAAACCCAGAGGCCACGGAGGAAGAAATGATGCAGGCAGCCAAGGATGCCGTATGTCACGACTTTATTATGCGGCTTCCAAAGGGCTATGACACAGTGATAGACAAGGAAACCAAGTTGAGCGGCGGGGAAAAACAGAGAATCACATTGGCAAGGGCGATTCTGAAAAATGCGCCGGTCGTGATTCTTGACGAGGCAACGGCTTACATTGATGCCGACAATGAAGATTTACTGCAAAAGGCGCTAGCTAAATTATCAGAGGGAAAAACCGTACTCGTAATAGCGCACCGTCTTTCCAGTATCAAGGAAGCTGATTCGATTGTGGTTCTGGAACAGGGCGAAGTGATTGACTGCGGCACACATGATGAATTGATAAACCGTTGCTCCCCGTATCGGGATATGTGGGCGGCCTTTGAGCAATCCGATCAATGGAAAATGGGAGGTGTAAACGCATGATTGCTATGATACGGAAATTCTTAGACCTTGCAGGCGAGCGCAAAAAGCAGCTTTATCTTGCGTGGCTGTTTCAGGCGTTGACCTCAATTTGTGAGGGTGCGATATATTTCATGCTGTTCCTTGCGATAAAAGATATTTTGGGTGGCTCGTTTACAAGGGAAAAACTGATGCAGTATAGCCTTATGTTTCTGATCTATACTGTCCTGCATTTTGTTTTTTATTACTTTACGATTGCAAAACAGCGCCCGGTATCTTATGCCATGATGCGGGATGAACGTCTTTCGATTGCGGCGAAAATCAAACAGTTTCCGCTCTACTACTTTACAAAAGACAAGATCAGCCAGCTTACATCTTTGTTTACAACTGATTTAAGTTTCGTGGAAATGAATATCATGGAGATTATTGCCGGTTTCGTTTCCAGCATGATCATGACGGTTGTATTTGCTCTGATGCTGCTTAGTGTGGACTGGCATATGGCGCTTCTTCTGTTTGTGGGGATCATCCCCGGCTATATCCTCTACCAGCAGTTTCAAAAGAGCATGGTTCAACTGGGAGAGCAGAAGAAAAATACGCAGGTGGCAATGATTGATTCCACGCTGGAATATGTACAGGGCATGGAAACGATTAAGGCATACCGGCTGGAGCAATCCGGTAAGCTCGTGGAGAAGCAGGTGAACGGATATTGCACGGCTTCTGACCGTTATGAAGCGACGCTGACGAATTGGAGCATGGGTTATAAAATCTGCCTGAATCTGGGCCTGTTTTTGAGTTTGGGTGTTGGCATTGCAATGGTTCGTTCTGGTTCATTAGCCCCGGCAACCTATTTGTTTTTTGCAATCATGGGTATTATTTTTTACCGTCCGCTGGAAGCTCTGATGGGTTCCTTTGCCATGATGAATCTTGCAAACGCATCGTTGGATAATATAGCAGAAATCAACAACCTGCCGACCGAAAATGAAAAACAGGGAACTACACAGTTTGCAGATACACAAGCCGATGTACGGTTTGAAAATGTATCGTTTAGCTATGATGGAAAGCGTGACGCAGTTAGTCATGTAAGTTTTTCAGCTAAACCCGGAACGATCACTGCATTGGTGGGTCCTTCTGGAAGCGGCAAATCCACTCTCCTTAATTTAATTCCGGGATTCGTGACGCCGAAAAACGGGCGGATTCTGTTGAATGGGAAAGATGCGGCAACATTAAAGCATAGTGATCTGGTGCGTCATGTGAGTGTCGTTTTTCAGGAAGTATATCTTTTTCAGGATACCATGATGAATAATATCCGAATGGGAAACCAGAGTGCAACGGACGAGCAGGTGATAGAGGCGGCAAAAAAAGCTCACTGTCACGAATTTATAGAAAAGCTCCCGCAGGGCTATCAAACGGTTATCAGCGAGGGCGGCGCAAGCCTTTCCGGTGGAGAGCGTCAGCGCGTCGCTATTGCGAGGGCAATTTTGAAAGATTCCCCGATCATTCTTTTAGATGAGGCGCTTTCCAGTCTGGATGCTGAAAATGCCGTAGCAATACAAAAGGGCATAGAAGAAATGATTAAGGGCAAGACGGTGTTCCTTGTATCACACACTTTGTCCTATATCCAAAATGCAGATCAGATACTAGTCCTATCTGACGGCATATTGCAGGGCTGTGGGAAACATGAAGAACTATTACAGACCGTGCCACTTTATCAAACTATGTGGGAAAAAGAAAAATCCATTAAAAACTGGAAGCTGGCATAATGAGCAGCAAGAACAAACTTCATACGCCTGGGGAGGACTACCTGGAAACCATCCTTGTTCTC
>URXI01000272.1 GCA_900551775.1 uncultured Eubacterium sp. | reverse complement strand
TTCTAGCCGCCGCAATTTATATTCTTTTCAATTCTATCCTACAATCTTATAGTATTCTCTGGCTGTCACCGCATAGACGATGGCGTAGATGATGGCGAACACCACGAAGGTGCCTGCCGTACAGAGAGCAAACAGCGGTACGTTGTACATCATGAAGACCTGCAGCAGACGGGTAATCATCTTGAAGGCCGCCAGGATATGGATGCCCGCCATGACCAGCGGTACGAAGAACACCATCAGAACCTGTTTCCTTATGGTCTTCTTGACCTCGCCCTTGCTCATGCCCACCTTCTGCATGATCTCAAATTTGTCCTTGTCATAATACCCCTCTGAAATCTGCTTGTAATAGATGATCAAAGCTGCCGCAAAGGTGAACACGATGCCCAGGAAGAGACCTAAGAACAGGAATCCGCCCACAAGGCCCATAAAGTCTTTGCTGCTCGCCTGCTTGCTGTCGATACGCATCGACTCAAACGGAAACCGCAAGTCGTATACCGCGTCCTGCATTTTTTGATAGCAGGCCAGCTTCTCCTCGTCGCTGCCGTCTATGTCCAGAATGAATTCGGTCGTGATCTGGCTGCCGTTATCGCCATAAGCCTTTGCCTGCAGGTCTTTGATCTGCGAAAGCACCTGATCGTCGGCCACCACGATATAGTGGGCGTCGGTCATATAGACCGACAGATCCTCCACGGTAAATTTTTCTACGCGCTCCTTCACGTGGAACTGCATATCGTTGATGGCGAAGTCTTCTGCCAGATCATCGCCGTAAGAGTATGTGCCTACTTGATCCTTTTCTAAGGATATTTTTCTTCCTGAAATCGTTTCATACTCGTCCGCCGTTACCACTGCCAGGTTCGCCACCTGGTTCGCAGAGTCGATATCCTCGATATCTTTTCCGGCGCGGAAGTTATCGCCGTCCTTTTTGACGGAAAAGACCAGCGCCTCGTAATCGTAATAAGTTTTTACCTTAACCCCCTCTTTCCGGCAGACTTCCTTGATGGTATCACCTACCAGCTTTCGGTCTTCCCGGGCAATACGCTGGTTTTCCTGAGGTGTCACGGCGACGGTCACATCCCCTGCAAAGCGTCCGTCCAGGATGTCGTTCATGCCCACATAGAGGCTGACCGTACCGGATACCATGACGAGAACCATGGTGGACAGGATGCAGATGTTGGCAAGGCCCACAGCGTTCTGCTTCATTCTGTAGATCAGGCCGGACACTGCCGTAAAGTTTGCTGGCTTATAATAGAACTTCTTGTTTTTCTTCAGTGCCTTCAAAATCGCCACGCTGCCCGCTGTAAACAGGCAGTACGTACCGATGATGACCAGGACCACCGCCACGAAAAACAGCATGAGGGCTGTCAGAGGGGATTCTGTGGTGATGGCAATGTAGTAGCCGACCCCCAGGCAGATGACACCGATGATGGTCAGAAACCATTTTGTCTTCGGCTCTTTCTCTCCCACATTTCCCCCGTAGAGAAGCTCGATGGGCTTTGCCAGATGAATACTCATCTGGTTGGTGATCATGGTCAAAAGGAACAACACGCCGAAAAGTCCCAGAGACGCGATGACCGCGAGCCAGGAAACCTCAATCCCAAATGGCGGTGTTACTCCAAAGACCCAGCTGAGGAACAGATAGATCAGCTTGCTGAACAAAATACCACACAACAGTCCGATGACAATGGAGGAAAAGGAAATGATCACATTCTCTATGATCAGAATCTTACCGATGTGTTTCTTCTCCATGCCCAGGATATTATAGATTCCGATCTCTTTTTTCCGCCTCTTCATCAGAAAACTATTCGTATAGAAGAGGAAGATGAAAGCGAAGATGCCCATGACGACGACACCGAAACTCATGATCATGGCAAGCGACTGAGACATCTCCTCGATTCCCCTGTTGAGCGCTAAAAATGCGATAATGTAAAACATGCCGATAATGCCGATGGAGGCTAAAAAGTATGGCAGATAGAACTTCCGGTTATTTTTGATGTTATTGACTGCCAGCTTCAGTGAAAATGATTTACCCACGGTTTCCACCACCTGTCTGCAAAACTGTCAGCGTGTCAGAAATCTTGGCGAACATCTCCTCATCTGACATGTTCGCTTTGTAGATCTGATGGAACACCTCACCGTCCTTGATAAACAGCACTCGCTTCGCATGACTTGCCGCCTTGGTGCTGTGGGTAACCATCAAAATCGTCTGCCCCTCTTCATTGATCTCCCCGAAGAGCCTGAGCAGGCCATCCGCCGCATTGGAATCCAACGCCCCTGTGGGCTCGTCTGCCAGAATCAGCTGCGGACTTGTAATCAGCGCCCTGGCCACTGCCGTTCTCTGTTTCTGTCCCCCTGATATCTCATAGGGATATTTTTTTAAAATGTCCCCGATACCCAGCTTTGCAGCGATCGGTTTCAGCCGTTTCGCCATCTCCTTGTATTGCTTTCCAGCCAGGACGAGAGGAAGGAAGATGTTGTCCTGGATGGAAAACGTATCAAGAAGATTAAAGTCCTGGAATACAAATCCCAGATTGTCCCGCCTGAACGCTGAGATTTCTTTCTCTCTGATCTGGACGATGTTCTTTCCGTTGAGAAATACCTCCCCGCTGGTCGGCTTATCCAGCGCGGCCAAAATGTTGAGCAGCGTCGTCTTACCGGAGCCGGACTCACCCATGATGGCCACGTATTCGCCCTCTTCTACAGAAAAGCTGACGTTGGACAGCGCCTGCACCTGATTTCCCCCGAAGCGGGTGGTATAAATTTTCTTTAAGTTCTTTACATCTAAGATTGTCATTTATTTGAACCCCTTTCTTTACCTTATGTGCTTATTCTAACAAAAAAGGGAACGTAAATCCTATACATTCCCTTACAATCTGCTATTGGAATCTTACAATTTCGTAAGACTTATTCGTAAACACGCATCTCGTGATAATTTAATCCTAATTTTACCTTTGTTCCTTTGCCAACCTCTGACTCTATGGACATGGTATGTCCCAGCTTGTTCATCACCTGACGGCACAGATAGATGCCGATTCCGGTGTCTTCTATGACCAGAGTATTGGGCAGATTCTCATCCAAATAGATGGAGATTTTCCCCGAATAAGTATATTTGAGAGCGTTAGAGAGAATCTGTTCGATGACGAAGCTGAGCCACTTCTCGTCGGAGATGACCACGGCATCCGTCTGTCGATATTCCAAAGAGATTTTTTTCTTAATAAAGGTGGTGGAATACTTTTTGACTGCCTCTCTGACAATATCGTCCAGAGGCTGTTTTCTGATGACAAAATCCGTGCTGTCACTGCCCAGCCGCAAATATTGCAGCACCATCTCCACATATTGTTCGATTTTGAACAGTTCCATGGTCAGTTCGTCCTTGGACTGGCAGCTATTTTCACTCTGCAGCAGAAGCCGCATAGCCGCGATGGGCGTTTTGATCTGATGTGCCCAAAGAGTATAGTAGTCGATCATATCGGACATGCTGCTGTCGTTTTTGGAGATGGCTTCCGCCGTCTTCTTATAAAGCTGGTGGATGATTTCCTGATACTGTTCCTCGATGCCATTTGCAGCCTTGGGCATCTGCTCCGGTCCGTACTGAATGCGCTCCTTGATATCCATCAGATACTCCGCCTTCTGTTTATAGCGGAAATAACTGTAAGCCATGAAGACGACGGCAAAAAAGAGGCACAGCGCCATGGCGTATAGGCAGGCATCTATTGGCATATCGTATAGGCAGGCAATCAGGCAGAAGATTCCCAGATACAGCAGAAACAAAAGCATATACTTATTTTTACTCTTAATATATTTTCCCAGCATATCACTCCACCAGATATCCCATGCCTTTCTTCGTCTTGATAAAGTCTGACAATCCGCTGGCCTCCAGCTTTTTCCGCAGTCTGGCCACGTTGACAGTCAAAGTGTTTTCGTCTACAAAGCTGTCTGTCTCCCACAGCTTGACCATGATGTCGTCCCTGCTGACCACCTGCCCCTTGTTCTCCAAAAGAAGCTGGAGGATCTTGAACTCGTTTTTGGTCAGGTCAATTTTTTCTCCCTCATAAGTCAGCGTCGCGTCACCAGTGTTCAACATGGCGCCTCTGTGCTCCAGCACATTGCTGCTGGTACCGAAGTCATAGGTTCTGCGCAGCATGGCCTGCACCTTTGCCGTAAGTACAGTCAAATCGAAGGGCTTTGCGATGAAATCATCTCCGCCCATGTTCATCGCCATGACGATGTTCATGTTGTCCGATGCCGAAGAGATAAAGATGATCGGCACCTTTGACACGGCTCTGATCTGCGTGCACCAGTGGTAGCCGTTGAAAAACGGCAATCCGATATCCAGCAGCACCAGATCCGGCGAGAAATCTACAAACTCCGCCATCACTTCCTTAAAGTCTTCTACACACCTGGCTTCACAATTCCAAGTCGCGATGTGATTCTTTATGGCATTTGCGATGACCATATCATCCTCTACTATCAAAATCTTATGCATTTCCTTCTCCTAATCTCTTTCGTAACCCACTTCTATCTCCTTGATCCGCCGGTTCAGCTCACGATTCACCGGCACGTCGATGCCGTATCTCTCCGCTTTTTCGATGAGGGTGCCGGAGAACAGATCCACCTCGGAATACCGCTTTGCCAGTCCATCCTGTCTCATGGATGGCATTCCATCTGGATCCAGGGTATCTGCGAGAGCCATATATCCTTCCAGATCTTCTTCCCCCAAATGCACGCCCTCGGCACGAGCGACGGCAATCACTTCCCGCATGGCCGCTTTTGCACGCTCCCTGCCAGGCCCTTCTTCCTGTATGGTCCGATAAGAACCTTCCTCCACCATGATCACCTGGTTGCAGCCCACGTTAAGCATCCACTTGCTCCACATTCTTTTCTTGATGTCCTCTTCTTCGGTGTACGCCAGGGACGTCCGATCAAAAAATTCCATGACTCTCTGCAGATTTTCTTTTTTCTGCGGATCTGCGTCAGGCACGCCGATGCGAAGTTCCCCCATGTTGGAGAACTTAAGCCTGTTGCCGATTTTGGTGGCATCCATGCCCTGGGCGACGGTATAGATCAGATGCTCATCTCCGAAAAACTCCGCCAGAATTTCCTCGCTGGAAATGCCGTTGAGCAGGGACAAGATCACCGTGTCTTCTGCCACAGACTTAGCCGCCAGTCTGGCGGATTCCCGCAAAGCAGTTCCCTTGACTGCAAAGATCAGCAGGTCAGCAGGCTCCTGCCTGCCGCCCTCTATCATATTAAAACTGCACTTTTCTCCGTTGCAATATACGCCTTCTTTTTCAAAGCGGGCGACCCGTTCCGCGTCTGCCACAAAGGTCACATGATCCTTTCCAATTTTCTTTACAAAAAAATCTCCATATAATATGCCAAGGGCGCCCATGCCCACAATCGTTACATTTTCAATCTTCTTCATATCCTAAGTCCCTTTCTCTGCATGATAATATTATCATAATGGCATTTTTTATCCCTGTCAAGGCATGCCGGCTGCAAAAGATTGGCAAAAGAAAAGAGGGCCTCGGCCCTCTTTCATCACTCTTGCATATCTCTGACCCGAGTCTCTGTGAATAACATGACCGCAGAGATATTGCCGTACTTGTTAAACCAGATGTACGCATTGGATTCGTACTCCAGGTTGTCCTTTATCTTCTGATACGTCGTCTTGGCAAACTGAATGTTCTTGCTGACGTCTTTATTTTCGCTGTTCACGGTGATCTTCACCGTTTCACTATAGAATTTTACATCCCTGGCAAACTGATAGTTCTTGATAAAACCCTCGAACTTCTCAGGCTCGT